>JBARAK010000173.1:0-34928 GCA_049791955.1 Caulobacteraceae bacterium
GTGGAGGCCAGGGCCAGGGGCAGGGCCGCCGCCATGGCGAGGGCGGCGGCGCCGGCGAGCTTGGCGGCGCGGCGGGAGAGAGGCGTGGGCATAGAGGGCTCCGAAGGTTGGGCTGGCGAGACGCGCCGATCTTGGAGCGCCGAACGGGTGGAGACTACTCCGGTTCCGGCTCCGCTTCGACGCACCGGCTTTACAGATAGGGTCTGCACCCGCTGTATGGAGGCATGACGGCCAGCGCCGAACATTTGGTTGAGATGCTGCGGGCGGCGGGAGAGCCGACCCGCCTGCGCGTGCTTGCGCTCCTCGCTCGCGAGGAACTGGCGGTGATGGAGCTTGTCCAGATCCTGGGGCACAGCCAGCCCCGGGTGTCGCGGCACCTCAAGCTCCTGGCTCAGGCCAGGCTGGTGGAGCGGTTTCCGGACGGCGCCTGGGTGTTCTATCGCCTGGGGGGTAGCGAACCGCAGCGCGGTTTCCTGCAGAACGTGCTGGAGACGATCGCCCCGGGCGACCCCGACCATCAGCGCGACCTGGAGAAACTCGAGGCCGTGCGGCGGGCGCGCCACACCGAGGCCCAGGCCTACTTCGCCCGCAATGCGGCGCGCTGGGACGAGATCCGCTCGCTGTACGTGGCCGAAGACGCCGTCGAGGCCGCGATCCTGCGCGCGGCGGGTGCGGGGCCCTACCGCCGCCTGATCGACCTCGGCACCGGCTCGGGCCGGATGCTCACATTGCTGGGCCCGAACGCCGCCCACGCCATCGGCCTGGACCTGTCGCAGCAGATGCTCAACATCGCCCGCGCCCACACTGCGGAAATGGGGCTGGAGCGGGTGGAGCTGCGCCACGGCGATATCCACGCCACCGGCCTGCCCGCGGAGACGGCGGACCGGGTGGTGATCCATCGGGTGCTGCATTACCTGGGCGATCCGGCCGGCGCGGTGTCGGAGGCGGCGCGGCTGCTCTCGCCGGGCGGGCGGCTGCTGATCGTGGATTTCGCTCCCCACGGCCTGGAATACCTTCGAGAGGCGCACCAGCACCGACGTCTCGGTTTCTCCGATGAGGAGATCGGCCGCTGGATGGACCAGGCCGGTCTGCGCGGCCAAGAGATTGTTGCGCTGCCGCCGACCGAGGCGGGCGGCCTTACCGTGAAGGTCTGGAGCGCCGAGCGCGCCCGGGCCGAAGCCCTGAACGCGGCTTGAAGCGGGATCAGACCGCCAGCCGGTAGCCGCCGGTATCGGTGAGCAGCAGCTTGGCGCCGCCGGGCTCAGGCTCGATCTTCTGGCGCAGGCGGTAGATGTGGGTTTCCAGCGTGTGGGTGGTTACGCCGGCGTTGTAGCCCCACACCTCGGTCAGCAGTTCCTCGCGCGAGACCGGCTTTTCGCCGGCGCGGTAGAGGTATTTGAGGATGTTCGCCTCTTTTTCCGTTAGGCGGATCTTCTTCTGCTTCTCATCGATCAGCAGCTTCTGGGCCGGGCGGAACTCGTAGGGGCCGATGCGGAACACCGCGTGCTCGGACTGCTCGTGGCTGCGGAGCTGGGCGCGGATACGGGCCAGCAGCACGGCGAAGCGGAACGGCTTGGTGACATAGTCGTCGGCGCCGGCGTCCAGGCCCATGACGGTGTCAGCGTCGCTGGCGGCGGCGGTGAGCATGATCACTGGCGCCAGCACGCCGTCGTCGCGGAGTTGCTTGCAGGCGACGCGTCCGTCCATGTCGGGCAAGTCGACGTCCAGCAGGATCAGATCGGGGCGGATCTCCTTGGCGGTCGCAATACCTTCGCTGGCGGTCCTGGCCTGGACGGTCCTGAAGTCGTCCTCCAGGTCGATCTGCTCCGCCAGAGCTCCGCGCAAATCCTCGTCGTCGTCGACGATCAGGATAGTTCTCGATTGGGCCATGGAGCACATATGGCCTTGCAAACGCCCCGGCGCAAAGGCCCAAAGGAAAAACGGAGGCCCCATGATTTTCATCGCCAACGCCGACGGGCGCTGCCGGATCGGCGAGCGGACGGTTGCCTGCGCGCTCGGCCGCTCGGGCGCGATCGCCGCCGCCGAAAAGCGTGAGGGCGACGGGAAGACGCCGCTCGGGTCCTGGCCGCTGCTGCGGGTCCTCTATCGGCCTGATCGGGGCAGGGCGCCGGAAACCCGCCTGCCGGTAACGGCCATCGCGCCGGAGGATGGCTGGTGCGATGCATCCGAAGACGTGCGTTACAACCGACCGGTGACCTTGCCCTACCCGGCCAGCTGCGAGCGGATGTGGCGCGACGACGAGCTGTACGACCTCGTCTGCATCCTGGCCCACAACGACGATCCGCCTGTCCCGGGGCTGGGTTCGGCGATCTTCCTGCATGTGGCCAAGCCAGGCTATCCGCCGACCGAGGGCTGCGTGGCCCTGGCGCATGCGGACCTGGAGAGGCTGCTAGCCATGGCCGGCCCCGGCGATCTGCTCAGGGTCGAGCCGGCTTAAACGCCCTTCGCGGTGTCGGGGCCGCACACGGTGGCGTTCAGGTCGGTGATCAGGCCGGTGCCGACGGAATAGCACCAGCCATAGACCGTCAGGTCCGCGCCCGACGCCCAGGCCTCGGTCACCATCGGGTTGGCGACGACGCTCTTCACCTGGGCCAGCACGTTCAGTTCGCACAGCCGGTCGTGGCAGGCGGCGTCGTCGGGCAGGGCGTCCAACTCGGCCCTATGCGCTCGGGCCACCTGCCGGATCGGCGTGAGCCACTGCTCCACCGGGCCTTCGCGCGGCGGCTGCAGCGCCGCCAGCACCCCGCCGCAGCCATAGTGACCTACCACCAGGATGTGGCGCACCCTTAGCACCTGCACCGCATACTGCAGCACCGACAGGTAGTTGGCGTCCCCGAGCGGAGCGAGATTGCCGACGTTGCGGTGGACGAACATCTCGCCTGGATCGAGGTCCACGATCTCGGTCGCCGGCACACGGCTGTCAGAGCAGCCGATCCAGAGGTAGGCGGGACTCTGCTGCGAGGCCAGGCGCTGGAAGAAGCCTGGATCGACGCTGGTCTTCCGCTCGGCCCACGCGCGGTTGCGCGCGATCAGCCTTGCGATTGGCCCATCATGGTCTTCGGGGCAGCTACAGCCGGAGGAGGAGGTCATGGGCATGCGCCCTACCGTGTTGCGGCGCCCCTGTGAACGCCTGTGTTGCCTCGATGTTACATGGCTTTCACTTGCTTCGGCGCCCCCGCCCGTGCAGCGTCGCCGTGAGAGCGGGGCGAGCAATGCTTCAGATCAACGACTTGACCCACGTCTACGCCAACGGCGTCCGGGCGTTGGATGGAGTGATCCTCAACGTGCCCTGCGGCATGTACGGCCTGCTCGGGCCGAACGGGGCGGGCAAGTCGACTCTGATGCGCTGCATCGCCACCCTGCAGACCCCCACCTCCGGCGCCATCCACTTCGACGACATCGACGTGCTGAAGACGCCCGAGCAGCTTCGCCGCACGCTTGGCTATCTTCCCCAGGACTTCGGCGTCTACCCCCGCGTGTCGGCCTACGACATGCTCGACCATATGGCGGTGCTGAAGGGGATCGCCGATCCAAAGACGCGCAAGGTCGAGGTCGAGCGCCTGCTGGAGCAGGTGAACCTCTATGGCGTGCGCAAGAAGGCGCTGGCCGGCTTTTCCGGCGGAATGCGGCAGCGGTTCGGCATCGCCCAGGCCCTGATCGGCGGGCCGGCCCTGATCATCGTCGACGAACCGACCGCTGGTCTTGATCCGGAGGAGCGCAACCGTTTCCTCAACCTGCTGGCCGAGATCGGCGAGAACGTGGTGGTCATCCTGTCCACCCACATCGTGGAGGACGTGGCGGACCTGTGCCAGGCCATGGCGGTGATCGCCAATGGCCGCATCGTGCGCCAGGGCGCGCCCGCGATCCTGGTGGCCGAACTCGACGGTCGCATCTGGACCAAGGCTGTGGACAAGGTCGACGTCCCGGCCCTGCGCGAACGCTACGACCTGATCTCGACCCGTCTGTCGGCCGGCCGCACCGTGGTCCACGTGCTCAGCGACAACGATCCCGGAGATGGGTTCACCCGCATGCAGGGTGGGCTTGAGGATGTCTATTTCTCGAGCCTGCACGCCGCCCGCAACGCCGCCTGAGGTCCGCGCGGATGTTTGGCGAGATCGCGAGCTTCGAGCTCCGCTACCAGCTGAAGAGCCCGGTGTTCTGGGTGTCGGCGGGGCTGTTCTTCCTGCTGACGTTCGGCTCGGTCACCAGCGACAATATCCAGCTCGGCTCCACGGCCAACGTGCACGTGAACTCGCCCAGCGCCATCGCCACCACCTTCCTGATCCTCAGCCTGTTCTTCATGTTCGTGTCGACCGCCTTCGTCGCCAATGTGGTGGTGCGCGACGACGACACTGGTTTCGGCCCGATCCTGCGCGCCACCCGTATCCGCAAACTGGACTACCTGTACGGCCGCTTCGCTGGCGCCTTCGCCGCGGTGTTGCTGTGCTTCCTGGCGATCCCGCTGGCGATGATCGTGGGCGCGGCCATGCCCTGGATCGATCCGGAAAAACTCGGGCCGGTCCGATTGGACGCCTACGCCTATCTCTTCGCGGTGTTGGCGCTGCCGAGCCTGTTCCTGATCTCGGCGGGCTTCTTCGCCCTGGCCACGGTCACCCGTTCGCTGATGACCACCTACCTGGGCGTGGTGGCGTTCCTGATCGTCTATGTGATCACCGTCGCCCTGGCGGCCAAGCCGCAGTTCCGCACCGTCATGGCCTATGTCGAGCCGTTCGGCATCGGGGCCTTCGGCAGCGCCACCCGATACTGGACCGCCACCGACCGCAACACCCTGCTGGCGCCCCTGAGCGGGCCGCTGCTGTGGAACCGGGTGCTTTGGGTGAGCGTAGGGGCGGTCCTGCTGGCCAGCGCGGCCGTGCTATTCCGCTTCGAGGCGCCGGCCAGCCGGGTGAAGCGCCGCGAGGCCGAGCGCCAGACCGCCGGGGACACCCCTTTGGCCGTGAGCCGTCCGATGGAGCCCATCGTCCGCGCAGCGGGCGGCGGCCGGAGCGCGATCTGGGTCCAGTTCGTGGCGCGGACCCGGCTGGACATGGGCCAGGTGTTCAAGAGCCCGGCCTTCTTCGTGCTGCTGGCGCTCGGCCTGTTCAACGGCGTAGCCGGCATGTGGCTCGGCACCACCAACACCATCTATGGGGTCAACACCTACCCGGTTACCCGGATGCTGATCTCGATCCTGCGCGGTTCGTTCACCATCATTCCGCTGGTGGTGTCGATCTACTACGCTGGCGAGTTGGTCTGGCGCGAACGGGACCGCCGTACCGAGGCCCTGATCGACGCCACGCCGACGCCGGACTGGATCTTCGCGGCGCCCAAGATCGTCGCCATCACGCTGGTTCTGTTCGCGATGATGGCGATCAGCATCGTGGGGGCGGTGCTGATCCAGACCCTCAAGGGTTTCCCCCACTACGAACTGGGCAAGTACCTGGCGTGGTATCTGGCGCCCGAGACCGTCAACGCCGCCCTGGTGGCGGTGCTGGCGGTGTTCCTGCAGACGCTGGTCCCGCACAAGTTCTTCGGCTGGGGGCTGATGGTGGTCTACATCGTGGCCACCATCGTGCTGCCCAAGATGGGTTTCGAGCACAACCTCTACCTCTACGGCGGCTCGCCCGAGGTCCCACTGTCGGACATGAACAACCAGGGCCTCGCCGGCGTGGCGCGGAACTGGTTCCAGCTTTATTGGAGCCTGATCGCGTTCGGCCTTGTGGTGCTGACCTACGGCCTGTGGCGGCGGGGGTCCGACACGCGCCTGAGGCCGCGTCTGCGCCGCCTGCCGCATCGCCTGGCCGGTCCGGCGGGGGGGCTGCTGGCGATCTCCCTGCTGGCGGCGCTGGGCGTTGGCGGCTTCATCTATCTGAACACCAATGTCTGGAATCCATACCGGACCCAACTCGAAGAGGACCGCTTTCAAGCGGATTACGAGAAGGCGTTGCTGCGCTACGAGCGGGTCCCCCAGCCGAAGATCACCGACGTGAAGCTGGCGGTGGACCTGGACCCTGACGGCCCGTCCGCGCGGGCCCACGGCCTTTACGTGCTGCAGAACAAGACCGCCGCTCCCATCCGCACCCTGCACGTCCGCTTCGATCGTGACCTCAAGGTGCTGGCCCTGTCGGTCGAAGGCGGGCGGCCCCTGAAGACCTACGACCGCTTCAACTACCGTATCTTCACCTTCGACACGCCCATGGCGCCGGGCGAGAAGCGCAATCTGTCCTTCACCACCTGGCGGGGCCAGCGCGGCTTCAAGAACCGCGGCAACACCACCCGCATTGTCGACAATGGCACCTTCCTGAACAGTTTCGAGATCGCGCCCCTGATCGGCATGGACCGGACCATGCTGCTCACCGACCGGGCCAAGCGGCGCAAATACCACCTGCCCCAGGATCTGCGGCCGCCCAAGCTCGAGGACGACAGCGCCCGCCGGTTCAACTACATCACCCACGGCGCGGACTGGGTGAACAGCGACATCGTCGTGTCCACCCCGGCCGACCAGACCCCCATGGCCCCGGGCTACAAGGTGGCCGAGCATGTGGTGAACGGCCGGCGGGCCGTGGAATTCCGCACCGAGGCGCCGATCCTGGACTTCTTCTCGATCCAATCGGCCCGCTATGCGGTGAAGCGCGTTCCCTACAAGGGCGTGGACCTTTCGGTCTATTACCATCCCGCCCACGCCTGGAACGTGGACCGGATGATCGCGGCCCTGAAGTTCGGGCTCGACTACGACCAAGCCAACTTCAGCCCCTACCAGTTCCGCCAGGTCCGCATCCTGGAATTCCCGGACTACGCCCAGTTCGCCCAGTCCTTCGCCAACACCATTCCCTATTCCGAGGGGATCGGCTTCGTCATGGACGAGCGGGACCGGTCCAAGATCGACTTCGTGACCTACGTCACGTGCCACGAACTGGGCCACCAGTGGTGGGCGCATCAGGTGATCGGCGCCGACATGCAGGGCGACACCATGCTGGCCGAGACCTTCGCCCAGTACACCACCCTGATGGCCATGAAGCACCTCTACGGGCCGGACCAGATCCGCAGGTTCCTCAAATTCGAGCTGGACAGCTATCTGCGCGCGCGGGGCGGCGAGGCGGTGGAGGAGCTGCCGCTGGAGCGGGTGGAGGACCAGGCCTACATCCACTACCGCAAGGGCTCGCTGGTGATGTACCGGCTCCAGGATGAGGTGGGCGAGGCCACGGTGAACGCCGCGCTACGCCACCTGATCAAGGACTTCGCCTTCAAGGGCGCGCCGTATCCGAGCTCGAAGGATTTCGTGCGCTACCTGCGCGCCGAGGTGAGGCCGGACCAGCAGCAACTGGTTACCGACCTGTTCGAGCGCATCACCCTCTACGATTTGAAGGCGGTCCGCGCCGTTTCGAAGAGGCGCGCCGACGGCCGCTACGACGTCGCCCTGCAGGTCACGGCGAAGAAGCTCTACGCCGATGGCCAGGGCAAGGAGATCGAGGCGCCTCTGAAGGAGGACTTCGACATCGGCCTGTTCGCCAAGGAGCCGGGCAAGCCCGAGTTCGGAGCCCGGGACGTGATCTCGCTGAAACACCTGCAGGTCCACAGCGGGCGTCAGACGTTCACCTTCGTGACCGACCGGGCCCCAAAGTTCGCGGGGGTGGATCCGTATAACAAGGCGATCGACCGCAACTCGGACGACAACGTCACTGTAGTCGGGAGCTAGTCAGAGGTTCAGATCGCGTCCGCGGGTTTCCGGCAGGAACAGCAGGGCGACCACGATGCTAAGCAGCGTGCCCAGGATCGGGTACCAGAGTCCGAAGTAGCTGTCCCCGCTGGCCGCCACCATGGCGTAGGCCGTCGCCGGCAGGAAGCCGCCGACCCAGCCGGTGCCGATGTGGTAGGGCAGCGACAGCGCGGTATAGCGCACGCGGCTTGGGAACAGCTCCACCAGGCACGCCGCCTGGGGACCGTAGAGCGCCGTGGCGCCGGCCGCGAACACCAGCAACACGATCAGGATCAGGGGCGCGTCGGTGTGGGCCGGATCGGTGTGCAGCGGATAGCCGGCCTTGGCGAGGGCGGCGGCGACCCGGGTCGAGACCGAGGCCCGTGCGGCCTTGAGCGCGGTGGGCGACAGGGTGCGGCCATCCACCGAGGCGACCGTCTCCTGTCCGATCTGCGCCGTGACCGCCCCGCCGGATCGGGCCGGAAGGTTGCGGTAGGGCACGCCGGCGTTGGTCAGTGCGCTCTTCAGGATATCGCAGGCGGTGCGGAACTGCGCCTTGCCCACCGGATCGAACTGCAGCGAGCACTGGGCCGGGTCGGCCGTCACCGTCACAGGAGCGCGGCGGGCGGCGGCGGCCAGGGCCGGGTTGGCGGCTCGGGTGACGAGGTGGAAGCCCGGCCACAACGCGGCGGTGAACAGGATCATCCCGCCCACCATCACCGCCTTGCGCCCTATGCGGTCCGACAGCGCGCCGAAGACCACGTAGAGCGGCGCCGACAGGGCGACGAGAGCGATCATGATCGCGTTCACCGTGTCGGGCGCGACCTTGAGGATCTTCTCGATGAAGAACTGGGCGTAGAAGAAGGTCGTGTACCAGACCGTCCCTTGGGCCACCATGACGGCGAACAGCGCCAGCAGCACCCGCCTCAGGTTGGCCGGTTCCAGGAAAGCGTCGGCGTAGGGGCGCGTGGAGCGGCGACCCTCCGCGTGCATCTTCTGGAACACCGGACTTTCCGACAGCTTGAGCCGGAACCAGACCGACACCGCCAGCAGCACGGCCGAGGCCAGGAACGGGATGCGCCAGCCCCAGGCGTTGAACGTCGCTTCGCCCACCACCACGCGGGTGACCAGGGTCACGATAAGCGCGCCGCCCAGGCCGAACGCCGCCGCCGCGCCGATCCAGCTGGTGAAGAAACCGCGCCTGTGCGGCGGCGAATGTTCGGCGATGTAGATCGCCGCCCCGCCCCACTCGCCGCCAAGCGCGATCCCCTGGATGATGCGTAGCAGGATGAACAGGCTGGGCGAGATCAGGCCGGCCTGGGCGTAGGTGGGCAACAGGCCGATACAGAAGGTGGCGGACCCCATCATGATGACGGTGATCAGGAAGGCGCCCTTGCGGCCGGACCGGTCGCCCACGCGGCCGAAGATCAGGGCGCCGACCGGCCGGAAGGCGAAGCCCGCCGCGAACGAACCTAGCGCGAAGACATAGGCCGCCGCGTCGTTCATGCCTGCGAAGAAGGTCTTCGAGATGATGGTGGCCAGCGGCACGAAGACGAAGAAGTCGTACCATTCGAAGGCCGTGCCGGCCGAAGACGCCGCCACGACGACGCCGATGTCGCTCGGCGCACCCGCGCCGGCGCCGGTTCTGGAGCCCGCCAAACTGTGTTTCCCCCGATGTCTCGGAGGTAAGCTAATGTGGAATGCGCCTAGCTAGAAGCGCTTCGCTGCGCCTTGACGAATAAAGGAAAGGCGCCCGTGGAGAATCCAGGGGCGCCCTTCCATGAAGCCGGACTTTAGCCGTTTAGTGCGGGGTGGCGTCCTTGGCCGTGTCGGTCACGGCGTTGCCGGTGGCGGAGACGTCCTTGCCCGCGCCGGCGATGGTGTTGCAGGCGGCGACCGACACCGCGGCTGTAGCGGCCAGCAGGATTAGAAGCTTACGCATCGAACGGTCTCCCCAGTTGGGCGGATGAAAAAGGCGAAGCTTGAACGGCCTAGGCGGCGGCTTGGTTCCCCGTCGGGTCTCCCTGGGGGTCCAAATCCCGCAGGCGGGGCTTGGGGAAGGTCAGGCGAACCACCACGCCGCCTTCCTCGCCCTGGATGATTTCCAGTTCGCCTCGAAGCTGACGGGCGAAGGCGCTCATCAGGGTGCGGCCCACGCCGCTGCTGGCCGCAGGACCGGCTTCGCCCTTGCCGTTGTCGGCGATCTCGAGCACGGCGTTGGTCTCGCCGGCCTGGAAGCGCACCTCGATCACGCCGCCGCGTTCGTCGAAGGCATGTTTGCGGGCGTTGGTGATGGCTTCCACCGCGAACAGGGCCAGGGGCGCGAGCTGGTCGGGATCGATCTCCAGGTCGTCCGCGTGCAGGTTGGTGCGGATCGGCAGTAGCTTGCCGCCCTCGCCGGCGCTGAGCTGACCCACCAGTTCCTCCAGGAACTGCCGCAGGTCCACGCGACGCAGGTCGGGGCTCTGGTACAGGGCGCGATAGATCAGGGCGAGGGCGGTGATGCGCTGGCGGGTGTCCGACATGGCGGCGCGGGCGGCCGGATCGGTCAGGGCGCGTTGCTGCAGGTTCAGCAGGCTGTTGATGACCTGAAGGTTGTTCTTCACCCGGTGGTGGATTTCGCGCATCAGCGTGTCCTTGTGCGCGAGCGAATCCTTCAGCCTCTGGTCACGCGCGACCAGGCCGTCGGCCATGGCGTCCAGGGTATGGGCCAGATCGCGGATCTCGCGAGGGGCGCTCTCCGCCTGGACCGGGCGCACGGTGAAACGTCCTCGGGCGTAGATGCTGGCGATGCGGTCGAGATAGGCCAGCCAGCGAACCACCACCCGTTCGGTCACCACCCATACCGCCGCCCAGGCGGCCAGCCATCCCAGGACCGGGTAGACGACCGAGCTGAACGGGTTCAGCCGCGCCCAATAGAACAGGCCCGGGGCCGGCGCGGACAGCACCACATAGGCCTCGTTGTGGAGCAGAGGCGCCACGGCGATATCGCGCATCGCGCCAGTAGGGCTTTTGGTGGTGAACAGGATTCCATTGCGATCGACGGCGCGCCAGTTGGCCGGCAGGGGAGCGAAGGCGCGGGGGTCCGTCTGCACCATGTAGCGGCCGTCGCCTCCGAGCACCGCGACCGCGGTTCCGGTCGGCAGGGTCGGATCGGACAGGTCGGGACGCAGGCTTTCCAGATCGATGGAGGCGACCAGCGCTCCGTCGAAGCGGTCGTCGCGCTTTTGAGCGCGGGTGGCGACGATCAAGGTGGGGGAGGTGGCGGAGCTGGACTTGGCGACCACGCTCGAAGCGCCGTTCTTCAGTCGGACGAACCAGGCCAGCTTGGCCCGGTCGATGCCGGGAGGCACGCTGGCCGCAGCGCACTCCACACGCCCATTGGCGTCGAGCCTGGCGAGGTTGCGGTAGCCGCTGAGCTGATCGAGCGCCGCCGCCAGCCGGGGCGTACAGTCCATGCCGACGACCTGCGGGTTCAGGGTTTGCAACAGGGCGACGGCGCCCTGCATGCGCGCACGTGCGGTGGTCGCGGCGCGGTCTGCAGCCTCGATCAGGGTTTCCTGGCGCACCCGCGCGTCCCGGTGGAACTCGGTCACCACCTGCAGGACGCCCAGCGCCAGGACCGGACAAAGCGCCAGGGCCAACGCCAGGCCCAGGCGGAAGCGGATGGTCATGCCGCCATGGGGGCGCCGCCGCATCAGCGGGGTCCGCTCAACCGCTCCGCATCGGCCAAGATAGACTTCATGGCGTCGCCGGCGGGCGAACCATCCCGGTCGTAGGCGCCGCGTTCGAGGATATTCTGGAGCGCGCGGCGCGCCCGGCTGACCCGGCTCTTCACCGTGCCGACCGCGCAGCCGCAGATTTCAGCCGCTTCCTCGTAAGCGAAGCCTCCGGCGCCCACCAGGATGAGCGCCTCGCGCTGCTCGGACGGCAGCATGCCCATGGCCAGGCGCATCTCGTCGAGCGCCACGGGCGCCTCCGGATCATCGGCCGCCACCAGAGTGCGTTCAGCTGCTTCCTGGTCGAGCTGGGACTGTCGCCAGGAGCGCCGCTTCTCGGAATAGAACTGGTTGCGCAGGATCATGAAGGTCCAGGCCTTCATGTTGGTGCCCATCTGGAAGCTTGAGCGCGCATCCCAGGCTTTCAGCACGGCGTCCTGGGCCAGATCGTCGGCAGCCGCGGCGTCGCCGCAAAGCGTGCGGGCGAAAGCGCGCAAATGAGGGATCAAGGCGACGAGATCGCGCTTGAACACCGCCTCGGAGGCGGCATCGAGGATGTTACGTTGGACCATCAGTCCTGACCGCCGCCCTTTACTTTATCGTCGGCGCGCCTGAGGATTTCAAGGAATTCTTCAGGCACGGGCTCGTTCACGATCTCGTCGAACATATGCCTGAGCTTGGCTCCGATCGCCTGCTGGCGAAGCCGTGCCTCTTCGATGGCGGGCTCTGAGTCGGGAGGCAAATCCCGATGCGCGCGTTCATTCATGACCAATGGGCGGGTACGCGCCGAGCGCGCCTCACAAAGATTCTAATCGCCGGAAACTCCCCGCTGCGTGTGGGGTTCCGCAAACGCCTACATATAATTCGTTCCGTAAATATTCCATGCCAAGGCGGCGGTTGTCGGAACCGGGCGGGAGAGGGTACGTTGCGCCCGCTGCGGCGTGATGGGCTGACCAGGGTCACTCACGAGCAACACGGAGGCAGTATGAGTCTGTTGGAGCGGCTCTCGCCGCATCTGCCCTATATGCGGCGCTACGCGCGAGCCCTGACCGGCGAGCAGTCGGCGGGCGACGCCTATGTGCGAGCCGCGCTCGAGGCCTTGGCCGCGGGCGAGCGTTCCCTGCCGTCGCACCTGACGCCCAGGGTGGCGCTCTACCACGTCTTCCACACCATCTGGGACAGCACCGGCGCCCGCCTGGAGACGCGCGCTGATGGCGAGCCCGCCCAGGGCGACGACGCATCGCGCCGGCTCATGCGCATCGCACCGCGGTCGCGTCAGGCGTTTCTGCTGACGGCGCTCGAAGGGTTCAATCCCCAGGAAGCCGGCCAGATTCTCGGCGTTTCGGCGCCGGAGATCGAAGCCCTGATCGCCGAAGCGCAGAGCGAGATCGATTCCGAACTCGCCACCCAGGTGCTGATCATCGAGGACGAGCCGGTGATCGCCGCCGACATCGAAGCCCTGGTGCGTGAACTTGGCCATGAGGTGCTCAGCGTCGCCGCCACCCGTCGCGAGGCGGTAAGTGCGGTCGCCAGCGCCTCTCCTGGCCTGGTGTTGGCTGATATCCAGCTCGCGGACGGCTCCTCCGGGATCGACGCGGTGAAGGACATCCTGGGAAGCCACAACGTGCCGGTGATCTTCATCACCGCTTTCCCCGAGCGTCTGCTTACGGGCGAGCGGCCCGAGCCGACCTTCCTCATCACCAAGCCCTTCCAGCCGGAAACGGTGAAGGCGGCGATTGGACAGGCCTTGTTCTTCCACCCAGCCCGGCCTTACGTGCCGGCCTGATCCGCGCGTCGTAGACACCCGGAACCCCCCACGCTGGGCCGACCTCCCCAGCGCGGCGTTCCAATAGACAGAGAGCCTGCACCATGTCCGCCAAGTCCGCCATCGATCCGGTGCTCGAGAAGGCCGACCAGACCGTCGACAGCGCGCGTGAAACCGCTCGCTCCGCCCGCGATACGGTGGAGGAGGGCCGCCGCGCCTTTCCCGAACTCGCGCGTACGGCGCAGAAGGCGTTCAGCGACGGGCTGGAGCAGCTTCGCGAACAGGCGAACAGCGAGCAATTCGAGAATGCGCGCCTGTATGTGGTGGACCGCGTGCAGGAGCGGCCGATGACCGCCACCCTGGCTGCGCTGGGCGCGGGCTTCGTCCTTGGCCTGTTGTTCGCGGGCGGACGGCGTTGATCCGCCGGATCGTCGCTCTCATCGTCGCCGTGGCCGCAATGGCCACGGCCGCCAGCGTCGCCGTGGTGGCCGCCGCTTTCGCATTCTACGCCTTGCTGCGCCCTTACCTTGGCGAGGCCGGCGCAGCGGCGGCCCTTTGCGGCGCCGCTGCGGTGCTGATGGGCCTGATCGGGCTGATCGCCTTTGGCCGCTTCAAGCGACGGCCGGCGCCCAAGCCCGAGGCCAAGCATTCCCTGGCCGACAGGCTGGCGGAGGTAGTGCGCGATCGTCCGGTGGCCGCCGCTGGCGCGGCCGCAGCCGCCGGGCTGCTGGCGTGGCGCAACCCCCAGCTCGCTTCCGTTCTGCTTCGCATATTCGACCCGGCCGCCTCGCGCGGCGGCCGTCGTTCCTGATCGATCGCCCCCCCTAGAGGATAGCCATGTTCAAGCTGCCCGAGCTTCCGTACCCCAGCGACGCGCTCGCCCCCGTCCTGTCTGACGTGCAGATGCGTACGCACCACGACAAGCACCACGCCAAGTACATCGAGAACCTCAACAAGTTTCTCAGCGATTCCGGCGACAAGCCCGCCACCCTGGAAGAGGTGGTGAAGGCCTCCGCCGGCAGCACGTCCACCAAGAAGCTGTTCAACAACGCCGCCCAGGCCTGGAACCATGGTTTCTTCTGGGAGTGCATGACCCCGCAGCCCGCGCAGCCCTCGGGCGAGCTGGCCGCTGCGATCGACAAGGCCTTCGGCGGCCTGGACGCTTTCAAGGCCAAGTTTGTGCAGGAGGGCGTCGACCACTTCGCCTCCGGCTGGGCTTGGCTGATCGCGCGCGGTCCCAACCTGGAAGTGATCTCCACCCACGATGCAGCCACGCCGATCACCGAAGCGGGCGTCACGCCGCTGCTGGTCTGCGATGTGTGGGAGCACGCCTACTATCTCGACTTCAAGCAGGACCGTAAGGGCTTCCTCGAGCAGTGGTTCGACAAGCTCGTGAACTGGTCTTTCGTCGAGGCGCAGTACGCTGCGGCGACGGGCGGCGGTAAGGGCTACACCTTCCCCGCTCCGAACTGGAACGCTTAAGACTCTTCAAGGACCGGAACGCCCCTTTGTAAATTACGTTTGCAAAGGGGCGGACGGGAATAGTCAGGCAAGGCGCCTAGCCTCGCATCCGCCTTCGAAGGAGAGACGGTATGCTCAGGTGGGCCCTGATCTTTCTGGTCGTAGCTCTTATCGCCGGCCTTCTGGGCTTTGGCGGTATTGCGGGGGCGGCGGCCAGCATCGCGCACATCCTCTTCGTTATTTTCCTTGTGCTCTTCCTGGTTTCGTTGGTGATGCACCTGATGCGAGGCCGGGGAATCTAGCTATGGAAGCTGGGAAAAGGCGCCTGCTGAAACAGGCGGCGCCTTTTCCACCGCCGGTGAAAATTCCACCATGACGGGTCGAACCGGCTTGCAACGTAATCCCGAGCACGCTGTTCCATGATAAAGCACCGATCCGGCCGGCTCGCCCGTCGCCTGCTTGGCTGGCGCGGATGAACCACGCATAAGGTTGGCAGGGGGAACGGGAGTAACCTGATGGTCCGAAGTGGGATCGCCATCGGTCTGGTGGGGGTGGCTTTGGCTGGATGCGCAGCCCAGCGGCCCCATTGGGATCAACGCCCCAACTGGGCGCGTCTTGGCAACACCTCCAAGGCGGATGAGGCGTCGCCGGATTTCCGTCGCGACCCTCACCATCAATACTATGACAAGGGTCGGAAGCGTTACTATTACTACGATCCCGACCAGAAGCGTTTCCTCTGGGAAAACGGGGAGCCGAAGAACTAGCAAGGGGGTGCGGCTGATGCGCGGGTTGGGTTTCGGCGTCAGGAATCTCCGTCGGTCAGGTATTGGAATGGCGGGTCTCGCCGCTCTCCTGATCTCGGGTTGCGCTACGAACAGCGGCGGTCGAGCTGCGGGAGGCCAAGCGCCTCCCCTATGTCAGGACGTGACCTTTCCGATCTACTTCGCAGAATACTCCGACCAGTTGACCGTCAGTGCACAGAAGGTCCTGTCGACCGTGGCGAGTCAGGTGCGCGGTTGCCGTATCGGCTATGTCAGCGTGCTCGGTCTTACCGACACCAAGGGCGCCCCGGCGGACAACCTGGAACTGTCCAAACGACGGGCGAACGTCGTCGCGGCGGCGTTGCAGAGCGCGGGCCTCCCCGCGCCGAAGTTTGAAATTCGCGGCATCGGCGAGGTGGGCGCGCTGGGCCCGGACGGCAGGCCTGTCCCTCTGCATCGCAAGACGGAAGTCGCGATCCACGCCTCCCCGCCGGGCTAGAGCCTTTCCCGTTCAGTTGGGATCATTCGGGCGGGATAAGAAGCGCTCGATCATAAGTCGGAGCGTGATCTCCTTGAGGGGCGCGATCGAACAGGCGGCGCTTAAAGAGATAAATCTCCTCGTCGTCTGCTTGCGTATCCAAGTAATTGGAGGGGTGCGGAGGCGGCAGACTGGTGAACCAGCCTGAAGTCGGGGGGGCGTGTCCGCCTCCGCGATGTAGAAACCCTCGTCTGACCGGATCGTTCCGGGGCGTCGTCGCGATTTTCTTGAGCGTGCGATCTCGCCAGCTTAGCTGGCGACGGGTCTTTTGTCGGAACAGCGAATGCTGTGGGACGTTGGCCTGGGGTGTTCTGTGCGTGAACCGAATGAGCCCCTGGAGGAGCTTATGTCAGCTACGCCCCCGACCGAAGACCCGCCCAGAGCCGGCGACGGAGTGGCCCTCGGGGTCACACGCGCCAGAGGCGCCGAGCGGACCGGCCGCAACATCTGGATTCTGGTGATTTCCATGACGCTGGCGGTGGTGCTGGTGCTTGGATATTGGCTGATGCACGCGCCCCGCTTCCATGCCCTCGGCAGCGAGCGGGCGGTACGCACCCGAAGTGTCACAGGCTTTCCGGTGCAGGGCAGTTCGGCTCGCCCTTCTCCGGGCCCGGGTCAGGCGCCGGCTGCAGGGAACTTTCAGTAGATTTCGGGGTGCGGGACGACTGCCCTTCGTAATGACAAACACGACGCCGAAGACGGCCTGACCCATTCGCGGGCCAGCCGTCCTCGACGCGGCGTCAAACGACGGATCCGCCCCGGAACGCCCGTACGATAAAACTCACCACAAGCAGAACCAGGAAGATCAAGAACAGGATCTTCGCAATCGACGCGGCCAATCCCGCCAAGGCGAAGAAGCCGAAATAGAATGCGGCGATCGCCACGATTGCAAATACCAGGGCCCAGCCAAGCATCACGGGGCTCCTTCTTCATCCGCCGTGAGTGGCGGCGCGGAATAGAACGTTAAGAAGAGCGCACTGTTCCTGGAATGGCGCCGTTTTGATCAGCCGATCTCAACCGCGAAGCCCGCTTTCCGCAGAGCTGCGGTCTGCGGACGCGGATCGGTCGCGCAGATACGCACCAGCAGGCTTCCCCCACCGAGCCACTGCCGAAGGCGCTCCAGGTCGGAGGCGAACGTTTGGCTCTGGTCGGCGCTCAACACCGTCAGCGGCGCATCGCGCCTGGCGAACTTGGCGAGGGCGGGGTCGGTCTCGGCGTCGACCAGGATCCGATCCGCTTCCGAGAGCCAGCGCAGCGCCCGCAGCGTCAGCAGGTCCGGCGCTTCGGGGGCCCGAAGCAGGACGATCCGGGCAGGAAGGGGCCTACTTTCAGCCAGGGCTGCCAGGGCGAACGCCTCCGCTTCCGCCATGCGGCCGTTCAGAGCCGCCTGGCCCGCCGGGCCCCGGATCAGGGCGCGCAGCAGCGCGCGGCGGGCGGAGGGATCGGGCAGGCCACTGCGCACCTGCTCCTTCACCCTGCCCAGCAGGGTGGCGATCTGGCCCAGCGACGGCGGCCACTGGGCTTCCAGGGCCAGCCTGAGTTCGGTGGCCAGCACCGGAGCCGCGCCGCCCGTCATGATCGCGCCGACCACCTCGCCCCGATCGACAAGGGCCGGGGTGGTGAAATCGCAGAGTTCCGGGTGGTCGATCACATTGACCAGCGCGCCCGCGGTTCGCGCCGTCGACGCCGCCCTGACCGCGTCCTCGCCGTGCAAGGCGATGAAGGCGAGGGCGGCGCCGATGTAGCGATCCGCATCGAACGCGTCAGCCCCTCGCAGGCGCAGGACCTCGGCGGGCGACCCGTCGAACAGCCGCGCCTTGGCTTCGGCCGCGTCGCCGTCGCCAGCGATGACGATACGACGGCTGCGCAGGGGGAAGGCGGCGGGAAAGACATTCATTTCAGCGGCGCCCTTCAGCCTGGGCGAGCGCCGCGGGCGTATCGACATCGAGCAGCACGTTGCGATCGGAGGTGGGGACGCGCGCCAGCCGTGACCCCAGTCCCTCCAGCAGTTTGCGTGCGCCGCGATCGCCGCTCAGTTCCGCGACCCGCCCGAACAGTTCCGCGCCCAACAGCACGGGGTGGCCAAGCTCCCCGTCCACCTCTGGAATGGCCGCGACGCAGTCTCCGGTCAGGGCTGAGGCCAGGGCCGGGGGAATCGCGTCAGGGATCAGCGGCATGTCAGCCAGGAACACGAAGGCGGCGCTGGTTCGAGGCGCCAGAGCCGCTACGGCGGTCTTGAGCGAGGCGGACAGGCCAGCTTCCCAATCCGCCACCTTCACGATTTTCAGGCGTTCCGACTGGCCCGCACGATCGGCGAAATCGAGGGCGGCGTGCGCCACGTCTTGACCCCGGGCGCCTGTCGCGACCATCACCTCGGACGCCGGGGCGGCTAAGGCCGAGCGTAGCGCGCCGTCGATAAGCAGCCCGCCTCGCCAGGGCGCGAGCAGTTTGGCGCCGCCAAAGCGACTGCCGGCGCCCGCGGCGAGGAGGATAACTGCTATCGGACCTTTGACGCCTTCGCGCGTAATGGCCATCTAAGGGGCTCCGGACAAACGAGTGCATGACACCTTACGACGCCGCCGATGATTTCCTAACCGCGCCGGGCCGCCACAGCGCCCGTGCGCCGCTGGTGGACCCGTTCGGTCGCCGGATCGAATACGTGCGCGTGTCCGTTACCGATCGTTGCGATCTGCGCTGCGCCTACTGCATGCCTGAACGGATGCAGTTCCTGCCCCGGGCCGACGTGCTGACGCTTGAGGAGCTCGAGCGGGTGTGCACGGTGTTCGTGGGCCTGGGGACGCGCAAGCTGCGCCTTACCGGAGGCGAACCGCTGGTCCGCAAGGGTTTCATCAGCCTGGTCGCGGGGCTTTCGCGTCATCTGCGGAGCGGCGCGCTCAGCGAGCTGACCCTGACCACCAACGGCACCCACCTCGACCGTTTCGCCGACGAGCTCGCCCTGCATGGCGTGCGGCGGGTCAATGTCTCGCTCGACACCCTCGACCCGGAGGTCTTCCGTCGGCTGACGCGGGGCGGAAACCTCGATCACGTCATGGCGGGCCTAGACGCCGCGGTCGCCGCCGGCCTCCAGGTCAAGATCAACACGGTCGCCCTGAAGCACGACAACCTCGCCCAGATACCCGACCTGGTGGCGTGGGCGCATGGGCGGGGCTTCGACCTGACCCTGATCGAGACCATGCCGCTGGGGGTGGTGGACGAGGACCGCACGGACCAGTTCGTTTCCCTGGACAAGGTCCGCGAGACCCTGGCTTCGATCTGGCCCCTGACGCCGGAGGCCTACGCCACTGGTGGACCCGCGCGCTATGTGCGGCTGGCCGAGACCGGTGGGCGGGTCGGGTTCATCACCCCGCTCAGCCATAATTTCTGCGATAGCTGCAATCGAGTGCGGGTGACCTGCACAGGGACGCTGCACACCTGTCTTGGCCAGGACGACGCCACCGACCTGCGCGGCGTGCTGCGCGCCCATCCCGGCGACGACGCGCCGCTGGAGACCGCCATCTGCGGGGCCATCGCCGTCAAGCCGAAAGGGCACGACTTCCACATCGCCCGCAATGCGCGGCCGTCTGTGGCGCGGCACATGTCCACCACGGGAGGCTGAGGTGGCGAAGGTGCTGTTGTTCGGAATGCTGGCCGACGCCGCCGGCTGGCGCGAGCGGACCCTGGCCGTTCTCCCTGCAACTCTGTCGGCTCTGCGTGATCAGCTCTCAGCGGATGATCCGCGCCTGGCCGAGGCCCTGTCGCGGCGTGGCGTGCAGGCGGCGGTCGATAAGGCTCTGGTGCGGGAAGACGTCGGACTGGCGGCCGCCTCCGAGGTCGCCTTCCTGCCGCCGATGAGCGGCGGCTGAATCTTTTCGAGCGAACTGGACGCCAGCCTTGGATATCCGCCTCCAGACCGCGCCGTTCGACCCTGGCGCCCTGCTCGCCGCCTTCTGCCAGGGCCGGCTTGAGACCGGCGCCGTGGTCAGCTTCACCGGCCTGGTGCGCGCCGAGGGCGGTGGAGCGGAGAGCCTTGAGTTGGACGCCTACCCCGGCTTCACCGAGGCCGAGATCGGCCGGACCGTGGCCGCGGCGGTGGAGAGGTTTGGCCTGCAGGACGTGCTGGTGGTCCATCGCTACGGCGTCATGGCGCCCGGCGAGCCGATCGTGTTCGTCGCCACCGCCACGGCGCACCGCCGCGCCGCCTTCGAAGCGGCTGACCATCTGATGGATTACCTCAAGTCCCGTGCGCCGTTCTGGAAGCGCGCCCGGGGCCGTTCCGGCGAACGCTGGATCGAGCCCACCGCGCAGGATTATGAAGACGCCGCGCGCTGGGACGCCCCAACGCCCAAGGAGAGTTCATGAACGCCCCTTTGCCTAAGCTTCCGAACGCCGCCGGCGGCGGTTTCGACGAGGCCAAGCCGTTCAAGCCCGTGCGGATCGCGGTGCTGACGGTCTCCGACACCCGCGACGCGGAGAGCGACACCTCGGGCGATATCCTGGCCGAACGGATCGAGCGCGCCGGGCACAAGGTCGGCGGCCGCGCCCTGGTTCGTGACGACAGGACCGCCATCGCCGGCCAGATCATGGCCTGGGTGGACAGCGGCGAGGTCGAGGTGATCATCACCACCGGCGGCACCGGGATCACCGGCCGCGACGTCACGCCTGAGGCGATCGAGCCGCTGTTCGACAAGCGGATGGATGGTTTCTCGGTGGTGTTCCACATGATCAGCTACGCCGCGATCGGTCTGTCCACCCTGCAGTCCCGGGCGACGGCCGGCCTGATCAAGGGCGTGTTCGTGTTCTGCCTGCCCGGCTCCAACGGCGCGGTGAAGGACGGGTGGTCAGTGATCGCCCCGCAGCTCGACAGCCGCCATGGCCCCTGCAACATGGTCGACCTCATGCCCCGTCTGCTGGAGCGATGAGCGGCCTCACCCATATCGACGCCGAAGGGCGGGCGCGGATGGTGGACGTTTCCGACAAGGCCGTCACCGCTCGCGAGGCGGTGGCCGAGGGCTGCGTGCGCATGGCCCCGGCCACGCTAGCCCTGGCCCGCTCGGGCGGCGGCAAGAAGGGCGATGTGCGCGCCGTGGCCGAGATCGCCGGCGTCATGGCGGCGAAGCGTACGTCGGACCTGATCCCGCTGTGCCATCCCCTGGCGCTGTCCTCGGTCAAGGTCGAGGTCGGCGAGGCGTTGGACGGCTCGGGCCTGACGGTGACCGCGCGGGTTCGCACCACCGGCCAGACGGGGGTGGAGATGGAGGCGCTGACCGCGGTGTCGGTCGCCTGTCTCACCCTCTACGACATGCTGAAGGCGGCGGATAAGGCCATGACCATCGATGGCGTGCGCCTGCTCCAGAAGACCGGCGGCGCCTTTGGCGATTTCCGGCGGGAAGACTGATCCGATGAAGCTAAAGGACCTGCCGGTCGAAGAGGCGCGGGCGCGGATGCTGGCCGCCGTCTCTCCCGGCGTACCCGAGACCGTCGCCCTTGACCGCCATGCGCTCGGCCGCGTGCTGGCCGAGCCGATCTGCGCCGTACGCGACCAGCCGCCCTTCGACGCCTCGGCCATGGATGGCTATGCAATCCGGCTGGGTGACGGGGCCGCGAGTTTCGCCGTGGTGGGTGAGAGTTCTGCCGGCCATCCTTTCGCCGGCTCGGTCGGGGTGGGCGAGGCGATCCGGATCTTCACGGGAGCCGCGGTTCCGCCGGACTGCGCGGTGGTGGTGCAGGAGCGCGCGCACCGCGAGGGCGGACAGGTGAGCTTCGAGGGGCCGCGGCCTCCGGACCGCACCAATGTCCGGCAGCGCGCGGGCGACTTCGCCAAAGGCGAGGTGCTGTTGCCGGCGGGAGTCCGGCTGGACGCCTGGCGGCTCGGACTGGCCGCCTCGTCGGGGCGCGGCGAGGTGCTGGTCCATTCCCAGCCGCGCGTGGCGATCATCTCCACCGGCGAAGAGATCGTCAGGGCCGGGACGCCGGACATCCTTCCCTCGCAGATCTTCGATTCCAATGGGCCCGCGCTTTCCACCCTCGTGGCGAGCTGGGGCGGTCGGCCCATGCGCCTGGAGCCGGCGCGCGACGACGAGGACGCCATCATCGGCGCGATCGATGGGGTCGAGGCCGAGCTCATCGTCACCGTGGGCGGGGCCTCGGTCGGCGACTACGACCTGGTGAAGCCTGCGTTGCGGCGGCTGGGCCTGGAGCTCGACGTGGAGACCATCCGCCTGCGTCCCGGCAAGCCCACCTGGTTCGGGCGCCTGGCGGACGGACGCCGGGTGCTGGGTCTGCCCGGCAATCCGGCCTCGGGTCTGGTGTGCGCGGAGTTGTTCCTGCGTCCGCTGCTGGGGGCCTGGCAGGGCGCCGATCCAGTCTTGCGTCTGGAACGGGCGCGGCTGGCCCGGCCCCTGCGGGAAGCCGGGCCGCGTGAGCACTGGATGCGTGCGAAGCTGGAGAGCCTCCAGGACGGCGTTCTGTCGGTCACGCCGTTCCTGGATCAGGATTCCTCGCTGGTGAGCATCTTCGCCGCTTCCGACGCCCTGCTTCGGCGCCCCGCCGATTCACCGGCCGCGCAGGCCGGTGAGGTGGTGGAAGTGCTGCGGCTGGAGCGGCTTTAGGCCTTCGAAGTTTCTCCGTTCAGGAACGACCGGCCCTTCGCCTCGGGGCCGAACCAGGTGAGACCGGCGAGCACCACCGCCGTCACCCCGGCCACCAGCGCCAGGGCGAAGCCGTAGTTGTTGTGACGGGCCTCGGCCAACCGGCCCTGCAGGGGCACGGCGCAGGCGGCGATCAGGTTGCCGAACTGATAGGCCGCGCCCGGGAAGGTGCCGCGAGCGTTTTCCGGCGACAGCTCATTGAGGTGCACCGGCACTACACCCCAGGCTCCTTGCACCGAGATTTGCAGGAGGAAACCGCCGAGTCCCAGCAGGATCGGCGTCGGTGCGAAGGCCCATAGGGGGATGATCGGTAGCGCCAGGAGCGCCGCGATGACGATGGCCTTGCGTCGCCCGATCCGCTCCGACCAACCGCCGAAGGTCAGGCCGCCGACGATCGCGCCCATGTTCATGATGATGGTCAGCAGGGCCACGGTCTGAGGCTTGAAGCCGTGCTGCACCTCCAGGAAGGTGGCGTAGTTGTCCTGGGTGCCATGGCTCAGGAAGTTGAACGCGGCCATCAGCGCCACGGCGTAGATCAGCAATCTCCAGTGGCCGGCCAGGGTGCGGATCACCTCCATGCCCTTGTGGGTCTGGGCCTTGCTGCGCTCGAAGGTCGGGCTCTCCTTCACGTTGCGGCGGATGTAGAACACCAGCAGGGCGGGGATCACCCCGACCACGAACAGGATGCGCCAGCTCGCGATGTGCGGGACCCATTGCGAGAAGTGCGGGTAGGCGAACATGAAGACCAGCGCTCCCAGCAACTGGCCGACCGCATAGCCTTCCTGGAGGATGCCCGAGACGATGCCGCGCGAGCGGGCGGGGATCGATTCCAGCGCCAGCGACGCCCCGATCCCCCATTCGCCTCCCATCACGAAGCCAAACAGCGTCCGCAGGACCAGCAGGGTGAGCAGGTTGGGAGCAAAGCCCGAGGCGAGTTCCAGCACCGAATAGAGCAGGACGTCGATCATCAGGATCGGGCGCCGGCCGAACTTGTCGGCCAGCCATCCGAACGCCAGGGCGCCGAACGGCCTGGCCACCAGGGTCAGGAACACCGCGCCCTGCACGGCGCTGATCTTCACGTGGAAGTCCGCCGCGATGTCCTTGAACACGAAGGTGAGCAGGAAATAGTCGAAGGCGTCGAGCGTCCAGCCCAGGAAGCTGGCCAGGAAGGCCGAACGCTGCTCGCCGTTCAGGGCCTTCAGGTCGTCGATCACGCTCATACGTAGTCCTCCCAAGCGGGACCGTAGAGCATGGCGGCGAAAAGTGGAGGCCGGTTTTGGCGGCCGGCGGTCTCATTACCCAGTCAGACGCCTCTCCGCGGGGAAGAGGAGCCCGGAAGGTTGGTCCGGAGGGTTAGAATAGGACCCGTACGCTGAAGCGGACATCACCCTCGGCGAAGTCGGTGCGCTGCTCGATCCCGGCTTCGAGGTTCAACTCGTAGAAGTCCGTGTCAGCCTTGACGTTGACGCGCGCGATCGGTCCCCCGCCCCGGATCGACGGGGCCGGCAGGGTGAAGGGCTGGCTGCCTGCCGTCGTGAAGCTGGCGGTGGTGTTTCCGGACGTGCCCGTGAATACGTCGCGATAGCCAAGTTCCAGTTCCGGCCGCCACTTGAAGGTGGAGCCGAAGCTCATGCCGGTGATCAGCGAGGCGGTGCCGCTGGTCTGGTCGCCCAGGCGGTTCGCCACCGCCAGGTCGAAGCCGGGCCCGCCATCGTGTTCGGTGTAGGAGCCCTGATCCAGGCGGAAGTAGTCGGCATGGACCTGCGGCCGGAAATAGAACCAGCCGAACTGCCCGGTCTGGTAGCCGAGGCCGAAGTGGCCGGTCGCCGTATAGCCCGAGGAATTGGCCTTGGAGGCGCGGTCCAGGGTGATGTCGCCGGCGGAGTCCTTCTGGAGCAGTTCGCGCCGGTCGGAGAACAGGACATAACCCCCGGCGACCCGCGCATCGGCGCGGAAGCCTCCGAGCTGACCCTGCCAGTAGGCGCCGAATTCACCTTCGGAGAAGCTGGCCAGGTCGTCGCCGGGCAACCCCGAGGGGGTGATCTGGCCGGTGAGGAACGCGCCGGTCAGTCCGAACGCGCCCAGGCCGGCGCCGCCGGTCTCCAGGCCGCCGACGAAGCCGTAGCCGCCGCCGGAATAGCCCTGGGCCGAGTTGCTGTTCTCGCGGTCGATCCCGAACGCGACTTCTTCAGCCCAGGCGCCTCGGGTGCCGCTTGGATTCTCGATGTCGTTGACGCGCGAGGTGGCGCGGGTAACCGCATCCGACGCGCCGAGGGCCAACTGATAGATCCCGCCGGAATAGTCCGGCAGCATCTGGTTGTAGAGGCCCAGGAAGTCGCTGCGCGTGAACTGGTTCAGCACCGCGCTCTCGATCTGCGAGTCGTTGGGCAGCGAGCTGTAGATTGCGTTCAGGGCGGCCGACTGAGCCGGATTCAGTCCTGCCTCGGCGGCGGTGCGCCGGCGCAGGTCGACCGTGACGGTGCCGTTGGCCGTATTGGTGGTGGCTGTCCCCACCAGCACGAACGGAACCTGGGTCAGCACCAGGGCGTCGGAGGCGTTGTTTGTCAGGCTGGTGGCCTGGATGATGGTGAAGCTGGTCTCGTTGAACAGCGGGGACTTCAGCACGATGCCGAGCTGGCCGCCGTTGGCGATCGTCGCCTGGCCGTTCACCTGGTAGAGCGTGTTGGTGAGGCCGCTGCTGTTCTGCGGGTCGATCGCAGCGAACAGGACGCCCTGCGAACCGACGTTCAGGCTCGACAGCTTCAATGTTCCGGTGGCGGTGTTTTCCAGCGTTCCGTTGACGACATTAATCGCCAGCGACGAGCCGCTATAGGTCAGGGCGCCCACGTAGGAGCCGCTGCTGCTGCTATCGCCGATGGTGAAGGCGTCGCCCGCGCCCGAACCCATGCTCAGGGCGCCGATGATGCTGCCGCCGATAAGCTGGACGTTGTTGGTGCCATTGCCGAGCAATACGTCGCCGATGATCTCAGGCGTGGTCGGCGTGGTGGTGGTGGTGGTCGTCGTCACCCCCGAGCCGGTGGTGGTGACGGTGGTGGTGGTCGTTGTCGTCGCGCTGGCGCTGGCGGTGACCGAGGTGAAGGCCGCCGTGGTGGTGACCTGACCGGACGCATCGGTGGTGGTGGTGGTCTCGACGGCGATGGGGGTCGGGTTCGCCTTCTGAATGAGCGTGACGCCGGAGCTGTTCGCGCTCAGGTCGATCGCCACCGACTTACCGGTTGTGACGTCGCCGGTGTTTTCCGGATTGACCGTGGCGCTGATCACCCCCTCGTTGAGGATATTAGTGACACCGCCCGTCGTGTTGTTGTCCTTGATGGTGACGGCCGACATGTTGTCGCCGATCACGGAGGCCTGAATCGTCCCATAGTTGGTGATCGTGTTCAGCGTTCCGCCCGCTTCCACCAGGATGGCGGTGGCGGTGGCGGTGGAGGGGTCGGGGCTGGTCACCAGGATCGAGTGGGTGACGCTGGCCTCGATGAAGTCCTCGTTCTGGATCGCGGGGACGGTGCCCCCACTCAAGATATGGATCGCCGTGGCGTTGGCGTCGAAGCTGTCGGCGGTGACGCTGCCGACCACGCGCACGCCGCCCTCGATGTTCACCGTGCCGTCGCCAGTGCCGATCTGCAGGGCGTTGGCCTCGACCCCGTCGAAGGTCCCGATGCCGGCGACCGATCCGCGAATGATCAGGCCGAAGGCGTTTGCGGGCTGGAGGAAACCTGGTTCGCCGTTGGTGGTCCCGAACTCGCCGATGGTGATGTTCGTGCCGACGGAGCCGATCTGAAGCGCGGCGCCGTTGCCGATATTGGTGATCGAACCGGTGCCTTCGACGCTGTCGATGATGCCGTCGCCATCGACGTCCGCGGTGGAGGTGGAGAGCGTGCCGACCGGCGGGGCGCCGATGAAGATGCCGTGGCCGACGCTGCCGCCGATGATCACCGCGGCGCCGGCCTCTTCCAGCTGCCCGGGTACGATCGTATGGCCGCCGCCGCCCTCGATGCTTTGCAGGGTGCCGGTGTCGGTGGGGCGCTGGGTGACCGCAAAGGCGGTGGCGCTGATCGGTCCGTAGATAGAGACGCTGCCGCCGACCGATCCTTCCAGGTTGACGGCGTTGGACGCGGCGCCCTGGACGCTGATCGATCCGGTGTTGACGAAGTTGCCGCTGATCGAGCCGGCTGCGGTCGAGCGCACGGCCGCGCCGCCGTCGCCCACCAGGGTGATGGTCCCGGTGTTGGTGAAGGCGCCGGTGATCGGCGCCTCGATCGAGACGCCGTAGGAATTGTTGCCCTGGACCGAGATGGTGTTGTCGTTCTCGACATTGCCGACCAGCGGCGCGGTTCCGCTCACCTGCAGGCCGATGCGGCCGCTGCCCTGGGCGAACGGTTCCTGGATGAAGCCGTTGCTGTTGGTCGAGGCGCTGAAGCTCTCGCTATTGGTGATCGTGCCGTCGTTCTCGAAATTGCCGGTGTTGCCGCCCTGCAGTTGCACGGCGGTCGAGTTGTTGACGTTGCTGATCGAGACGCTGCCGTCGATGGTGACGTTGTTGCTGCTGTTCAGCGTCACAGCCGGCGTGGCGCCGGTGACGGTGACCGAGCCGCCGCTCTCGATGGTGATGTCGCCAGGCGCTCCGTTGGTGGACGTGGCGGTGAAGATTGGGGCGTTGAGCCCATTTGACACGTTCTGCTGCGCGTTAGCCGGGGTCCGGCTGGCCACGAAACAAAGGGGCGCCAGCGCGACGGCGGCGACGAGGGCTTTACGCATTCAGAATCCGCTCTGCGGGTTCGAGGGGTCAGACTGACAGGCACGCCCTTTTGCAGGCCGTTTTTGGGCGCGTCCAGTCGAGTCGCGAAAGTGGTCCAATTCGCCGCAACGCTGTCGCTTCAGCCCCACGCAAACGGGTGGTAAGGTCGGCTCACGGAGCCTTTGACACGTTTCTGCCACAATTGGAACGTTAAAGGCCGCTTAATCGGCGGAGCTTGAGTCCCGCCAATTCGTACGCCGCCGCCCTCGGAGTTCAGGTCGGCGGGCGATCTTTCGGGGGGCGAAGCGCCCTCGCCGAAGAGGACTTTGAAAGCATTGTCTATCTCCTCTCAGCCGCGCGCCGGCGATGTGCGCGCGCTGTTGGGCGCTATTACGCTCGGTTCCGGCATGGGACTGGCGATTGGCGCCGCATACCTTGTGGGCGGCCTCGACCGCGTGTCCGGCGTCAAGACGGCTCCTGCCGTGGCCCCGGCCATGGAGGCCACGGTCGCATCGGTCCCACCGAACGGCCAGCCCGCCGCCCTCCGGAATCCGAGCGCCCTTGTCCTTTCCAAGCCGGCTGCGTCCACGCCGGCCGCTCCCGCTCCGGGCCGGTTCGCCCTGGCCGTGGGCGCCCTGCGGCAGCGCTTCCATATCGTTGCGCCTGGGCCTCTGGCGGCGCGTCCGTACCACTTCGCGGCATCCGCCGACGAAGCGGGCCTCAACTGCCTGACCCAGGCGGTCTATTTCGAGGCTCGCGGCGAATCGCAGGCCGGCCAGGAGGCCGTCGCCCAGGTGGTGCTCAACCGTGTCCGCCACCCCGCCTTCCCCAAGACCATCTGCGGCGTGGTGCATCAGCGCTCCGCCGCCGGATGCCAGTTCACCTTCGCCTGCAAGAACCTCGCGGCCGAGTCGGTGGATGACGAGGCTTGGCGGCGTGCGCGCAAGGTCGCATCCGGCGCTCTGCACGGCGTGGTCATGGCGGGGGTGGGTGAAGCCACCCACTTCCAGACCGCACGCAGCGGTCCTTTCGCGGGCCTGTTGAAGGTCGCCCAGATCGGGGCCCACGTGTTCTATCGCTTCTCCGGTCATGCCGGCAGCGACGCCATGTTCCACCAGACTCCGGGACCGTCGCGGGGCGCGACGGTGGCGACCGCCGACCTGAAGGACGCGTCCAAGGTCTCGGCCGGACGGATGGTCATGGCCAGCCTGATCCCGTCGACGGGCCAGATCATCTATGGCTATGCGACCCCGGCGGCGACCGCCGCAGCCCAGGCTGATCACGCAGCAGCCCAGCCGCCCGCGGCCGCGTCGGCGTCTTCGGCGGCGGCCAAGCCAGCCGTGGCGCCTCCCCCTCCGCCGCCCCCGGTAACGGACAAGGCGGCCTGAACGTGAGCTTGACAGTCGGGCCCCGCCGGGGTCCGACCGTCAGCCATGGATAGCCTGGACGACTTCGCCCGCGGGAAGCTCTCGAGCCTGGAGGCTGGCGATCTTCGCCGCGTCCTCACCCCGACCCACCGGCTCGATGGGGCGCGGGTCGAGCGGCTGGGGCGCGAGCTGATCTCTTTTTCCTGCAACGATTACCTGGGCCTGGCGCAGGATCGGCGGGTGAAGGCCGCCGCCGTTGCGGCAGTGGAGCGGTACGGAACCGGCGCGGGGGCTTCGCGGCTCGTCACCGGGGATCACCCCCTGCTCGGACGGCTGGAGGCCGCTCTTGCCCGTCACAAGGGGGGCGACGCCGCCCTGGTGTTCGGCAGCGGCTATCTGACCAACATCGGCGTCACCCCGGCCCTGGTCGGGCGTGGGGACCTGGTGCTGCTCGACGCGCTCTCCCATGCCTGCATGTTCGCCGGAGCGCGGCTCTCGGGCGCGGAGACCGTGGTGTTCCGCCACAACGATCTGAACGATCTCGCCGCCAAGCTGGGGGCGCATAGGTCTGCAGCGGGCCGTATGCTTGTCCTGACCGAACGTATCTTCAGCATGGATGGCGACCGCGCGCCGGTGGCCGAGATGAGCGCTATCGCGTCGCGCCACGACGCCTGGCTGATGGTCGATGACGCCCATGGCCTGGGCGTGGTCGAGCCCGATGCGCTCGCTCCGCTTGAGATGGGCACCCTGTCCAAGTCCCTGGCCAGCTACGGCGGCTATCTGTGCGCCTCGACGCCGGTCGTCGAATTGCTGAAGAGCCGCGCGCGGAGCTTCGTCTACACCACCGGCCTGCCGCCGGCCTGTGCGGGCGCCGCCCTGGCCGCCCTGGAGATCCTCGGGGCGGAGCCCGAGCGGTGCGCCCGTCCCCAGGCGCTGGCGCAGAGATTCACCCGGGCCATGGACCTGCCGGCCGCGCAAAGCGCGATCGTGCCGGTGATCGTGGGCGCCCCGGCCCGGGCGCTGGCCCTGTCGCAGGCGCTCCAGGCGGAGGGCTTCCTGGTGGTGGCGATCCGTCCCCCCACCGTGCCGGAAAACCAGGCGCGGCTGAGGCTGGCCTTTTCCGCCGCCCATACCGAAGCCGAGGTGGACGCGCTCGCGTCCGCCCTGAGGCCGCTGCTGGAGACGATCCGTTGAGCGCTGTCTTTATCACTGGCGCGGGCACCGACATCGGCAAGACCTACGCTTCCGCCGCCCTGGTGCGCGCGCGCCGTGCGGCTGGCCGCCAGGTGACGGCGCTGAAGCCGGTGGCCAGCGGCCTGCCCCGGGAGATATCCGATCCGGCCTTCTCCAGGAGCGACACCGCGACGCTGCTCGCCGCCCAGGGCCTGGAAACGACGCCCGAAACCGTGGCGGCCTGTTCGCCCTGGCGGTTCGAGGCGCCGCTTTCGCCCGACATGGCCGCCCGCGCGGAGGGCCGCGTCCTGCAACTCGCCGAGGTGATCGGCTGGTGCGAAACCCGCCTGGCCGCAGCGCCAGCCGGAACCGATGTGCTGATCGAGGGCGTGGGCGGGGTGATGAGCCCGGTGGCGGAAGACGGGCTGGTGCTGGACTGGATCCTGGCTCTCGGCGTCCCTACCCTGGTGGTGTGCGGTTCCTATTTGGGGGCTATCAGCCACGCCCTGACCGCCGTGGAGGCGCTGCAGGCCCGCGGGGCGCCGGTGGCCGGACTGATCCTGAACGAGAGCGAGAACGCGACGGTGGATTTCGAGGCTGTCGCCGAGACGCTCCATCGTTTCGGCCGTCTGCCGGTCACGTCGCTGCGCAGAGGAGCGGCCCTCGCGGCCGGCGTCTGGCCCGATTGAACCGGCGGCGCGGGACTTGCGCTTCAGGCCTTAGAACAGGCCGGGGTGGCGCAGGCGCAGGGTCTGGATGAGGGCGAAGGTCTTCATGTCCTCGATTTCGCCCCGGTCGAGCATCGGGCCGAGCGCCGCGGCAGCGACTTCCAGCACCTCTATGCCTTCGTGCTCGTCCTCGACGCCGCCACCGGCCCCAAGGCGGTCGGCTTGGGTATAGGCGGCGAGGAACAGGGACATGCGTTCGGTGGAGATGCCGGGCGTGGACCAGAACGTCCCGGCCGGCTCGAGCGTCTGGAGACGAACGCCGGCTTCTTCCATCGCCTCGCGTCTGGTGGCGTCAGCGGGCGTTTCGCCGGGATCGACCAGGCCGGCTGGCGCTTCGATGACGGTCTGCTGGCCTTTGGCGTAGAGGGGCGGAACCCGCAGCAGCCGGACCAGCAGCACCTGCCGCCGCACTGGATCGTAAGGCAGCACCACGGCGACCTCCCCGTGGGATTCGATCTGGCGCGACACCTGGGCGCCGTCGTCCAGTCGGACTTCCGCTTTCAGGAAGGTCGCCCAGCTGTCGTCCAGCACGGTGGTTCGAAGGATCTCGGCCATGTTTCCCCGGGGCGGATGCGGTTGTCTTATGGAGTCGCCCGATCTTGGCGATCCGCCGGGAACCTCTGTTTCCGGCCGATGTTTCCAACGCGGAACAGCAGGTTATGTCGGTTTGGTGAGCCCGCTGGGATTCGAACCCAGGACCCCATGATTAAAAGTCACGTGCTCTACCAACTGAGCTACGGGCTCGGGGGCTTGCTGAAAGCGGCGGGACCATAGGGGGACGCGACCGCGGGAGCAAGGCGGGCAAAATGGTGGCCTCAGCGGTAAAAGCAATTGTCTAAAATGCAACATTGTGGGTTTATTAGAGGGCGGTGCGGGAGTTACCGATGACGAAGGCGGCGGTTACCACGACTGTTGTCGTTTCGCTCGGCGCGATCTGCGCCGGTTGCGCCTCTGCGCCCATGCAGACGGCCAATGCGGGCGCCAGCGCGACCTACCACGCCGCCGGCGTCAGCGCCTATGCGGTGTCGACCACCGGCACGGAAATCTACCATGGGGCCGGCCGGGCGATCAAAGCGCCGCTGCACGACCTGAACATGATGCAGGACCAGATTCCGCCGGTGCTGCTGCGCGCCGAGGACAAGCCCTACGAGGTCAGCGACCTGGACAGTTGCAACGACGTGCTGAACAAGGTCGCCGAACTGGACCTCGCGCTCGGTCCCGACGTGGACATGCCCAAGGAAGAGAAGAGGCGCACGCGCGCCTCGCGCGGGGCGGACTTTGCGGCCGATGCGGCGCTGGATGCGGCCGGCAGCGCGGTGGAGCACTTCATTCCCATGCGCGGGACGATCAAGCAGATTTCCGGCGCCACCCGCTACGAGAACCACGTCAAGCACGCCATCCTGTCCGGCGAGGTGCGGCGTTCGTTCCTGAAGACCGTCGGGATGGCGCACAACTGCACCTGGCCGGCGGCGCCGCTGGAGTTCAAGCCCGCCCAGGTGGCGGACGCCTCTGCGAGCTGGGCGGGCAAGCCGATGCTGGCGACGGCTTCGACCAGCGCTATCCCCTCTGCTGCGATCCAGACGGCTTCGCTGACCATCTCATCCGCCCCGGCCAAGAAGGGGCTTGGTCACAAGTCGGCGATTGCTTCGGAAGATCCGATGGCGGAGCCGCCGCTGGTGGTGGCCTCCTACAGCACCCTGGTCCTGCCTCCGGTCACCGCGCCCGCGGTGGAGGCGTCGGAGACCTGGCGTCCGCCCACCTCCGGAATCCGCACCGTGTCCACGCCGGTGACCGCTTCGGCGGCGGCCCCGTGGAGCAGCGCCTTCGCGTCGTCGCTGGCGCACTGATCCAGGCTTCCGCCCCGGGTTCGAGGGCCTAGGCCGCCGATCCGCTGCGTTGATTGAATTCGCGACGGAACGCTGCGAAGCGGCCTTCGGCCAGGGCGACGCGCATGGCCGCCATCAGCCCTTGGAAGAAGGCCACGTTGTGCCAGGACAGCAGGACCTGGCCCAGGATTTCGTCGGCCTTCACCAGATGGTGCAGATAGGCCTTCGAATAGTCCCGGCTGGCGGGACAGGCGCTTGAGCCGTCCAGCGGTTCCGGATCTTCGGCGTAGCGGGCGTTCTTGAGGTTCAGCGGCCCGTCCCAGGTCCAGGCCTGGCCGTGGCGGCCCGAGCGCGTGGGCAGGACGCAGTCGAACATGTCCACGCCGCGCGCGACCGCCTCCACGATGTCCACCGGCTTGCCGACGCCCATCAGGTAGCGCGGCCGGTCGGCCGGCAGCATGGCCGGCGCATAATCCAGCACCTCGCACATGGCGGCGTGGCCCTCGCCCACCGCCAGGCCGCCGATGGCGTAACCGTCGAAGCCGATCTCCTGCAGCCGCTCGGCCGATTCCCGGCGCAGATGCTCGAAGGTGGAGCCCTGCTGGATGCCGAACAGGGCCTGGGTGTCGCGGGTCCCGAACGCGGTCCTGCACCGCTGGGCCCATCGCGCGGACAGCCGCAGGGCCTGGGCGGCGCGATCTTCTTCCGCCGGCCACGCCACGCATTCGTCCAGCTGCATGACGATGTCCGAGCCGAGCAGGTCGGCTTGGATCTCGATCGAGCGCTCCGGCGACAGCACGTGGCGCGAGCCATCCAGGTGGCTCTGGAAGGTGACGGCGTCCTCCTTGACCTTGGCGATCTTGGACAGGGACATCACCTGGAAGCCGCCGCTGTCGGTCAGGATCGGCCGGTCCCATCGCATGAAGGCGTGCAGCCCGCCCAGCCTCGCCACCCGTTCCGCGGTGGGGCGGAGCATCAGGTGGTAGGTGTTGCCGAGCAGGATATCGGCGCCGGCCTGGCGCACCTGGTCCACCGTCAGGGCCTTCACCGTCCCGGCGGTGCCGACCGGCATGAAGGCGGGGGTGCGGATATCGCCGCGCGAGGTCGACAGCACGCCGGTGCGCGCGGCGCCTTCGGTGGCGTCGATGGTGAAGGGAAAGGCGCTCACTGCTCGGTCTCCGCCGGGAACCACAGGCCGGTGTCGCCATAGGAATAGAAACGATAGCCGTCCGCCACCGCATGGGCGTAGGCCGAGCGCAGGGTGTCCAGGCCGCTGAACGCCGCCACCAGCATCAGCAGGGTCGAGCGCGGCAGGTGGAAGTTGGTCATCAGGGCGTCGGCCGCCCGGACGCGCCGGCCGGGCCGGATGAAGATGGCGGTCTCGTCGGCGAACGGGGCGTAGCGGCCCTCCGGCGTCAGGCAGGATTCCAGCAGGCGCAGGCTGGTGGTGCCGACGCAGACGACGCGCCCACCCGCCGCGCGCGCCGCGTTCAGGGCGTCGGCGGTCGCCTGGGTCACCTCGCCGTACTCGGCGTGCATGCGGTGGTCCTCGATGGCGTCCGCTTTCACCGGCAGGAAGGTGCCGGCGCCCACGTGCAGGGTGACAAAGGCGTGGCCGACGCCTTGGGCGGCCAAGGCGGCGAGTAGGTCCGGGGTGAAGTGCAGGCCGGCGGTCGGGGCGGCGACCGAACCGTCGTAGCGGGCGTAGACGGTCTGGTAGTCGGCGCGGTCGGCGTCGTCCTCGCCCCGCTTGGCGGCGATATAGGGCGGCAGCGGCATGATCCCGTGGGCCATGATCGCGGCGTCCAGGACTGGCCCCGCCAGGTCGAACGCGAGCTCGACCTCTCCACCGTCGCCCTTGGCCTCGATGCTTGCGGTGATCTCGCCGGTGGGGCCGAAGGCGACCCGGTCGCCGGTCCGAAGGCGCTTGCCTGGGCGCATGAAGGCGCTCCAGCGGTCCGGGGCGCGGCGGCGGTGCAGGGTGGCCTCGACCGCCACCTCGGAATCGTCGCGTCGGCGGAGGCCGGAGAGGCGGGCGGGGATCACCCGGGTGTCATTGAACACCAGCATGTCTCCGGCTCGCAGCAGGCCGGGCAGGTCGCGCACGACCCGGTCCCCGGGGGGCTGGCCGGGGCTGACCACCATCATCCTGGCGCTGTCGCGCGGCTGGGCCGGCCGGAGCGCGATGCGGTCTTCGGGCAGGTCGAAGTCGAAGTCGGAAAGCTGGAGGGACATCAGGCCCGCGCACTCGTCACAAGCAGGCTCCCGGGTCAAGGGCGGCGCCGCGCCGGGTGACAGTGACATGCGCCTCGATTCGCGTGGATTCGGGCGCATAGAGCTGACATGTCACGGTTGAGCCGCGACATGGCGCGGTCACGCCATTCCCTCGGCCTCTCCGGCGACCGGGGCGGGGGTGCGCTGGGGGGCGGCCTGGGCGAGGGCGACGCCGGCTAGCGCCATCAGCCCGCCC
>JBARAK010000174.1:0-1557 GCA_049791955.1 Caulobacteraceae bacterium
CTGCCTGGAGCTCGCCCCCGGCTTTGTGGCCGCCCGGCGCACCTATGCCGGCGCCCTGCACCGCCAGAACAAGAGCGCCGAGGCCCTGGCCGAGGTCGAGCGGCTGCTGGACGTGGAGCCGGACGACCCGGCCCACCGCAGCCTGCACGCCGCCGTCCTGGCCTCGGTCGGGGAGTTCGAGGCCAGCATCGCCGCCTATGGCCGGCTGCTGGAGCAGCATCCCGGCCAGCCCCGCATCTGGCTCAGCTACGGCCACGCCCTGAAGACGGTGGGACGGCAGGCGGAAAGCATCGCGGCCTACCTGCGCTGCATCGGGGTCGCGCCGACCCTGGGCGAGGCGTGGTGGAGCCTGGCCAACCTGAAGACCGTGCGCTTCGACGCCGGCCAGGTCGCGGCCATGCAGGAGGCTGTCGGCAGGAGCGACCTCGCCGACGAGGACCGGCTGCACCTGCACTATGCGCTCGGCAAGGCGCTGGAGGACCAGGGGCGCTTCGAGGCCTCGTTCACGCAGTATGCGGCGGGGGCGGCGATCCAGCAGGCGCGGCTGGGCTACAGCGCGGACGAGACCCACCGCCAGGCCCGGCGGACCATGGGCGCGTTCAGCGCCGAGCTGTTCGCGGCCAAGGCGGGGGGCGGCGACCCCGCGCCCGACCCGATCTTCGTGGTGGGCCTGCCGCGCTCGGGCTCGACCCTGATCGAGCAGATCCTCTCCAGCCATCCGGATGTGGAAGGCACCATGGAGCTGCCCGAGATCGCCGCCATAGCCCGGGTGATCGGCGAGGCCAGCGGCGCGGACGGCTATCCCGAGGGGGTGGAGGCGCTGGACGGCGAGGCCCTGGCGGCGCTGGGGCGGCGGTTCCTGGAGCGCACGCGCATCCACCGCAAGTCCGGCCGGCCGTTCTTCATCGACAAGATGCCGAACAACTGGCTGCACGTCGGCCTGATCCGCCTGATCCTGCCCGGGGCCAGGATCATCGACGCGCGCCGCCACCCGATGGCGAGCTGCTTCTCGGCGTTCAAGCAGCACTTCGCGCGCGGGCAGAACTTCTCCTACGGCCTGGCGGACCTGGGCGCCTACTACCGCGACTACGTCGGGGTGATGGCCCACTTCGACCGGGTGCAGCCGGGGGCGATCCACCGGGTGATCTACGAGGACATGGTCGAGCACACCGAGCGCGAGGTGCGCCGCCTGCTCGACTACTGCGGCCTGCCGTTCGATCCCGCCTGCCTGCGCTTCTACGAGACCGAGCGGGCGGTGCGCACCGCCAGCTCCGAACAGGTCCGCCGCCCGATCTTCCGCGAGGGGCTGGAGCAGTGGCGCAACTACGAGCCGTGGCTGGAGCCGCTGAGGGCGGCGCTGGGCCCGGTGCTCGACAGCTATCCCGAAACGCCGGCCTGAAGCCGCGGCCAGGATGACGACCGGCGGAGCGGGGGCTCCGGCGGAACGATAAAAAGAGGGGGTTTGCGAGTGATGAGGTTCAATACCGCCGTACGGGTCGCCAAGGGTCCTGAGGCCAGGCGTTGGGGGACCCTGGCGGCCACCCTGCTGGCCTCCAC
>JBARAK010000175.1:0-3865 GCA_049791955.1 Caulobacteraceae bacterium
CCGAACTACCTGCAGACCCAGCGCCATATCGCGGTGTTCAAATCGGGGGAGGCGACCTTCGCCATCTACGGCGCCGCGGTGCTCGGCGGCCTGGTCCTGGGACGGCTCAGCGACCGGTTCTGGAGCGCGGAGGCCCTGCGCGGCGGAGCGAGGCGTCTGTTCGTGGTCGCCTCGATCGTCCCGGCCACCCTGATGACCGCGACCCCCTGGCTGCCGGCGGGCTGGCCGCTGATCGCGGTGCTGGCGATCGCGGTGACCTTCCTCGCCAACGCCATCTCGCTCAACGCCGCCCTGTGCAACGACCTGGTCCGTTCGCCCGCGGACTGCGGCAAGGCGATCGGGCTCTTCACCAGCGGTTCGAACGTCGTGGGCGTACTGGCGCCGATCGTGACCGGCTATCTCGTCGGCGCATCCCACCGCTTCGACGGCGCGTTCCTGCTGACGGGCGCGGTGCTGGTCGTCGGCGCGCTGATCCTGCTGACGGTGGTTCGGGGCGATATCGGGCCCGCGCCACCGCTGAACAGCCGCCGCACCACAGCGGATACGGAAAAGGAGGCGGCTCTCGCCGCCTCCCCTCAAGTTTCCGCCTGACCTGAATCTGTCACTGGATCGTGGCGCGGCCGATCTCCAGCTTGCCATCTCCGGCCTGGACGTTGATCACCGAACCGTCCTCCAGTTCGCCCGCCAGCAGCTTGCGGGCGATCGGATCGACCAGTTCCTTCTGGATCACCCGCTTGAGCGGCCGGGCCCCATAGACCGGATCGTAGCCCTTCTCGCCCAGCCAATGCAGGGCGCCGGGGTCCAGCGAGATAGCCATGCGGCGGTCGGCCAACAGCTTCTCCACCCGTTGCAGCTGGATGGCGACGATGCTGTCCATCTGCGCGCGGCCGAGGCGCTGGAACAGAATCACCTCGTCGATCCGGTTCAGGAACTCGGGCCGGAAGTGCGAGCGCACCACGTCCATCACCATCGGTCGGGCGACCTCGACATCCGCGCCGTCGGGCAGGTTGGCCAGGGCCTCGGAGCCGAGGTTGGAGGTCATGACGATCAGGGTGTTGCGGAAGTCCACGGTCCGCCCCTGCCCGTCGGTCAGCCGCCCGTCGTCCAGCACCTGCAGCAGTACGTTGAAGACGTCGGGGTGGGCCTTCTCCACCTCGTCGAACAGCACCACCTGATAGGGCCGACGACGGACCGCCTCGGTCAGCGCCCCGCCTTCGTCGTAGCCGACATAGCCCGGGGGCGCGCCGATCATCCGGCTGACGGCGTGCTTCTCCATGTACTCGCTCATGTCGATGCGGGTCACGGCGGCTTCGTCGTCGAACAGGAATTCAGCCAGCGCCTTGGTCAGCTCGGTCTTGCCCACGCCGGTGGGGCCGAGGAACAGGAACGAACCGATCGGACGGCTCGGGTCCTTCAGCCCGGCCCGCGCGCGGCGCACGGCGTCGGAAACGGCGACCAGCGCCTCTTCCTGGCCGACCACCCGCCGGCGCAGCATGTCCTCCATGCTCAGCAGCTTGTCGCGCTCGCCCTCGAGCATCTTCTCGACCGGCACCCCGGTCCAGCGCGAGACCACGGCGGCGATCTGCTCGGCGTCGACGACCTCCGGGTTGAAGACGTCAGCCGCCTTTTCCTGGCCCTCCGCCTCGGCGAGCTGACGCTCCACCACCGGAATCGGGCCTTAGAGGATTTCTGAGGCGCGGGCGAGATCGCCCCGCCGCTGCGCCTGCTCCAGTTCGCCGCGCAGCCGGTCCAGCGCCTCACGAGCGGAGGCGGCGGCGCCGACCTTGGACTTCTCCGTCTTCCACTTGGCGGTCATGTCCTCGGACTCGGCGTCGAGATCGGCGATCTCGTCTTCCAGCCGTTCCAGCCGGCGCTTGGAGGCCTCGTCGGTCTCCTTCTTCAGGGCCTCGCGCTCGATCTTCAACTGCACCAGACGCCGGTCGATTTCGTCCAGGGCCTCAGGCTTGGAGTCCACCGCCATGCGCACCCGGCTGCCCGCCTCGTCCACCAGGTCGATGGCCTTGTCGGGCAGGAAGCGGTCGGTGATGTAGCGGTTCGACAGGGTGGCGGCGGCGACGATGGCGCTGTCGCTGATCCGCACGCCGTGGTGGACTTCGTACTTCTCCTTCAGGCCGCGCAGGATGGAGATGGTGTCCTCCACCGACGGCTCGTTGACGAACACGGGCTGGAAGCGGCGCGCCAGGGCGGCGTCCTTTTCCACGTGCTTGCGGTACTCGTCCAGCGTGGTGGCGCCGACGCAATGCAGCTCGCCGCGCGCCAGGGCGGGCTTGAGCAGGTTGGAAGCGTCCATGGCCCCGTCGGTCTTCCCGGCCCCGACCAGGGTGTGCATCTCGTCGATGAACAGGATGATCTGGCCGTTCGCGCCGGTGGTCTCCGACAGGACCGCCTTCAGCCGCTCCTCGAACTCGCCCCGGTACTTCGCCCCGGCGATCAGCGAGCCCATGTCCAGCGCCAGCAGGCGTTTGTCCTTTAGCCCTTCGGGCACGTCGCCGTTGACGATGCGCAGGGCCAGACCCTCGACGATAGCCGTCTTGCCGACGCCGGGTTCGCCGATCAGCACGGGATTGTTCTTGGTGCGCCGCGACAGCACCTGGATGGTGCGGCGGATCTCCTCGTCCCGGCCGATGACGGGGTCGAGCTTGCCGGAACGCGCGGCCTCGGTCAGGTCGCGGGCGTAGCGTTTCAGCGCCTCGTAGCCTTCCTCGGCCGAGGCGGTGTCGGCGGTGCGGCCCTTGCGGACGGCGGCGATGGCGGCCTCAAGCTTCTCGGGCGTGACGTCGGCGGCCTTCAGCGCCTTCGCGGCCTCGCCCCCGTCGGTGGCCAGGGCCAACAGCAGGCGCTCGGTGGTGACGAAGGCGTCTCCGGCGGCCTTGGCCTTGTCCTCGGCCACGGCCAGCACGCGCGCCAGGTCGGGTTTCATGTAGAGCTGGCCTGAGCCACCCTCGACCTTGGGGATCTTGTTGAGCGCGGCCTCGATCCCGGCGACGGCTTCGTCGGGACGCCCGCCGGCCTGGCTGATCAGGGTGCGCGCGAGGCCGGAGCCGTTCGGCCCGTCACGCTCGTCCAGCAGCGCCTTGGCCAGGTGCTCGGGTGAGAATTGCTGGTGGTTTCTGGCCAGCGCGATCTGCTGCGCGGCCTGGATCGCCTGCTTGGCGCGATCCGAATAGGCGTCGATGTTCATTCAGGTTTCCCCTCTCGGCGGAGTCTCGCCGGGCGCCTCCTTGGAAGCGCGCCCGACGGCCTGACCGATGTGGGTGTGGCGGATGAGACACACAAGGCCTTCCCGCCTGCCATCTTGCGCTCACCAGCCGAGCGCCGCCTCTCCTCGCAGGATCGCCTCGGCCTCAGGCGTGTGCTTGGCGCCCTCGCGCTCGTGGATGATCAAGGGCGGCAACAGGGTCAGAGGCGCCTTGCCGGTCTTGACCGCGCGCACCAACACCCGCTTGGCCGGCTCGTCCGCGAAGGGATGGATCGGGCGGATGCGGAACGAGCCCGCGCCCTCCCCGAGGCCCTCCAGCAAGTCGGCCAGCCGGTCGGCGCGATGGATCACTGTGATCCGGCCGCCTTCCCGCACCACCTTGAGCAGGAAAGCCGTCCAGGCGCCGAGGCCGCCATCGGCGATCCAGGCGTCGCGCTTGCTGGGGTGGGGCGCACGAAGCGCGTTCGGGTCGTCGAAGAAGGGCGGGTTTGCGAAGGCGGCGTCGAACGGCCCGCGACCGAGCGCCGGCAACCGCAGGGCCACATCGCCGTGCAGCCCCTCGATCCGGTCGCCAAGCCCGTTCAGGACGATGTTGAGGTGGGCGAGCCCGAGCGCGCTCGAATCACGCTCGAGACCGACCAGGGC
>JBARAK010000176.1:0-4513 GCA_049791955.1 Caulobacteraceae bacterium
GCATCGCGCCCGAAGGGTTCGCGCTCGACCGCGCGCTGGCCCTGTGCGACGCCTCGCTCAAGCTGAAACCCAACGTCTCCGCCACCCTGGACAGCCGCGCCTTCGTGCTGCTGCGCCTGGGCCGCGACGCCGAGGCGCTGGAGGGCTATAACGCCGCCCTGACGGTCCAGCCCAAGGAATACAACTCGCTGTACGGCCGCGGGCTGGTCGAGGCCCGGCTCGGCCGCGCCGCAGCCTCCGCCACCGACCTCCACGCCGCCCTCAAGGCCCGCCCCGACCTGCGCGCCGACTTCGAGGAGATGGGGGTGGAGTGAGCCGGGCGGACCGGCCGCGCTCTAAGACCCCCAGCTTGCGCCGTATCGCGATGTGGCCCTTATGCTGATCCGGCGCGGGGTCGCATCGTTCCCTTGCGCGGAAAGGCCTGCATGACGGCGGCGGGATGGCTGGAGATCGTGGTTTTCATCGCCCTGGTCGGGGCGACGACGATCCCGCTCGGCGGCTATATGGCCAAGGTGTTCGCCGGGGAGCGCACCTTCCTCCACCCGCTCATCGCGCCGGTCGAGCGGCTGGTCTACCGGGCGGCGGGGGTGTCCCCGGACCAGGAACAGGGCTGGCTGACCTATGCGCTCTGCCTGCTGGGGTTCCACGCCCTGGCGACGCTGGCGCTCTACGCGCTGCTCCGCCAGCAGGCCCACCTTCCGTTCAATCCGCAGCACCTCAAGGCCGTGGCGCCGGACCTGGCCATGAACACGGCGGTCAGCTTCGTGACCAACACCAGCTGGCAGGCCTATGCGGGCGAGCAGACGCTGAGCAACCTCTCGCAGATGGCCGGGATCACCGTCGCCTCGTTCCTGTCCGGCGCGGCGGGGATCGCGGTGGCGGTCGCCCTGATCCGCGGCTTCGTGCGGCGCGACGCCCAGGCGATCGGCAACTACTGGGTCGATCAGACCCGGGCGGTGCTCTACGTGCTGCTGCCGCTCTCGGTCGTGGCGGCCATCGTGCTCGTAGCCCTGGGCGTCCCGCAGACCCTGGACCCGTCCGCGCTCGCCACCACGCTGGAGGGCGGCAAGCAGCTCATCGCCCTGGGGCCGGTGGCGTCGCAGGAGGCCGTCAAGCTGCTCAGCGGCGACGGCGGCGGCTTCTTCAACGCCAACTCCGCCCACCCGTTCGAGAACCCCGGCGCCCTGAGCAACCTGCTCGAAATGGGGCTGATGTGCGTGATCGGCGCCGGGCTGACCAACACCTTCGGCCGCATGGTCGGCAATCCGCGCCAGGGCTGGGCCCTGCTCGGCGCCATGGCGATCCTGTTCACCGCCGGTACGGCGGCGATCTACGCCAGCGAAACCCACGTCCCGCCCGCCCTGGCCCATGCCGGCGTGATCGGCCCCAACCTGGAGGGCAAGGAGGTGCGCTTCGGCGCGCCGGGCTCCAGCCTGTTCGCCGAGGCCGCGACCGCCACCGCCGACGGCGCGGTCAACTCGGCCCACGACAGCTACATGCCGCTCAGCGGCGCGGTGCTGATGGTCAACATGAAGATCGGCGAGGTGATCGTCGGCGCCCCCGGTTCGGGGCTGTTCAGCATCCTGCTGTTCGCCCTGCTGTCGGTGTTCATCGCCGGCCTGATGATCGGCCGCACGCCCGAGTACCTGGGCAAGAAGATCGAGACCCGCGAAATGCGCCTGACCATGCTGGCGGCGCTGGCGGCGCCGGCGATCACGCTGGGCCTCACCGCCCTCGCCGTGAGCCTGCCGATGGGACTGTCGGCGCGGCAGGCCAGCGGGGCGCACGGCCTCTCGGAGATCCTCTACGCCTACACCTCGGCGGCGGCGACCAACGGCAGCGCCTTCGCCGGGCTGAACGCCAACACCCCATTCTACAACATCACCCTGGCCCTGGGCATGCTGGTCGGCCGGTTCGCGGTGATCGTCCCGGTGCTGGGCATAGCCGGATCGCTCGCCGCCAAGCCCCGGATGCAGACCGCCCACGCCGCCATGCCCACCGACAACGGCATGTTCGTCGCGCTCTTGATCGGGGTGATCCTGATCATCGGCGGGCTATGCTACTTTCCGGTCCTGACGCTCGCGCCCCTGCTTGAGCACTTCTCGATGTGACGCATGGGCGGGGAGGTCGCGCCCTTCGAGCCGTTGTGGACATTGCCCCAAACCGCCGCGCTACAACTGACTCGATGACGGCGCTTTAGGTCAACTCGCACGCTCGTAGAACGCCGCGGGCGCCGCTCACAAAGCCGCCGCCTGCTCCCCCGCCCCCGCCAGCCGCCGCACCAGCACCGTGAAGGTCAGCCCCTGCGCGACCACCGAGAACACCACCGTCGCATAGGTGGTCGACAGCACCAGCGCGCGGGCGGGGCCTTCCGGCAGGGTCAGCGCCAGGGCCAGCGACAACGCCCCGTGCAAACCGCCCCAGACCAGCAGCCGCGTCGCCCCCCGCTCCGACTTCACCTTCCCGAAGTAGGCCCCCCACGGCGCCACCACCACGAACCGGGCCAGCAGCACCAGCGGGATGACCACCAGGCTCAGCAGCACGTCGAGCGGGGTGAACCTGACCACCAGCAGCTCAAGGCCCAGCAGCAGGAACAGCAGCGCGTTGAGGATCTCGTCGACCAGGGTCCAGAACCCGCGCAGATAGACGCGGCTGGTCTCGCTCATGGCCGCCGCCGCCTTGGTGTCCCCGAACAGCAGGCCGGCCCCCACCACCGCGACGGGGCCGCTCAGGTGGATGAGCTGGGCCAGGGCGTAGACCCCGGTGGCCAGGGCCAGGGAGATCGCCACCTCCACCGCGTAGTCGTCGATGGCGCGCATGGCCCGGATCGCCAGCGCGCCCGCGGCCAGGCCCAGCGCCAGGCCGCCCGCAGCCTCCACCACGATGCTTCCGATGATCGCGCCGCCGTGCGCCATGGTCCCGGACAGGAAGGCGACCGCGGCGGTGAACACCACGATGCCCACGCCGTCGTTGAACAGCGCCTCCCCCTGCAGCACGGCCTTGAGCCTTGGGGAAAGTTCGCCGCGCTTCACCGTCGCCACCACCGCGATCGGATCGGTCGGGCTGATCAGCGCCCCGAACACGATCGCCCACGGCAGGGGCAGGTCGAGGCCCAGCAGCCGCGCGCCGGCCCAGGCCCCCAGGCCCACGATCGCGGTCGAGGCGAACACCCCCAGCGTGGCGAGGCTGAACACCGACAGCCGCTGGCGGCGCATCTCGCCGAAATCCACCTGCATCGCGCCCGCGAACAGCAGGAAGGCCAGCAGCGAGTTCAGCACGATCCTGGAGAAATCGACCCCTCGGACCAGCGCGCTCAGCCCGGCCATCAGGTGAAGCTGGGGGATCGCCCCGTCCAGCAGCGGCAGGAACGCCGGCGCGGCCCCGCCGGCCAGCAGCATCGCCACCCCGTTCGGCAACCGCAGCCAGCGCGCGTTGACCCAGCCGACCCCTGCGATCAGCAGCAGGAACACGGCGCAAATCTGGAATGCCGTCATGGGCGAAGGACCGGTGGCGTCAAGCTTTTGGAGGAAACCCTGGGGTCCGATCCTAAGGCATTTCGCGCCGTCTTCACGCGAAACCGGAACGATCCGGGTCGGGGCGCCTTTTCGCCTTCTCCCCTTGCGGGAGAAGGAGGGGACCCAGCGAAGCTGGGGAGGATGAGGGGTCTCTGGACGCTTGCAACTGCTGAGCGCGGCGCGACCCCTCACCTTCCCATCGCAAGCGATGGGCCCCTTCCTCTCCCGCAAGGGGAGAGGGATTCTAGGGGCGCTTCAGCAGATCGCGGAGCATGGCGTCCACGCCCTCCGGCTCCTCCAGCACGTCGTTGTTCCACACCCGCAGCACGCGGAAGCCCTGCTGTCTCAACCAGGCGTCCCGGCGGACATCATAGGCGTTGTCCGCATGCTGGCCGCCGTCGCATTCGACCACTACGCGCGGGTCAAGACAGACGAAGTCCACGATGTAGGATCCCAGGGGGACTTGGCGCCTGAACTTCAGCCTCTCGAACCCGCGCGAACGCAGCAACCGCCACATCGCCCGCTCCGCCGGGGTCTGCTCGCGGCGCATGGCCCGCGCGCGCTCAAGCAAGACAGGCCGCTCAACCATGGGAAGAAATTTATCGATATGCGCGCTCCCGTGGAAGCCATAAAATCCCTCTCCCCTTGCGGGAGAGGAAGGGGCCCATCGCGCAGCGATGGGAAGGTGAGGGGTCGCGCTGCGATTAACAGCTGCAAGCGTCGCGAGCCCCCTCATCCTCCCCACTTCGTGGGTGGTGGCTCCTTCTCCCGCAAGGGGAGAAGGCGTCAGGTCACCGCACCTCCTTGGCGATGATCTCGTTGGGGCATTCGGGGGTGCGGGCGGGGTTCGGGAGACAGCGGACGCCGGCGTCGCGGGGGCCGACCTTCATGCCGCAGGCGCAGATCACCCGCGCGTGGCCGCCCACGCCCTGGGCCCCGCAGTTGGTGCAGCGGTAGAGCCGCGCGCCGCCGGGCGCGGAGGCCGAGACCACCCGGCC
>JBARAK010000177.1:0-1933 GCA_049791955.1 Caulobacteraceae bacterium
CCTGCAGGTCTGGCGCGACGACCAGGGCGCGCTGAACCGCACCATGGCCGAGATCGACAAGCAGCTCCGCACCGTGAACCAGCGCCTGAAGCGAGTCGGCGCGGGCTTCTGAGGGTGGCGACGGCCACGCCTCTCCCCGCCGTTGGACCTGGGGACCAGACGCCTCTCCTTGCAATGCTCAGCCCTTGTGGTCCGATCGTGGACGCCGCCTCGGCGGAGCGGGCGCGGGAACGGCTGGGGCGATTAGAGGCAATCGACAACGCATGGCCGGCCTTAGCGCCCGTGTTCGCCGCGTCGCCCTATCTCGCACGGCTGGCGGCGCGATCCCCCGAACGCCTCGAAGCTATCCTGCGCGACGCGCCGGACGCACGGCTGGAGGATCTGCTCCAGCGGACCGCGACCATCGCCGATGCTCAGGAGGTAGACGCCGCCAGCCAAGCGCTGCGGCGGCTGAAGGCGGAACTGCACCTGCTTACCGCCCTGTGCGATCTCGGCGGGGTCTGGGACCTGGAAAGGGTCGTCCTGGCCCTGACCCGCTTCGCCGACGCGGCGGTGCAGTCTGCACTCCACGTCCTCGCCGCCCAGGAGCGCCAGCGCGGCCGCTTGCTGGACGGCGAGGGCGGGCGCGGCCCAACGCCGGGACTGTTCTGCCTGGCGCTCGGCAAGCACGGCGGCTTCGAGCTGAACTACTCCTCCGACATCGACATCAGCGTCTTCTACGAACCCGAGGACCTGCCCGTCGCCCCCGGCGTCGAACCCCGGGTGCTGGCCGAACGCCTGACCCGGGCGCTGGCGGCGCTGCTGCAGGAGCAGACGGCGGACGGCTATGTCTTCCGGGTGGACCTGCGGCTCCGGCCCGACCCCTCCTCCACGCCAGTCGCGATGCCGGTGGAGGCGGCGCTCAGCTACTACGAGACCGCCGGCCAGAACTGGGAGCGGGCGGCCATGATCAAGGCCCGTCCCTGCGCCGGCGACATTCCCCAGGGGCGACGCTTCCTGGACGAGTTGCGGCCGTTCATCTGGCGACGCAGCCTCGACTACGCCGCCATCGCCGACATCGGATCCATCAAGCGCCAGATCCACGTGCACAAGGTGGACGAGCGGCTTGTCGCACCGGGCCACAACCTCAAGCTCGGCGCCGGCGGCATCCGCGAGATCGAGTTCTTCGTCCAGACCCAGCAGCTCATCCTGGGCGGTCGCGATCGCAGCCTGCGTTCGCCTCGCACCCTTGACGCTCTCGCCGCCCTGACAGCCGCCGGGCATGTCGCCCCGGACGCGGCCACCGACCTGTCCGACGCCTACGTGCGCCTGCGGGGCTGGGAACACCGGGTGCAGATGATCCAGGACGAGCAGACCCACACCCTGCCGGAAGCCGCGCCGGCACGGCGGGCGGTGGCGGCGCTGGCGGGCGCTTCACACCTGAAGCGGTTCGATCGAGAGGTGAGCGAGGTACTGGGCCAGGTCAACGCCCGCTACGCCGCCCTGTTCGCCGAGGACGAGGATCTCTCCACTGCCTTCGGCAGCTTGGTCTTCACCGGCGTGGACGACGACCCGGAAACGCTTGGCACCCTCAAGCGCATGGGCTTCTCCCGCCCGGCCCAGGTCTCGACCGCCATCCGGGAGTGGCACCACGGACGCATCCCAGCCACCCGCAGCGAGCGGTCGCGGGAGCTGTTCACCCGCCTGGCCCCGCGCCTGCTCGAAGCCGCCCAGGCCTCCGGCTCGCCGGACAACGCCTTCAACCGCTTCGCCGACTTCTTCGCCGCGCTCGGCTCGGGCGTGCAAGTGCAATCCCTGTTCCTGGCCAAGCCCGAGCTGTTCGAGCTGGTCGTGCGGGTGATGGCCTTCGCGCCGGAACTGGCCCACGCCCTGGCGCGCCAGCCGAGCGCGCTCGACGCCCTGCTCGACGCGCGCTTCTTCGCGCCGCTCGACC
>JBARAK010000178.1:0-9854 GCA_049791955.1 Caulobacteraceae bacterium
GCCTGTTCCAGTTCACTCCCCGCGGCCCGGGCGTGGTCGCCTTCGAGGGCGAGGCCGGCGGCCGCTTCATCGAGACCCAGCCCGACGGCCAGGTGTTCGAGATCGGCCGCATCACCGCCTGGGACCCCGGCGCCCGCCTCGCCTTCACCTGGCGCCAGGCCAGCTTCACCCCCGACCAGCACACCGAGGTCGACGTCCGCTTCGACCCCGTCGGCGACGAAACCCGCATCACCGTCGAACACCGCGGCTGGGACAGCGTGCCGGCCGGACACGTGGCGCGGCACGGGTTCCCGGAGGCGGTGTTCCTGCGCCGGCATGCGGAGTGGTGGGGGGTGTTGTTGCGGGGGGTGCGGGGGAGGGTGGGGTGAGGCACTAAGCTTGGCTGATCCTGCCATCTTCTCGAGAAGCGACTATTGCCGCGCGTAGTAACCGAATTCCTATACGCAGGAGGACGCAGCCGGGATGATTTGCCCATTTCCTCAACCATGGCTTGCCATGCGCCTCGAATCGAGCAAAGGCTAAAATAAACGTCCGTCCTGAGCTGGCCGCGGATTGCCATAATCAACTTGGCGCATTCAATCTAAGCGGGAGATGAGTTCCTGATGCGCGATGCAGTTGATGATCATCTTTGCTCAGTTGAGTTGCATGCGCCCCAGCAGGAGAGGAAGGAAAAACAGTTTTCTCTGTTTGCCGTCCTTAATTTCGATATTAAAACTGAAGAAAATACGATTTCAAAAAATGCCTGGACTGTTCGATACGGCTTTCATGCCGCCGAGGTTCGCTTAAAATTAAAAGAATGCGATATCGCTCCAGTAGATAGGTATCACAGAAGTCTTCCAACTAGAGAAATTAAAAAAGAACGGCATCATGAAGATGCAAGGGAGGGAGGGGTCGAAGGCTTAGTGAAGGCGGGAATTCCAGAATTTTTTGCGCTTCTTTCGTTGGGGGGGAAGGCTTCTGCATCTCGTCGTTCAGTTGTGAAGACAGTCGTGACCGAAACCGATACAATAAAAATAGATTGTGATGTAGTTGCGCGTCACGGTAAATATTGGAGAATTTACGGTACGGAAAACGAAGAAGGTGTGTTGCTTGGCCAATTGTTGGGCGATGTGCCTTTGTGTCAAATCATTCCTGGGAGCGGTGATCAATGCCGGGTTGATGCGGCTGTGCACGCCGACTTGAGGGATCTCTGGTTGACCTTGGAGCATGAACGGCAAGATGAAGCGATAATCGATGCCAACCGAAAAGCCGTTTGTACCGCGTTGATCGCGAAAACCCTTAGGTCAAGGGGGCGCGCGGTCGAAGGAGCTATCAGCAGAGGTGAGGTGCGATTGGCAGTGGATAGTCTTGTCGTGCACGCGCGTCAAATGGGCGAGCAGTCATCTGATTATCTAGTATAAGAAAGATTGGCGGGCGATCTGATGTCTGAAAATTGCTCACCTATTGCTCTGATTCTTGCGGCAGGCGACGTAAAATTCACTATATTATTCGGAATTTCGGAATTGGATCCTGCGATTGACTTGCAAAATTTAAGCCTGGGCGGTATCCGCATCGGCCCCGGAGAAGACCTGAGGGGATATGACTTCTCTTATAGTGTATTGGTAGGGGCTGACTTTTCAGGCGCGGATCTCAGCGGAGCATCATTTGCTTATTGCGACTTACGAGGTGCCAATTTAACTGGTGCAAAATTCGTATGGGAGCAATTTTCTGGAGCAAATCTACAAGATGCTTGTTTTACGGAGGGCGATCACTTTCAGGATCTCGAAAAATCCAACTTATCTGCGATCCTGGACCGGGAAAGTTCTTTGCCAGGCATCGTTACTGTTTCCCGTGGTCGGAGGGGAGGCAATTCAGATGAGATGCTGACTCGGGCTCGCCAGTTTCTAGTTGAGTATTTTTTTAGACCTGCGGAGGAAGATCATACAATACCAAAGCGCCTGAGAACATTGATATCGCGAACTAAATCAAAGGTATTTCAGTTTGAGCGGATCGGTGATTTGGTGAGTTATGTAGATCGCTTCTCTCGCAAAGGGGGTGATCAATTGCCGTTGGGTCTAGAATATAAAAGTCGCGCGCTTGAAGATATTCATTCAGAATTTTCTAAAATATTCGGTAAATTTTCGGAAGACAAATCCTCGCCGTTCGATCTCGTGCTTGGCGTTCGGTATAGCAGCTTTTATATTTCATCATTGGCGGGAATTTATACGAGCAGAGGCGGTGGCATTTACGTTGTCGGAAAGGTCGGTCGACATTCGGCTGTCTTAGTCCGAGCCACAATGCAAGGTGGCGAGCGGTTCAACCGTTGGATTGAGAGAGGTGTCCGATTACAATACTGCTTGAAGCCGATAAGAAGATCGGGAAATACAATTTATGACGAGCGAGGTGTGGAAAACAGAGCAATTGCAGATTTTCCTGATGTTCCAATTCATGTTTTTGCGCGCGAAAATTCTTCCGAGAAGGGATATTTATATTTTGGTATATTCAAAAACGTAGGCGTTCAGGGTGGTGAGGCTGAGCCGCGATGGTTCGATCTCGTGAAGCGTGACCATGTTAGCTCTTCGGAGCTAATCTAGACGCGGCGGGGCGCTACCCCCTTAGGCAAAGCTCAGGTCACTTGCAAAAAATGCAGCCGGAGGTTCACATCAATCGGGGCCCTCATCAGGATGGAACAACGATGGGGGTGGCGTTGAAGGCTTCACAAACGTGCTCGAACAACAACTGATCGACGAGTTCCGTCAGCGCCTGATCGGCGAGACGAAATTATATCTTGAGGAAAATTCGCGCAGCAACGGCGCGTTACAGCAAGATACGGCACTAGCTGAGGTTATCCTTGGTGACCTTGAGGAAGCCGGCGCAATAGCCGAGCATGAGCTTTGTCCGTACGAGGACACGACCGGCCGCAACCGGTGCCGGGTCGTTGCCTATGCATTGCCTGAAGAGGGCACTCGTCTGGAATTAATTACCTCCGCCTACGTGGCACCTGGGATTGGTGATTATCTCTCGACCGAGAATCTGAGCCGGGTCACGGGACAGGCGGCTCGCTTTTTCGACTACATCGCCCGGGGGGAGCTTGGGCGCTTCGAGGAGCACCCCACAGTTCTTGATGCTGCGGCCCGCATTCGGGAAGCGCTTGGGTCAATCGACGAGGTTCGCATTCATGTTCTCACGAATGCATTTGTCCGAGACCGCAGTGTGAACGACCTGGAGATCGCAGGGCGTCGGGTCGAGTTCTCGGTGTGGGATTTGGAACGGCTCTATCGCGCGTCAGGGGAGGAGGTAACCAGGGATAGGATCGAGATCGACTTCAGCAAGCTGCTTGGTGGCCCTCTGACGGTGCTCGAGATGAAGCCGCCTCCTGCCGAATACCAGACCTTCCTACTCGTCCTACCCGGTGAAGCTCTTTACAAGCTTTATGATCAATTCGGGCCGCGTCTGTTCGAGTTCAATGTACGATCCTTTCTTCAAGCGCGGGGACAGGTCAACAGAGGGATTCGCGAGACGCTGAGGGCTCAGCCCGATCGGTTTCTGGCTTACAACAACGGGCTCACAGCTACGGCAGACGAGATCGTGGTTGGGACCCTCAGGGGCGAAACGGTGATTCATAGCCTCAGGGGACTCCAGATCGTCAACGGTGCACAAACCACTGCATCGATCCATCGGGCAAAAAAGATCGACAGAATCGATATCAGTCGAGTTGCCGTGTCGATGAAGCTGACCAGGGTTGAACCCGCCAAACTGGGCGAGTTCGTCCCGCTGATCGCCAAGTTCGCCAACACACAGAACCCAGTCCAGCTGGCCGATCTCTCAGCGAACAATGATTTCCATATCATCATGGAGCGTCTTTCAGAACAGGTCTGGGCGCCAGGTGAGGAGGAGCGCTGGTTCTACGAACGCGCCCGAGGCGCATATCAGGTTGCTCGCATGAGGCTGGGGACGAGCTCGGCCAAGCGGCGGGATTTCGATCTGCGGTGTCCCAAAAGCCAACGGTTTACCAAGACCGATCTCGCGAAGGTCTGGATGACGTGGTGGGATCTGCCCCATGTCGTCAGCCGGGGAGCGCAGAAGAACTTCGCGGCGTTCATGAGCGCGCTCCCAGAGCGCTTTCCGGCCAACTGGGTTCCGGATCAGGATTTCTACCGACAGTCCGTCGCGCTTCTGATCCTGTTCAAGGGCTGCCAAGCCGCCGTTCGGCTGGCCGCGCTCCAATCTTATGGCGCCAACGTCGTAACGTTCATGATGGCCAAGCTGAAGGAGATCTACGGCGCGCGTCTCGACCTCAATAGGATCTGGGAAGCCCAAGCGCTGTCGCCGGAACTGGCAGAAGTCCTCGGTCACTGGGCTCCCGAAGTGCACGCCGCCATTGTGGCAAACGCCGGCTCAAGGAACGTGACCGAGTTCTCGAAGAAGGAGGAATGCTGGGAACGAATCAGGATGCTCGCTTTGGCTCGCCCGGCCTCGTCGACTCCCGAAATGAGAGACAGCCAAGCTTTATCCAATGCGACGCTCGCCGCGCCTATCAGCCAGACGAACATGATCGATCGTTGCATGGCGCTAAACGGTACTGCCTGGGCTGCGGTGGTCGCGTGGGCTACCGGTTCAGCGACGGTGACGGAGTTCGACAAAAAAGTCGCCCACACGCTCCTGGGATATGCAATGAACGACTGGCAGCACCGACCGTCGGAAAGGCAGGCTCCCATCGGTGTCAGGGTTCTTGATCTGGCCGAAAGGGCCGGTATCCCGATAAATCGAACCGTTGCCTAGAACCCCTGCGGCTTGATTCCACCGCGACGGGACGGTTTTGCGTTGCCGGTGCCGCGGCGGGATGTCGCCTGAGGCTGCTCGCCGATGGTGGAGCGTAAAATGGCCGTCGTCGCCTCGCGCCCGGTGCTGGGGGTCCATTTCGCCGCCTCGCTGATGAAGTCCTCGTCCCCGATCGCGTCGCTGACCAGATCCTCGTCGAACTTGACCTTGACCAGCAGTGGAAAGCGCACGGCCTGACCCGACACAATGCCCTGGCCCGGACCGAAGGTCTGCAGCACTTCAGCGTCGGCCTCTGAGAGGTTCTCCATGACGGAGCGGACAAACCGCTTGTCGTTAGGGTTGACCAGCCGCAAAACGAGGAAGCTGTTGCACTGGGCAAGTGTGGTCTCATCGAGCCGTGATGGGCGTTGCGAGATGAGGACGAGACCGGTGCCGAACTTCCGGCCCTCGGTTATGACCTTGCGGATCGTGGGCAGGGAGGGCGTCTCGTCCGTGCCTTCGCGATGGCTGGGGATAAAGTTGTGAGCCTCCTCGACGATCGCCTGAAAGGGGGGGATCACATCTGACAGGGTAGAGCGGTGCCCGAACAGCGCTTCAAGAACGATCGAGACAATGGCTGACTGGTTCAGGTGATCATACCCGGCTAGGTAGAATATTGAGACTTGTCCCGGACGAACGATGTCCTCGGGTGCATCCGCAGGGTCGGGCATCTCCGAGAACTTGTAGCCCTTAAGCCGATCGCGGTCGCGAAGGCGTTTGTTGTTGTTTGCCATCTGCTGGAGGTTCATGAGGACGAATTCCAGTGACCTCTTGACGGCATTTATTGTCATCGGACGGGTGTCGGCGAGTTCGCTGGGCAGATGGGTGTCCTTGCCTCGCTTCTTGCCGGCTACCGCGGCAGCATGGTCGATTAGTCTCTGGATATAAATGGCCGCGTCTTCTCCCTCACCGCCCTCAGTGGTTGCTACGAGAAAGCTGTAGAATTGCTGTTGCGCGTCTGTGAGTTTTCGCCCCATTTTTTCAATGAGTTCGTTCACAATTCCCACATTGTCCTTCCGAACTTTCAGTGCAGGGTAGAAGATTTTTATTGTGGTTGTGGGAAATAGGGCGCGTTTCTCAAATAGGCCGAGATAGTCGCCGTGGGGATCGAAGATCACTAGCGGATATTTCAGCTCAATCAGTTCGCGAATGATGCGCCGAGCCGCCACCGTCTTGCCACCGCCGGTCATGGCCAGGATCGCTAAGTGCCGGGATACGATGTGTTTCGCTGATAGGGCTACATCCACGTCGCCTCGGCCGATCAGCGTTCCAACGCGAAGTTTGGGAGCCGGCTTTGCGTCATCGCCCGTCAGAAGACGCTTCACCGCTGCTGCGTCTGGATAGAGAACGGAGGCAGACGGCTTCACCGGGTAGGTCAACGGCGAGATCTCCGCCTTCAATTCGTTGACGAACGTCGTACCGAGAATAAGGACGCTGGCTTCGAGGTGATCCCGACTGCCGGATAAAACCGTATTCATCAGGTCAATGTTCTGATCCGCTAGCTCCTGGGCTGCCTCAGCAGGAAAAAATGGGTTGAAGCGGTCGATCCCGATAATTCGGCCCCAGACCGTGGCGATCCGACGTGCTTGCTCTCCGATGGGAATTTCAACGCGAGTGGCGACGATGTCGCCGAGCTTCGCTTCATAGCTCTTTAGGATGAATTTGTAGCCGCCAGTCGATGTGTTTCCGACGACTGTCCCGATCCTCGTCCATCCGGTTTCCGTATCGGCCTCAGCTGTGTTGGCGGGCGGCATATGTTTCAAGGGAACTCCTGATTGCTAGGCTGATGGCCGAAAGAACCAGTCGCGGCCCTTCGCAGCGAGGACACGCTTAGCGAACGTGAGCGCGCGTGGGTCGCCGCTCGCCAGCGCCTTTTGCAAAAGGACAACTTGATGTTGCCCCCGCACGCTTCGGCTCATCCAGTCCGGCACCTTGGCGAACTTATCGACGATGTCGAGTCCAACTGGGAAGCCATAGGAGGGTAGCAGGCGGCTGGTATGAAGAACTAGGTCGAGCGCTCGATCCAAATTGGATACAGTATCAAACGCCTCTACCCTGAAGGGTAGAGTGGTCTCTGAGGGCTTGAGGTAGGTCGTCAGCGCATTCGGGTAAGCCCTTATCCGCTCTTTCCAGGCATCGGGCCATTTGTTCTCAGGGCCCTGGCGCATTACGGAAACCGGTGCCAGGAATTCCCCTTCCTGCAGCACGACGTCGAAAAGCGTGGCGTCGTTCAATCCGTAGAGAAGGATTTGGTCTAGGAGTCGTTTGGCTTCTCCCTTCTTCATTTTTCCCGCGTCCTGCAGGCTATTTAAAAGGTAGCGGGTGACGACCGGGTCCTTCCCAATGGAGCGCTCCACCACGCCAATCGTGGTGCGACCTGCCGCTTTGATCCGATCAAGCAGCTCGAGATAGAGGCCAACAAACTGTCGTTGGTCGTCGTCGGGGGACCAACTGCTGTCACCCAGAAAGATCTGGCAGGCCTCCAGACCGTAAGCGGGAAATCCGTCGAGGCCATAGGGTGCAGCTGGATTGACGAGCGGCCCGTGGAGCAGGACGAAATCCGGCGGATTTTCTCCACTAGCGAGACGCCAGACCGCCGCTGTTTCGGAGATGATGCGGGCGGCATCGCGGAGCTTCGCTACGTCTAGAAAATCGTTATCGTATAGTTCGCCGTCATTGGCATATAGATCGTCCACTATGCTAAGTTCGATGTTGAATTGTTCCCGGAAGCCCGGATCTGTCTCTCCCGGTCGCACAATGTAGCTACCGACGCGAATGCCCACCGGCGCCGCGGACGGCAGGTCAATATTGGCTACACCTCCGTCGAGGAATGCTATAGCTTGGCCTTTTATGCTGGGCCAGAATTGCTGAGGGCGATAATCCAGTCGCTTGATGCAGCCGTTAAGGTCCAAGATGGCCCGCACGGCGGTGGCAATGTTACAAAGCCGCCCTACAAAGCTTTCTTGAGTGTCGGCCGACGTCCGCCGAGCTACGTGCAGCATGCCCGCGAGGAACTCGCCCTGGCCGATGCGCACTTCGATGCGGCGACGTATCTGGTCTGGATCGATCGCGTCATGAGATTCCATCATAGCGCGAACGTATCGGTGGGAGAGGTCCTGGGGCAAGTGGAACTGCTCAAATGAAGGCGACCCCAGAAAATGGAGGCCCAGTGAAATCGCGTCGGCACCGGGGAGACATCATGTCCCAGGAAGCGCGCAGTGCGGTCATGGCGAAAATCAGGGGCAAGGACACAGGCCCCGAACGCTCGCTTGCCGCGGCGCTGCTGAAACGCGGGCTCTGCTGGGAGAGCCACTCGGTGGATCTACCGGGCCGGCCGGACTTTGTCTTTCGCCAGTCCCACGTCGCTGTGTTCGTCGACGGCGACTTCTGGCATGGTTTTCGTTTCCACCTCTGGCGAGACAAACTTTCAGAAGTGTGGGAGGCGAAGATTGAAGCGAATAGAAGCCGCGATAGACGCAACCGCGCCGCATTGCGGGAGGCGGGCTGGACCGTGGTACGGGTATGGGAACATGAGATCAAACGTAGCGCGGTTCGCGCCTCCCGAAAGGTGGCGCGCGCGATTGAAGTGGCGAGTGCGGCGGAAGTGTCCTGGCCACCGGACGTTGAATCTAGTAGCCCAACAAGTTGAAGCTGACTACCGGACAACATCGAATTGAGAACGCTTGACCTATTCTGCGGCGGCGGCGGAAGCAGCTGGGGCGCTCGACTGGCCGGTGCGGAAATCGTTCTTGGCGTGGATTCCTGGGACCGCGCTGCAGAAGCCTACGAGAGTAACTTTGGCGAGGGAAGGGCGCGCAACTTGCGCCTGGTTGATTCGTCCTGCGCACGGGATCTCGGCGATATAGGGAAAATCGATCTACTTCTGGCTTCGCCCGAGTGCACTAACCATACCTGCGCCCGCGGTAACAGGCCGTTAGACGAAGATAGCAGGAAGACAGCCAATCATGTTGTCAGTTTTGCAAAGGACCTAAAGCCGAGATGGTTGGTCATCGAGAACGTCGTTCAGATGAGATCTTGGGCCGGATATGCCCCTTTCCTGCAGAACCTGAGAAATATTGGGTATTTTCTTAAGCCGCAGATCTTGAATGCGGCGGACTTCGGTGTTCCCCAAACTCGGAAACGCCTTTTTATACTGGGGGATTTGGAGGCCGAGCCTCCTCTGATCGTTCCCAGCGCTGGCGAGCATCGGTCCGCGGCTTCAATCCTGGATCCAGAAGGGACTTGGCTCTCGAGGCCACTGTTTGGAAAGGGGCGTGCCCAAGCGACTGTGAAGCGAGCCCGCCGGGCAATAGCGGAGCTGGGCGTGGGACAATCATTCCTGATCGTCTACTATGGTTCCGACGGTTCTGGCGGTTGGCAGAGTCTTGACAGGCCACTGAGGACGCTCACGACTCTCGATCGTTTCGGTCTTGTCACGTGGCGGCGCAAAACCGCGATGCTGCGCATGTTGCAGCCTCCTGAACTCGCGCGAGCGATGGGCCTTGATGCCAATTATATCCTGAAGGGTAGCCGGCGCGAACGAGTCAAACTGTTGGGGAATGGCGTAGCGCCGCCGGTCATGCAGGCGATCTTAACATCGCTGACGAGGGGCGACATCTTGGAGGTCAAGAGCGCCATCGACGGTGAGGAGCGGCAATCGGAAGCCGCCTAATAGTGTCCTGGATAGAAGTCCAAACGACACTATGCTGACCGGCTAAGGTCAGCTTTCCGTCCGGGTCGATCGTCAGATGCGGTTGATCGACGTCGCAACGGCACCACAAGTCCGGCTCACTCATAATCATACAGCGTCACCCGCTGCAGCCCCACCCCCTCCGCCCCGAACCGCACGAACCGCCCCTGGTTGCTCTGGTCGCCGTTCAGGTGGCGGTCGACGATCCAGGTGGGGCCTTCGTAGTGGCCTTCGGTCAGGGACTCTATGCCCAGCTTGGCGTGGCCTGACCCCTCGGGTTTGCGGAAGGTGATGGTGACGCCCTTGCCGGCGATCAGGAAGTCGCGGGGGCCGAGGCGGATGATCAGGCCGCCCAGCACGGGTT
>JBARAK010000179.1:0-9528 GCA_049791955.1 Caulobacteraceae bacterium
GCTCTTCGTCGACCGGCGGCCCTATCCCTACCATCTGGCGATCTCGAAGCACTGGATGGTGCACCACGCCTCCGCCGACATGGCCGCGGACGCCTGGCGGATGGAGGAGGAACTGCGCTTCCTCGCCGACCCCGAGGCCGCGATCGGCGCGCGGGCGCTGGCGGCGGTGGGCGCGATCGCGCGCCGGCTGGACCTGGACTACGCCGGCCTGGACTTCTCCGTCCTGCCCGACGGCCAGGTGCTGGTGTTCGAGGCCAACGCCACCATGCTGATCCATCCCGAGCCGCCGGAAGGCCTGTTCGCCCGCAAGAACCCCTACATCCAGAACATCCTGGACGCTTTCGACACCCACCTTATCAGCGTCGCCTCCGGGGCTTTGGCCGCGGGGTAGGAGCCTTCCGCCGCCTTAAGCGAACTCGCCCTTCGAGGGGTTGGGTTGCGCGATCATGTCGACGATCCCCCTGGCGGCTCTACGGCGGGCCCTGACGATGGCCACGATGGCGACGATCGCCTGGATCAGCCAGACGAGCACGATGCCGGCGTATCCAAAGAATTGGCTCCTGCGCGGATGGAAGCCCAGGCCCGCGACCAGGATGGCGGTGGAGACGCAGGCCCAGAGCAGCCAGGGCCAGATGGAAGCCTTGTGCAGGCGTGAACGGCGCATCCTCCCAACCCTCCCTGTTTTCCAGCCCTGACGTCGCTGGTTCGCGACGAGGCTACACGGGGGAGTTCAAAGGCGAAACCGGCGATGTGAAACCTTTGGTTGATGATTCCTTTCAGCCGCTTATTCCGGCATTCGCCGAGCTGAGCAGGACACCCTGAGCGCTCAGGCCCGCTTCATGTCCGCCCCCGCGGCGCGGCGGATGGCGACGGTGCGGTCGAGTTCGTCGCGCGCCTCCAGCACCTTGCGGCGGATGTCGATCGGCAGGTCCGGCCGGCGGGCCAGGTAGGCGTCGACCTCGGCCAGGGCGTCGGCGCCCTGCTGTCCGCGCACGAAGGCGTTCACCCAGCCGGGCAGGAAGAAGATCCGCCGGTTAGCCCTAATCCATTCCAGCCGCTCCAGCGCCGGGCGCAGGAACGCGAGGGTCAGGGCGGTCTGGTCGGGGTCGTTGAAGGCGGCCAGGCTGGCGGAGACCCATTCCTCGTTCAGGCTGGGGTCGTCCAGGTAGCGGCGGAAATAGTCGCGCTTGACCGCGGCGTCGGGGACCGCCGCGTGGACGATGAAGGCGCTGCGGCCGGCTTCCGGCGTGGTGTCGTGCTTGATCTCGGCCGCATAGAGCGTCTCGGCGCCCGGGTCCCCCAGGGCCAGCAGACGCTGGACGATGTTCCAGCGGGTCAGCTGCTTGACCGGCGCGCCGTCGAACGGGCGGGTTCCGGACAGGTAGTCGTGCAGCGCCGCGCGGCCGGCCGGGGTGCGCACGGTGGCGACCAGCGCGTCCAGGCTGTCCTTGCGCAGCCCGTAGCCAAGGGCGCCGTCCTGGGCCCTTGCGGTGAGAAGTTGCTCCCACGGCGGGAACAGCCGCTCGGCGTCGGCCGGCGAGACGTACCGCACCAGGGCGGTGCCGGTCCGGTTGAGGATCAGGCTGGCGATCTGCTCGTCGGCTTCGTGGGGCAGGGCGGCCAGGGCGATCTCGATGAAGCGGGCCGGGGGTAGGCGGGTCTCGCGCACCAGGTCCCACAGCGCGCCCCAGAGCATGACGCGCAGCAGCCCGTCGCGCGCCTCTCCGACGTGGCCGGCGATCCAGGCCGCGCTGCGCTCGTCGGGCAGGAACAGGCCATAGCCATAGTCGCCGTCGTTGGCCCAGACATAGTCCGGAACCGGCAGGCCCGCGGCGCCGGCGACCACGGCGGTCTCGCCGTCGAAGCGCGCGGTCAGCACCGCGTCGGGCCGGTCGCTGTAGCCCAGCCGCACCTGCAGCTTCATCGGCCACCAGCCGCCGGGGTCGCCCGGCAAGGCGCGCACCGGCCGCTGCGTCAGGGCCAGCCGCGAGATCCTGCCGCCGTCCGTCTCCAGCCGGGTCTCCACCCGCGGCATCCCGGCCCGCAGGATGTACTGCTCGCCGAACGACTTCAGCGAGGTGCCGGAACTGGCCTCGATCGCCGACAGCAGGTCACGCCAGGTCGCGTTGGCGTAGGCGTGTTTGGTCAGGAAGCTGTGGAGGCCCTTCTGGAACCCACCATCGCCGACCAGGAAGGCCAGCTGCTTGATGATCGAAGGGGCTTTATTGTAGACGATCGGGCCATAGTTGCTCTTGGCCTCGTCGAGGTTGTTGAGCGGCTGCCAGACGGAATTGGTCCCGCGGGTGGAGTCGGCGGCGTAGGCTATCGGCTTGTTGCGGATGTAGAAGGTCTTCCAGGCATCGCTCTGCGGTTGCAGGTCCGCCTGGACGCGGGCCGCCATGTAGGTGGCGAAACCTTCCTTGAGCCACAGGTCGTCGAACCACTTCATGGTGACCAGGTCGCCGAACCACTGGTGGCTGACCTCGTGGTAGATGGTGGCGTCGCGCCCCAGTCTTTGCGACAGGGTTGGCGGCTCGCGGAAGATGAAGGTGTTCTCGTTGTAGAAGATCTCGCCGACGTGCTCCATGCCGCCGAAGGGGAAGGCCGGGGCCAGCACCGCGTCCAGCTTGCTGAACGGGAAGGGGACGCCGAACCAGGTCTCCAGCCAGTGGGCCGCGTCGCGGTTGGTCTTGATCAGCGCCTCCGCATCCACTTCGCTGCGGCGCGACTTGCGGGCGTACAGCGTGATCGGCCGCGCCCCGTCCGGCTCGGATTTCCACGTCGCCCAGGGGCCGGCGGCGAAGGCGGCCAGGTAGGTGGGGATGGGCTCGGTCCGGCCGAAGGTCCAGGTCACCGGCCCGCCCACGCCCTCGCGCGACTCAACCCGCGCATTGGCCACCACCGTCCAGTCCGCGGGCGCCCGGATGCGCCAGCGGATCTTCGCCTTCAGGTCAGGCTGGTCGAAGCAGGGGAACAGCAGGTTGGCGTCGGACGGCACCAGCAGGGTGTAGAGATAGGTGCTGGCGTCGCTCTTGTCGTCGAACCGGATGATGGCGGCGCCGGTCGGGGCGATCGGGGTGGCGAACCGCGCCTCGATCAGGTTGGCGCCCGTCGCCAGTCCGTGCGGGGGCAGCAGCAGGTGCCCGTCGCGCCAGGTGAAGCTATCGACGGCGTGGGCGTTCACCCGCAGGTCCTTCAGGGTCGGGCCGCGGAAGTCGACCACCAGGTCGCCGGCGCCTGGCCTGCGCCTGAACGCCATGCGCACCGCCCCGACGGCCATGTCCGGCCGCGTCAGGTCCAGGTCGAGGTCATAGCGCACATCCGCCAGCGTCGCGGCCCGCCGCAGCGCCAGCTCGTGGAGGATGCCGGGCTTGATCAAACCCGTTGTGGGAATGGGCGGCGAGGCGCGCCGCACGGCTGCGGCGGCTGACGATCCGAACGCTGCGGCCAGGCCCGCGCCCAGGACTCCACGACGATTGCTGTGATCCACGGTTGTTTCCCGGCGGCAGGGCCTTTCCGGTTTCGAATGGGGCCCTTCGAAACCGGATAAAAAGGTTCTCAATCAAAAAGCTAGAGCGTGACGGCCGCCGCAACCGGCTTCCACCTGCGGCTGTCACGCTCTAGGCGAGCTGAGCGGTTCTGGGTCAATTCGCGAGGGCGGGCAATGGCGATGTGGAGTGAGTCCGGAACCCTTACGGCGCAATGATCCAGGCGCGCGCCTGGTCGATCTCGGCGGGCTCGAAGCTCTTCACCTCGGCCCGGGTGAAGAACTGGCCGAATTCGGTCATCATCCGGATCCAGGCTTGGTCGGCGACCACCGCCACCCGGGTGACCTTCTGCGCCAGGGGCAGGCCGAGCTTCAGGTCGGTCCAGATCGCGGCGGGCTCGATGCCGGTGAAGTGCTCGATGATCTCGATCAGGCGGGTCTTGTGGTTCTGCTCGATGTCGATGCGCAGCTGGCGGATGCTCTCTTCCAGCTCCAGGTTGGCGACGTGGCCTTCGACCTTGATCTCGACCACCGGTGAGCCGGGCTGGGTGCTGTAGTGGATCATGTTCGGCGCCCCTTGGGCTTTGCTTGAGGTCCGTGTCCGTAAAACGCCGCTTCCGCTCTACTGGCTCCCTGCATGCATGGACTTGGCGGCGCCCGCCCGGCAATCTCCGCGCCTGCTGAGGAGCCTTCCCATGCCGGACTTCGCCGAACGTCGCGCCGCCTTCCGCGCCCTGCATCGCGCCGGCTGCTTCGCCCTGCCCAATCCGTGGGACGGCGGTAGCGCGGTGCGCCTGGCTGGGGCGGGCTTCAAGGCCCTGGCCTCCACCAGCGCCGGGGCCGCCTGGGCGCTGGGCAAGGCGGACGGGGAGATGAGCCTGGACGAGGTGCTGGCGCACCTGCGCTTCCTCTGCGCGGTGACCGACCTGCCGGTGAACGCCGATTTCGAGGCGGGCTTCGCCGAGACGGCCGATGGGGTGGCGGCCAACGTGGCGCGCTGCATCGACACCGGCGTCGCCGGGCTCTCGATCGAGGACCGGGACGGGACGGCGCTCTACCCGGTGGAGGTCGCGGCCGAGCGGGTGCGGGCGGCGCGGGCGGCGATCGACCGCTCGGGCCAGGACGTGGTGCTGGTCGGCCGTTGCGAGGCCTATCTGATGAAGACCCTGGACCTGGACGAGGTCATCGCCCGCCTCAACGCCTATGCGGCGGCGGGGGCGGACTGCCTCTATGCGCCGGGGCTGAAGGAGCTGGGCGCGGTGGCCCGGGTGGTCCAGTCGGTGGACCGGCCGGTGAACGCCAACCTGACCGGGACGGGCCTGTCGGTGGCCGACATGGCCGGGGTCGGCGTGCGGCGGGTCAGCGTCGGCGCCGCCATGGCCAAGGCGACCTACGAGGCGTTCGACGGGTTCGTGGAGCGGCTGAAGACCGAGGGGCGGTTGCCTTAGGGAAGCGGGGCGAGAGGCTGATGCCTTCGCCGACGCTCGAATGGACGCGATTGCCCTGCATCGCTATATTTCGGGACCAGTCTCCAATCCACGCGCAAGGGAGGGTCACATGTCTGCCGCGACGAAGGCCGCTCCCACGCCGCCAGCCACCGGCCATCCCGTGCGTCGCGGTGCGGCCGAGGCGGCCCAGCTCAGCGTGCGTGACTTGAGCGCCAAGGTTTCCAAGCGCTTCCCCAAGGTGCTGGCCGAACTTGCCAAGTGAGCCGCGCTGGCTAACGCCAGCCGAACTCATCCAGCTCAACGAGGATGAGGTGGCCGCCACGGGCGAGCCGTTGCTCGTGCTCAACTACGGCGCACTGGAGAGCGCTTGCTTCAAACCTCGCAACCTTTGGCATTACGAGCGGGAGGAGGATGCGGTCATCTTGGCCGTCAGTCTCTTGTTCGGAATCGCCCGAGCCCATGCTTTCCAGCAGGGTAACAAACGCACGGCCTTCAAGGCGTTCGTCGTATTCCTGGCCTTCGCTGGCTATGACCTGGGCTGCGAAGACAGTCCATTGCTTGCCGAACTGATTGTCTCCGTCATCAGGCATACAACTTCGGAGCGGGCGTTCGAGGCGGCTATCCGCCCCTTCGTGGTCATTTTTTAACCCTGGCGGCAGGCCTGGACGGTGAGGGCTGTGGCGTGAGCGGCGGGACAGGCCGGCGCGCGCGCCTGGGTCCAGCCGGCGTAGGCCGCGTGGGCGGCAAGCACGCTGGCGATGGCCAGCAGCGGCAGCACGAGCGCGGCCACATGCTCTCGCGCGGCTTTCGACCAGGGATGCGGCAAGGTGTTCGGCGCGGTCATGGCGAGCCTGTCTGACGAGGCCCGAACATGGTCGTCCTCCCGGCGACTGGCCACCCAGCTCTTCTGAACGGCCTGATAGAAATGGACCTGCTGCGCGGCCGCTCCGGAACGCCGAGCCTTATCGCCTCGGGGATTGTCCGATGCGGGACAGGAAGGCGTTGAGGGCCGCGCGGACGCCGGCGGCCTGCCACAGGGCGCGGTGGACGAACAGGATGTTGAACTGGTGGCCGTACTCGAAATCGCGCGCCAGGGCGACGAAGCCGAGGCGGGCGAGATGCGCCTGGACGTCGTCCACCAGCCACTGGCCTTCCCAGTAGGGATGTTCCTCGACCTCAACCAGCAGGCTCGAGGTCTTGGTCAGGACCTCGGCGGCGCCGGCGAACACCTGCCGGGTGGCGCCCTCGACATCCACCCACAGGGCGAACAGGTTCCTGGCCTTGTCGAGGTCGGCGAAGGCGGTGTCCAGGCGGGTGGAGGCGATCAGGCGCGCCTCGTATTCCATGCCCTGCTGGTTGCGCTTCAGGATGGAGTCGTTGCCCTTGATCCGCGGGATGGGTCTGCCTTCGCAACTGACTTGCAGCATCATCTCCAAGGCGCCGTCGACGTCGGACACCAGGGCGTTGCGGTAGTCGACCCGGTGGGCCGCATAGTCGAACCCGGATGCGAAATAGGCGTGGTTGTACGGATTGCCTTCGAAGGCGACGACCTTTGCGCCGGGGTGGAGCGCCGCCATGTCGACTGAGAACCGGGCTTCATGGGCTCCGATCTCCACGAAGCAGGTCGGGGTCACCACAGCCTGGATGTCGTAGAACAGCTGGATGAGTTCGCGCGTCGAGCGTTTGCGCTCGTCCTCATGGGCCAAGTCGAACGACGAGGCCGTGGCCGCGAGGCGGAGCTGTTCCTGCAGAAGATCGGCGTCGATCATCGTCGGTTTCCTGGGCGCGGCCGGAAGCGAGCGTGGGCGCGGCGGGAGGTTGGTCGGGGACTGCGAATCAACAGGCCGGCCGAGCATATCACCGGCGGTGATGACGAAGCGGGCCGGCGCGAACGGCCGTCAGGCCTGGGGCCTGTCCCTGGCGGCGACCAGTTCGAGCACCGCATCGACATAGGCGTCGGCGTTCTTGCGCGCGGCGGGGACGCCGCCGACGCCCTCGCGTTCGAGGCTGGAGAAGCCGCCGCCGATGGAGAACAGGGCGCGGAAGGCCTCCTTCTCCAGCAGGGCGGTGGGCAGGAACTCGATCTCGTGCTGGCGGAGTTGGTCGACCACGGTCTTGAGCGAGCGGGGCCGGATCGCCGCGGGGATGCGGGTGAGCAGGCAGCGGTGCGGGACCCGCCGCCCGCCCCTCTGGCCGAAGGTCCCGACCATCTCGGCCGCCTTGATCGCCTGGTTGGCCTCGAGCTGCGAGCCCGCCAGGGGTGTCAGCACCAGGTCCGGCCGGATTGCGGTGAAGGCCATGGCGCCGCGCAACGAGCCTTCGGTGTCCATGATGATCCAGTCGGGGTCCTGCCGCTTCGCCTCGCGCTGGGCGTCGCCGACGTCCTGCAGGGTGGGGGCCGGATGGACCGTCAGCCCGTTGGGCGGATCAGGCAGCTGCTTCCAGGCCACCAGGGGCTTGTTCGGGTCCGCATCGATCATGGCCACCCGCTTGCCCATCTCGATCAGGCCGAGGGCGAGCAGCAGGGCGGCGGTGGTCTTGCCGGCGCCTCCCTTCGGACTGACGAATGCGATGCAGTGCAATGCGACCCCTGACGTTCCCGGCCTGTCCACCCGGGCGATGTTCCGACTCCCCTCATATTAAGCATGTCGGGGCGCAAAGCGGCGGCTTATGTTTCCCACTGGAAACGAAGTCGCAGGCGGAGGCGTCGGCGTTGTATCCGGGGCCGCGCGGGCTTAACCGCAGGGGGAATGATGCGGGAGGCGGCGGTGCGGGCAAAACGATCGGGGGCGATGCTGTTGGCGGTCCTGCTCGCCGGGTGTCAGTTCGCGCACAAGCGGCCGGTCCCGACCGCGCCAGCCTCGACGACTCCGGCTCCAACGACTCCGGCCTCGGCCCCGGCGTCTCCAGGCCTCTCGGCTTCCGCGCCGGCCTCTGGTCCACTTGGCGCGCCGCCTGGCGTCTGGGATGGCCGTATCCCGGCGAACGACGCGCACTGGGCCAAGTTCCCGATCAGCTCCAAGGTCATCGCCCTGTATCCGGCCAAGGCCAAGAAGCAGAAGGTCCCGGGACTGGTGGTGGTGAACTGCCGGATCGCGCCGTCCGGCGAGCTTAAGAAGTGCCGGATCGTGAGCGAAGACCCCAAGGGGTACGGCTTTGGCGGCGCGACCCTGCGGGCGATCACCTATTTCCGGCTCGTGGCCGGGCCCTATGGGCGGACGGCCAACGTGGACATACCGATCCACTGGAGGTGAGGGGGCGCTTACGCCCCCTCCGGTAAGGCTTCAGGCGGCGCGCAGGCCGTCCACCTTGCTCCGCAGCATGGCGGCCGAAGATTCACGCGAGCATCGGATGACAGCCTTGCCCAGGAAGGGCGGATGCACGGTGACGTCGTCCATCTGGGCCTCTTCGATGGCCTTCTGGACCTGGTCGATCAGGCTCTCCTGGATGGACAGGCTGTACATGGGGACCTCGACGGACGTTGATGGAGACGCTGCTGTTGCACTGCAACAAGGGCCGATCTGAGGCGAAGGTTCCAGCGTGGGCGGTCCCGCCGTCCCGGTCCGAAGTCTGGTGGCGATCGTGGCTGCCGACGCCATTCTCAACCCTTGCGATAGATATGTTCGATCTGTCCTACGCGTTGGCAAATAATTCCGGCCGGGCTGCAGAGCACTCGCATCTTAATTGCAATTGGTATATTATTCCGGAAGTAGACTTTGCGACTCACTTTGCCGGAACGGTGGTGCGCCGGCAGGAAGTTCTGGGCCATGAGCGGCGTCCATTACACAGCAGGTCCTGATCCCATCGACGTCGGCGTCGGCGTTCGTCTGCGGCGTCTGCGCAAGGAGCGCGGCATGTCCCAGAGCCGGCTCGGCGACGCGATGGGGATCACCTTCCAGCAGGTCCAGAAGTACGAGCGCGGCGTCAACCGGATCGCCGCCTCCATGCTGGTCAGGGCGGCCAAGGCGCTGGGCGTGCCGCCGAGCGCGCTGCTGCCGGAAGAGGGCGAGCCGGCGCCCAGGTCGCCCGAGATCACCGCCCTGCTCTCGCAGCTGCGCGGAGGCGACGACCTGATCCAGGCCTATGCTGCGATCCCTTCGCCCCAGCTGCGCCGGGCGCTGCTAAAGATGGCGCGCAGCCTGGCGGTCGCCGCCAAGGAAGCCAAGTCCTGAACTCTCAGTAATTTCCGCTCGTCCCGGCGGATGCCGGAATGAGCGGGGTTTAAAGGGCTCCCAAGAGAACCAAATCACACCCTAGGTCCGGGCCGGGTCCCTCCCGACAAGGCCGGCGTGGGCGGTGAAGGCGTCTGAGAATTCCCGGGTGATGATCCGCGCCAGCGAGGTCTTCAGCGCGTCGGCGTCCTCGCCGTAGGCGCGGCGGAAGGCGTCGTGCGCCTGCTCCCAGGTGGCGGCGGTCTCGGCCAGCTTCTGCTTGCCCGCTTCGGTCAGCACCACGTGGCGGAAACGCCTGTCCTTGGGGTCGGTCAGGCTCTGCACCCAGCCGTCCCGCTCCAGCGGCCGCAGGGTCCGGGTCAGGGCGCCGGCGTCCATGACCATCGCCGCGGCCAGCTCGTTGATGGTCGGGGCGCCGGCG
>JBARAK010000180.1:0-1527 GCA_049791955.1 Caulobacteraceae bacterium
GCGCTCTCGGCCCTGGCGGACGCGGGCGCGCCGGCGATGTGGCGGCTGATCGGCGGCGTCGGCCACTCCATCCCGGAAGAAGCCCTGTCGCTGGCCGCGATGTTCCTGCACGACGCCCTGGCCGGCCGGATGCAGGGCTGGAACGGGCCTGGGCGGAAAGCCTAAGCGGCGGCCCCGATCACTCGGGAACCGACAGGGTCGCGCCCTCGGCCTTCAGCCGGTCCAGGATGCCGCCCCGCCTCAGCAGGAAGTTCAGGTCGATCACCGCCACCGACTTGCCGGGCTTGGCCAGGGCGGCCTCGATGGTCTTGACTCCTATGCTGGTGCCCTTCTCCACCAGGCCCTGGACGCTGGGGACCTGCAGCAGGCAGCGGTCCAGCACCGAGACCCGGTAGTTCTCGCCCACCGTCTTCAGGTCGCCCCTTGCCCAGGCGTCCGACGCCTCGCGGCTGTGGGCGGCTTCCTGGTCGATGTCGTCCAGCGCCGCGTCGAAACAGGCCAGGTTGGCGGCCGGCGACAGGGTCGCGGTGGTCTTGATGTAGGGGCCGAGGTCGAAGTCCCCGACGTAGCGCACCGGCACGCGGGCGTCCTTGGCCAGGTGCATCACCGTGGTGCCGGGCTTGCCCTCGGAAAGGCCGGCCGCCTTGCGGAAGTCCGCGATCAGCAGCAGCCCCGCCACCGCGGGCTTCCAGTGGGCGTAGTCGCCCGGTTTCTTGTGGATGGTCGCCGTCAGGGCCAGGAAGCGGGCGCGCTCGGCGGGGGGCAGCACCTTGTCCAGGGTCTGGCCACCGGGCAGCTGCAGCGCCCGCTTGGTGATCGCCAGCCCGATCATCTCGAACACCCCCAGGCGCGGTCGCGGCTGCAGGTAGAGGGCGTCGGCCCCGGTCAGGGCGCGCTGGATGCGCTGGGTGTCCCACGCCAGCATGTGCGGCAGGGGCGTCAGCCCGCCCAGGATGACCACCTGGGAATCCCCCTTGGTCACCTTCCACAGGGCCGGGCCCGGCAGGTGCTTGACGATGTCTAGGGTGGCCACGGTGGTGGCCTCGGCGGACAGGGGTTCGGCGGACTCGGGCGAGGGCGCCGGCGTGGCCGGAACGGGAGCCTGGACCGGCTGGCCGGAGGCGGCGCCTGCGAGGGCCAGGGCGGCCGTGGCGGCGGCGAGGAGGCGGAGCTTTGCGGACATACTTGAGCTGAACCTTAGTCGGACGGCGCAACTTAGGCGGCTGATGCGATCCTTGCGAGAGCGGTTGTGGCCCGGTGTTGCGCCCGGCGAAACCGGTGTCCACTTTCGCCGGCCAATGCTCTAGACAGGACCGGAACGAGAGGCGGAGCGTGAGCAGGGAAGCGGCGCAACTGGTCCTGGCCGTGGCCCTGACGGCGATCGCGGGCTGGGTCGACGCCGTGGGTTTCCTGCGGCTGGGCTCCCTGTTCGTCTCCTTCATGAGCGGCAACACCACCGAGATGGCCGCGGCCTTCGTGGGCGGGCGGGCGCTGGAGGGCTGGACCGCCGCCGGGATCGTGCTGCTG
>JBARAK010000181.1:0-7306 GCA_049791955.1 Caulobacteraceae bacterium
GCCGATGCTCGGCCCGCTGCTGGCGAGCGGGAGCTGGGAAGACGCTTCGGGCGGCTATTGCGCCGCCCATGGCGCATGGCTGGACCGGCCGGCGGGCGACGGCTGGATCGCCGCCGGAGACGCCGCGCTGGCCTTCGACCCGCTGGCGGCCCAGGGCCTGTTCAACGCGCTCTACACCGGCCTGGCCGCGGCGGAGACCGCAGACCGCTGGCTGGACGGCGACCTGCAGGCCCCGGCCGACCTGGCCGGTGAGTTCGCCCGCATCCGGCAGGCCTACCAGGACCACCTCGCCGCCTGGTACGGCCTGGAATCCCGCTGGGCCAGCCCCTTCTGGGCGCGCCGGCGTCCCTCTCCCTAAGCCGTGGCCTCAGCCCTGTGCGGGGCGTCGGTCCCGTGGGGCAGGCGGGTGCGCAGCCGGTCGAGGTAGATGTAGATCACCGGCGTGGTGAACAGGGTCAGGATCTGGGACACCGTCAGGCCGCCGATGATCGCCCAGCCCAGGGGCTGGCGGAACTCGGAGCCCGTGCCCTGGCCGATCACCATCGGCACCCCGCCGAGCAGGGCGCAGGCGGTGGTCATCAGGATAGGCCGCAGCCGCTGGTGCGAGGCCTTGGCCACGGCGTCGCGGGGACTGAGCCCCTCCTCGCGTTCGAAGCGCAGGGCCACGTCCACGATCATGATGCCGTTCTTCTTCACGATCCCGATCAGCAGGATGATCGCGATGATGCCGATGACGTTGAGGTCCTGGCCCACCGCCAGCAGCGCCAGCAACGCCCCCACCCCGGCCGAGGGCAGGGTGGAGAGGATGGTCAGCGGGTGGATGTAGCTCTCATAGAGCATGCCCAGGATGATGTAGACGGCCAGCAGGGCGGCGGCGATCAGGATCGGCTCGCTGGATAGCGACTCCTGGAACGCCTGGGCGGTGCCTTGGAACGCTCCGGTCATGGTCGCGGGCGCCCCCAGCCGGTCGCGGGCCGCCTGGACCGCCACGGTCGCCTGGCCCAGCGCCACGCCGGGCGCGAGGTTGAACGACAGGGTGGCGGCGGGGAACTGGCCCTGGTGGCTGATCAGCAGGCTGCTGGTCGCGTTGGGGTCCACCTTGACGAACAGCGACAGCGGCACCGTCTTCCCGGTCAGCGGCGACAGGATGTAGACCGAGTTGAACATCGACGGGGTCGCCTGGAGCTTTGTCGGCCCCTCCACGATCACGTGGTAGCTGTTGAGCTGGGTGAAGTACTGGGCGACCTGGTGCTGGCCGATCTGGTTGTAGATCGCCGTGTCGATGTCGGACGGGGCGATGCCGAAGCGGGCGGCCGCGTCGCGGTCGATGGTCAGGTTGACCGCCGCCGCCTGGGACTGCTGGTCGGAGCTGACGTCGCGCAGCTCCGGCAGGCCCTGCAGTTCGGCGAGCAGCTTCGGCGCCCAGGTGTTGAGCTCGGTCAGGTCGGCGTCGGACAGGGTGTACTGGTACTGGGCCTGGCCGGTCCGGCCGCCCACGTTGATGTCCTGGCGCGACTGCAGGAAGGTCTGCACCCCGACCAGCCTGGCCAGCTTGGGCCGCAGGCGGGTGATGACCTGGTCGGCGTTGGACTTGCGCTCCTCGCGCGGCGACAGGCTGATGCTGAGGTTGGCCTGGTTGGTGCTGGTGCCGCCGACGAAAAAGGCCACGCTGGCGATGTCGGGGTCCTGGCGCAGGACGTCGGCGACCAGCTTGATCTTCTCGTTGGTCTTGGCGATCGAGGCGTCCTGCGAAGTGATCAGCAGGCCGCCCAGGAAGCCGGTGTCCTGCTGCGGGAAGAACCCGGTCGGCACCGTGGCGTAGAGGTAGACCGCCGCCCCCGCCGTGGCGAGGAAGATCACCAGCGTCAGCTTCATGTGGCGGAGCACGACGTCCAGCGCATCGGCGTAGGCCGTCTCCATCCTCACGAAGCCATGCTCCAGCGCGATCATGAAGCGGTTGGTCGCCGGCTTGGGCCGCCGCAGGAACTGCGCGCACAACATCGGCGTCACCGTCAGCGACAGCACGATGGACAGCGCCACCGCCGCGCTGAGGGTGACGGCGAACTCGCTCATCAGGCGTCCGACCACCCCGCCCATGAACATCAGCGGCGTGAACACCGCGATCAGCGAGATCGAGATGCTGAGGATGGTGAAGGCGATTTCGCCGGCGCCGGCGAGGGCGGCGTGGAACGGTTCCTCCCCCTCCTCGATCCGTCGCCAGATCACCTCCACCATGACGATGGCGTCGTCGACCACGAACCCGACGGCGATGGACATGGCCATCAGCGACAGGTTGTCGAGGCTGAAGCTCAGCGCCAGCATCACACCGGCGGTGGCCAGCAGCGACAGCGGGATCACCACGCTGGGGATCAGGGTGGCGCGGACGTCGCGCAGGAACAGGAAGATCACCGCCACCACCAGCACGATGGTGATCAGCAGGGTGATCTCCACGTCCTTGACCGAGGCGCGGATGGTCTGGGTGCGGTCGGCCAGGATGTGGATGCCGATCGAGGGCGGGATGTCGGCCTGCAGCGCCGGCAGGGCGGCGTTGATCCGGTTCACCGTCTGGATGACGTTGGCGCCCGGCTGCTTGTAGACCAGCAGCAGCACCGCCCGCCCGTCCGGGAGCGTCTTGTCGATGTTGGCCTTGCCCGCCGCGACGTAACCGCTGATCTGGTTGTTCTCGACGTCCTGGATGGCGTCGCCCATGTCCCGGATCCGGATCGGCGAGCCGTTGTGGTAGCCGACCACCAGGTTGTTCCAGGTGGTGGGGTCGAGCACCTGATCGTTGGCGTAGACGTTGTAGCTCTTCAACACGCCGTTGATCGAACCCTTGGGCGCGTTGACCGTGTTGTTGGTGATCGTGGTGCGGATCGCGTCCAGCTGCAGGCCGAGCGACGCCGCCTTGCGCGGATCGATCCGGATCCGCATCGCCGGCTTCTGCTGGCCGCCGATGGTGACCAGGCCCACCCCATCGATGCGCGAGATCTGCTGGGACAGGATGTTGTCGGCGTAGTCGTCCACCGTCTGGATCGGCAGGGTCGACGAATTCAGCGACAGGATCATGATCGGCGCGTCGGCCGGGTTGACCTTCCTGAAGCTCGGCGCGGCCGGCAGGTTGGTCGGCAGCTGGGCGCTGGCGGCGTTGATCGCCGACTGCACGTCCTGGGCCGCCGCGTCGATGTTGCGGGTCAGCTCGAACTGCAGGGTGACCGAGGTCGAGCCGTAGGAACTGACCGAGGTCATCTGGGTGACACCGGTGATCAGCGAGAACTGGCGCTCCAGCGGCGTGGCCACGTTGGAGGCCATGGTCTCCGGGCTGGCGCCCGGCAGCGCGGCGCTGACCTGGATGGTCGGGAAGTCCACCTGCGGCAGGGCAGCCACCGGCAGGTTGAGGTAGGCGACGATCCCGAAGACCAGGAACGCCGCGGCGATCAGCGAGGTCGCGACCGGGCGGCGGATGAACGGGGCGGAAAGATTCACGCGCCCGCCCCCTTCCCGCCCTTTGCCGGCGACGGTTTCTGGATCCGCACGTGGGAGCCTGGCTTGAGCGAGAGCTGGCCGTCGGTGACCACCGTATCCCCGACCTGGATCCCCGACTTGATCACCGCGATGTCGTCCTGGCTCAGGCCGACAGTGATCGGGCGCGCCGAGACCTTGTCGTCAGCCCCGATCACATAGGCGAAGTCGCCCTTGGGACCATGGTTGACCGCGCCAGCGGGGATGATGATCACCTGGGATAGGGTGTTCAGGGTCAGGCGGACGTTGACGAACTGGCTGGGCCACAGGCGCTGGGACGCGTTGGGGAAACGCGCCTTCATCAGCACCATGCCGGTGGTCTGGTCGACGTGGTTGTCGGCGATGCTGAGTTCGCCCGCGCCCAGGTCCGCCCCGTTCTCCTGGCCGAAAGCCTCGGTGGCCAGGGGCCGGGTGAAGCCGTTGGAGGCGTCGGACAGGCGCTGGAAGTCGCTTTCCGGAATGGTGAAGGTCACCGCGATCGGCGAGATCTGGTTCACGATGATGATGCCGTTGGTGTCGGTGGTCGCAACGATGTTGCCGGGGTCCACCAGGCGAACGCCGACCCGGCCGGCGACCGGCGAGGTGATCCGGCACCAGTTCAGATTGACCTGGGCGGCGGCGACCGCGCCCTGGTCGGTCAGGACGATGCCCTCGTCCTGCTTCACGAGGGCCCGCTGGGTGTCGCGCTGCTGCAGGGCGATGGAGTCCTGGGAGGCCAGGGTCTCGAACCGCTTCAGGTCCAGGCGGGCGTTCTCGAGCAGGGCCTGGTCGCGCTTGAGGTTGCCCTGGGCCTGCATGAGCACGGCGCGGTACGGCGCCGGATCGATCTGGGCCAGCAGGGCGCCGGATGACACGTAGCTGCCCTCGCGGACCGGAACCTGCAGCAGCTTGCCGTTGACCTGGGTGCGGATGGTCACCCCCTGCCAGGGCAGGGCCGAGCCCAGGGCCGTGACCGCCACCGGCACGTCCTGGACGGTCGCCTTGGCGGCGGCGACGGCGACGACTGGCGCCTTCTTCGGCTTGTTGTCCTTCGGGTGGCCGAACACCGCCCAGATGACGAGTGCGACGACCACCAGTCCCAGCAGCAGGAACCCCAATCGAAACCGTCGAGGTCTCGCCATTCGTCAACCCTCATTCTTTGGCGGCGGCGGTCAGATCGGGGCGAGCCCCACAAGGATGACGCACAGCCCGGGCGCGTCGGCCTGAATCTGATCCGGCGATCGGGCGCAGTAGCTAGACGGTAATTTATGCCGGTTTGTTACAACATCGTTGCTTTGATGGCTAAACAGCGGAGATATCACTCGACCACCCCCATGGGTTGTCTTCGGAACTCTCGACGCCGCCTGGCGCCCGCTACTGAAATCCCGCCCATCGGAGCGGCCCCTGTTTCGTAGAAGCCACATTCATAACGGCCGCCCGAGATCGCTATTGAGAACTAGTTGCAAATCATAGCGGCCCCGCCTAGTCGAATACGTAATTATTCGCATTCGCAACTGGGTGGGATTGATGACAGTGGGTTCCGGGCGTCGCGCGGCGCTGGCAGGCGCGGCTTTCAGCGCGATTATGTGGGCGGCGGCGAGTGGTTCAGCGTGGGCGGCGGACGACACCGCGCGCCCCTCCACCAGCGTCAGCGAGGTGGTGGTCACCGGCGCCCGCAACGACACCGACGCCTCGGCGGGGACCAAGAGCGACACCCCGCTGGTGGAGACCCCCCAGTCCATCACCGTCATCACCCGTGACGAACTGGACCTGCGCGGCGTCGACAGCCTCAGCGAGGCCCTGCACTACACCGCCGGCGTCTCGCCCGAGGTCCGCGGCGACACCGCTGGCCGCTACGATCTGCTGAACATCCGCGGCTTCGCGCCGGACCAGTACCTGGACGGCCTGCGCCTGATCCAGAGCACCAACGGCTACGCCGTCCCGCAGATCGACATCACCAGCCTGGACCGCATCGAGGTGGTGAAGGGACCGGCCTCGGTGCTCTACGGCGAGGCGAGCCCCGGCGGCCTGGTCGCCCTGACCAGCAAGCTGCCCACCGCCCAGCCGTTCGGCGAGGTGCAACTCAGCGGCGGCAGCTATGGCTATGCCCAGGGCGCGTTCGACCTGGGCGGCCCGATCGACTCCGACGGCAAGTTCCTGTTCCGCCTCGACGGCATGGCCGACCGCTCCGACACCCAGATCCGCCTGTCGGAGAGCCAGCGTTACGTCATCAACCCCGCCCTGACCTGGCGGCCGGACGACAAGACCAGCTGGACCCTGCTCTACAGCTATCAGCATGATCCCAGGGGCGGGGACTACGGCGCCGATCCGGTCCAGGGTTCGCTGCTGCCCAACCCCAACGGCCGCGTGCCCGAGGACTTCTACGACGGCGAGCCCGGGTTCGAGCGCTTCCGCCGCACCCAGCAGGCCATCTCGTCCTTGTTCGCCCGCGACCTCGGCGACGGCTGGACCTTCCACCAGAACACCCGCTTCATGCGGATCACCACCAGCTACGAGAGCGTCTACCAGCTCGGCCTGCTGCCGGACGACCGCACCCTGTCGCGCTCGGTGGCGGTGGCCAACGAGGGGATCGACAATCTCACGCTGGACAACCAGGTCACCGGCGCCCTGCACACCGGCCCGCTGACCCACACCATCGTGGCTGGGGTCGACTTCCAGCATACCGGCCAGACCGAGGCGGCCGGGTTCGGCGGCGTAGCGGCCGGGCTGGACGCCTTCGACCCGGTCTACGGCTCGCCGGTCACCCCGCCAGCCACCAGCTTCAGCGTGCGGCTGAACCTGGAGCAGACCGGCGTCTACGGCCAGGACCAGATCGCGCTCGACCGCTTCCGCCTGATGCTGAGCGGACGCTACGACTGGGTGGACTCCCGCCAGTTCGACCGGCTGGGCGGCGGGACCGCCGAGCTGGCCCAGGGCAAATTCACCGGGCGCGCGGGCCTGCTCTATCTGTTCGACAACGGCCTGGCGCCCTACGTCTCCTACTCCACCTCGTTCCAGCCCCAGACGGCGGAGAGCATCTCCGGCTCGGTGCTGCCCCCGACCCAGGGCAAGCAGACCGAGGTCGGGCTGAAGTACCAGCCGCACGTCTGGGACACGCTGGTCACCCTGTCGCTCTACGACCTGCGCCAGACCAACGTGGCCACCGCCGATCCGGCCGATCCGAGTTTCTCCGTCGCCGCCGGCGAGGTGCGCTCGCGCGGGGTGGAGCTGGAGGGCCATACCAAGCCGCTGCCCGGCGTCGTGGTCTCGGGCTCCTACACCTACCTCGACAACATGGTGACCAAGGACAACACCGGCCTGGTCGGCACGCGCCCCTACGGCGTACCGCAGCAGACCGCCAACCTGTTCGGAGTCTACAGCTTCCAGAGCGGCTGGGCGCAGGGCGCGGGCCTGGGCGGCGGCGTGCGCTTCATCGGCCAGAGCTTCAATGGCGTGGCCGGCGACGGCGCCCTGAAGGTCCCCTCCGCGACGGTGTTCGATCTGATCGCCACCTACGACTTCTCGCGCCTGAACCCGGCGTGGAAAGGCCTGAGTCTGAACGTCAACGTCCAGAACCTGTTCGGCGCCCGCTACATCTCGGCCTGCTATTCGACCATCTGGTGCTGGTACGGCGCGCAGCGGGACGCCGAGGCCACCGTGCGTTACCGCTGGTGATCGCCGCCCCCGTGCTCGGCGTGGCCTTAGGGTCGCTGGCGGCCCTGGCCGGTGTGCTGGCGCTGCGCCGCGCCTGGCGGCTCAAATCGGGGGGCGTCTGGGCGCCGCTTGGCTGGGGCGCGCTAGTCCTTGG
>JBARAK010000182.1:0-9810 GCA_049791955.1 Caulobacteraceae bacterium
GCCGAGCGGTGGCGCGCCGGCTCTGGGACGAGGCGCGGCCCCTGCCCCGCTCCCTCGCCGAGCGGCACTGCCGCCTGCGCGGGATCGTCCGCCCTCTGCCGGGTCCAGAGGCCCTGCGCCATCACCCTGAGGTCCCGATCTCCATCTATCGGCCGGGTCGCCTGCGCCGCCCGGCGCTGCTCACCGGCATTTTCAATCCCTCGGGACGTTTGACCGCGGTCGAGATCACCTACTTGGCTATCAACGGCTCGCGGGCGGTTGACCTACGGTTGCCGCGCAAGACGGTCGGGTCCCCCTCGGCCGGGTCAGCCGTGCGCCTCGACCTGGCCGAGGCCAAGATGCTGGTGGCCGAGGGGGTGTTCACCACTCTGTCGGCCACCGAATGGTTCGGCCTGCCCGGCTGGGCCCTGCTGTCGACCCGTAACCTGCGGCGCTGGACGGCGCCACAGGGCGTGCGCTCGGTGCTGATCGCCGCCGATCGGGGCAAGGACGGCGAGGCTTCGGCCGAGGTTCTCAGGGCCAGTCTGTCGGCGGACGGCATTGCGGCCAGCATCGCGCTGCCGCCCGCGCCGTTCGGGGACTGGAACGACTGGTTGGTCCTGCGGGCTGGGGCCGGCGCCTTGGAGGAGGAAGGAAGGGATCGGGCGGGTGCGCCGAGGAGCAGGATGGCCCTCGCCCCGGTGCTGGAGCCTGACCCCCGTGACCGAACTTCCCACTGATACCATCGAAGCCGCCGCCGCCCAGGTGGAGCCCATGGCCACCATCGAGGTCCGCCTTGGCGACCTCGGCCTGGCCAAGGAAAACCTGCGTTATGCCGAGCCGGCCGATGACGACGTGCCCCAGCTCGCCGACACCGTCGCCGCCGCCGGCGTGGTGATCCCGCCGATCGTGCGGGCCGGGCGCAGGGGTGAACAGCCCTACATGGCGCTCGACGGCCGCCGCCGGCGCATGGCGCTGCTGCTCCTGAAAGAGCGCGGCGTCATCGGCGACGACTATGTGGTCGAATGCAAGCTGGCGGTGACCAAGGCGCAGCAGGCCGCCGCTATCCTCCTGCCCAACACCGAGCACGCGCCGGTGCACATCGCCGATGTGATCATCGCCATCGGCCGGCTGCGCAAGGCCAGGATGGACACGGCCGCCATCTCCCGCGCCCTTGGCTACGCCGAGCTGGAGATCAAGCGGCTGGAGGCGCTGTCGGCCGTCCACACCAACGTGCTCAAAGCCCTGCGCCAGGGCAGGCTGACCCTGAAGCAGGTGCGCCTGTTCGCGCGGATCGACGACAAGAAGCGCCAGGCCGAGATCGCCCAGACCGCGCTCGACGGCCATTTCCAGGATTACCACCTGCGACATGTGGTCGAAGGTGGTCGCCTGACCGTCGAGGATGACCGCTTTACCCTCGTCGGCATGAATCGCTACGTCGCCGCCGGTGGCCGGGTCAGCTCGGACCTGTTCGGCGAACTGCCGGACGTCCTGCTCGATCCCGAGGTGTTGGCGGCGGCCTGGCGCGAGCGGGTGCAGCCGATCGTCGACCACCTGAAGGACGAGGGCCTGGCGGTCTATGTCGGCCAGGACGGCGCCTTCGGCGCGCCGGAAGGCTTCTCCCGCCTGCCCTACCTCTATCGGCCCGACCTCAGCGAGGCCCAGGCCGAGACGTTGAACGGGGCCCGCTACCGGCTAACCCAGCTGGAATCCGACCTCCAGGATGCCGACCCGGAGGCGGACGATGCGTCGACAGCCTTCGGTCCCCTTGTCAGCGCCATGGCCGCGGTCGCGGGCGCGCCGCTGAGCCGCTGCAGGATCGGGGCGGTGTTGCTGTCTCCGGAGGCCTCTGGTTATGGGTTCGCCGTCACCTTCTACTCGGTTCCCCTACCGGTGGAGGATCTGCCGGAAGACACTGAGGGCGATGTTGGCGAGGACCAGGACGAGGTGGTCGAGCGCTATGGCCGCGCAACGGCCGATGTGGAAATCCCGCACGCTGACGTCGAGGTTGAGGGGACCAGCCACGTGCTGCACGAGACCGTCACCGACGTCGCCACACGCGGACTCATCCGCGACCTGGCCGACGACCCGAGCGCAGCACTCACCGTCCTGCTCGCGCAGCTATTCAAGCAACTGGCGTTGCACTCGGAGGGCAGCCTGGACGCGGCGGCCGTGCAGATCTCCGCCACGCGCTACAGCCGGGGCGCGACGTTCCCGGTCGCAGTGTTGGACGGAGAGGTGAAGGCGCGCCTGGACGCCCGCCGTGCGGCCTACAAGGCCTCAGGCTTTCGGCCCATCACCTGGGTCGAGACCTTGGCTCATGGAGAGAAGATGGCGCTGCTTGCCGAGCTCACGGCGATGTCGCTGAACTTGCGCGAAGGCCGAACGGATCGCATCCGCCACGCCGCCCGGGCGGAGGCTGCTGAGATCACCGCCCTTTGCGACGCCGACATCTCGGCGCACTGGACCCCGGACCAGCCCTACCTCGCGGTCCATTCCAAGAAGCAGCTCCTCGCGATGCTGGGGGAGATGGGCGTCGAGGACGACCGGGCGAAGACCCTGAAGAAGGACGACCTGGTCGCCTTCGTCGCCGAGGCGGCCGCCGAGCGGCAGTGGGCCCCCGCCGCCCTGGCGTGGGATCGCACTCTGGTCGAGGTGCAGGAGGGCGCCGACGACGCGGGCCAGGCGAGCGGCGAAGCCATCAAGCCCGATGACGTCGAGCAGACCGGTGAGGTCACGCCCCTGGCGGCCTGATGACTGAGCTTGGCCCCCGCCGTTACTGGCGGGGGCTATTACTTTGTCGCCTCGGTCCAGACTGGCGCTGGGGCTCCCATCGCGTTCTCCCTCATGGACTGATCAACTGGCGGACTGTCGCCAGCGGCAGGAACAGGCGCAGAGGCCGCGACGCAAACGGCTGGAAGCCATAGCTCTCATAAAGCGCCTTGCGCCGGACAACCTGTTTGGCGTCGCCATCGTCGAGCACGTCCAAGATCACCACGGCGATCCCGATCGCGTCCGCCGCCTGAGCAATGCGGGTGAGCGCGTCGACAAGCAGGTCGCCGCCATAGCCGTGGCCCTGGTGGCGTGCGTCCACCCCGATCATGGAAATATAGGCGGCCGGGATGCTGCCGTGGCCGGGGCGGGTGCGGGCATAGCGCGCCGGCAGTTCCACATAGTCGATCGTATGGGCGTTGACCGCGTAAAAGCCGATCAGGGCCGCTGAAGCATCGGTCATCGCATAGAGGCGCAGGTTGTCGGCGCGGGCCAGCTTGTTCGCGGTCTTCTTGAGGAAGTTGTCGACCGCCTCGACGCCACAAGCGAACCCGGCGCGGTCATGCCGGTCCGGGTCGAAGGGCTCGATCCGGGTCGACGGGCGCCCCGGAGCGCTCACCGCGACTCGACGGTCTTCCGGTGACGCGCGACCGCCGCCTTCAGCTTCTCGCTCGCCGGCGGCGGCTGATCCAGGGCCGCGAAGAATGCCGCGTGATCGACCGGCTGCAGCACCGTGCGCTCATGCGCGGCGATCGTCTCGAGAGCCGAGCGATAGGCGGCGTTCATCGTGAAGACGGAATCGTCCATGCCCGACAACGCCGCGGCCCGTTGGATCACCTGCTTGATCCGCGGCTTGAGGCGGAAATTCATCCGCTCGGTGCTGGGTTCGTCGACGGTCTTGATCCGGTCCTGGAAGGCCGACATGGGCGTTGCTCCTGTCGACGCTATGTACGTCTGATCGACGTACGGATCAAGGCTGACTCGGTGGCGGATCGAGCGTGTGGCCGGTCCAGCCGCCGGAGGGGAAAGGAAGGGGCCAAGCGGGCGAGCCCGTCGGGACTGGAGGGAGGAGCCCTCCGCGGCGGGTGATCTGGACCCTGCCCATGAACGCGCTTCTGCCCCTGTTCGCCGTGCCCGCCGCCGGCGCCGACGCCAAGGCCGCAAACCTCCTGGCCGCCGCTCGGGCTCTGACCCCGCATCTGAACCGCTCGCGCGCCCTGGACCGCAAGCTGGTCTCGGGGGTGATGACCACCACCTTCGGCGGGTCCGACGCCGAGGGCGCCTGGCTCTGGCGCGACGCCTATGACGCCATCGAGGCCGCCTTGGTCTTGCAGCTGCGCCGCCTCGCCCCTCAGATCGGCCGGCTAGAGGATGCGCCCGCAGACATCGTCGCGCTGCTGGGCAACCTCTCGTCGCTGAGTCTGACCCACACGCGCCGTTCCGAGGAGCAGGTGGCGATGGACCAGTTCTCCACCCCACCCGAGCTCGGCGCCTTGGCCCTGCTGGCCGCCCAGGTGCGCCCAGGCGACCTGGTGCTGGAGCCTTCGGCCGGGACGGGCCTTCTGGCCATCCTGGCCGAGGCCTGCGGCGGCGACCTGACCCTGAACGAACGCGCGGCCGGTCGCTCGGCCCTCCTGGAGCGCCTTTTCCCCCTCGTGGCCCGCGCCCAGCACGACGCAGTTCACCTGCCGGACGTGCTGAAGACCTCGGGGTCGTTCCACGTCGCCCTGGTCAACCCGCCGTTTCAGCATCTTGAGGCCCATTTGCTGGCCGCCCTGGCGTGTTTGGCCGATGGCGGTCGCCTTGCAGCGATCGTCCCCACCCGCCTGTTCGACGACGGCGAGGCCATGCGCCAGCTCGCCGGGCGCGGCCGGGTCGTCCTGCGCCTGCGTTTCCCCAGCCGCGCTTACGCCAAGCACGGGACCTCGGTCGACACGGGTCTGCTGGTGGTCGATCGCGGCGCGCCGGCTCAGGCGATCCCGACGATCGTCTCCGCCGAGACGCTGGCCGACGCCGCCCAGACTGCCGCGGCTGTAGTCGCGCGGCCGACCGCCCAAGCGCGGCAGTTCCGGGCGGTGAACCCGGTCGCGCTGCTCGCGCCCAAGGCCCGGGCTCTAGCTACGCCGTCCAACCGCCTGGGCTTCCTGGCGACGACCGCACCGGTCGCCTACACCACCAGGCCCTGGTCGGGCGAAGGCCATGACGTCGGCCTCTACCAGGCCTACAGCCTTGGGCGGATCGCCTTCGAGGTTGAGCGGCCGCACCCCTCCCCGCTCGTGGAATCCGGACCGATGGCTTCGGTGCCCCTGCCGGCGGCCACCTATCGGCCGATCCTGCCGAGCAAGGCCCTGCAGGGCGCCTGCCTCTCCGACGCCCAGCTCGAGACCGTGGTCTATGCAGGCGAGGCGCACGCCACCCTGTTGCCGGGCTGGTGGATTTCCGGGGAAGCCCCACACCAGCTGGTGCTGGTGAGGGAGGATCATCCGGGTGCGGTGCAGATGCGCCGGGGCTTCTTCCTGGGCGACGGGACCGGCTGCGGAAAGGGCCGGGAGATCGCTGGCGTCATCGCCGACAACATGGCCCAGGGCCGGGACCGCGCGGTCTGGATTTCCAAGAACGACCCGCTGCTGGAGGACGCCCGGCGCGACTGGGTGGCCATCGGCGGCAAACCCGCCGACATCACCCCACAGTCGGCTTGGAAACAGGCGGACGGAATCCGAATGGACCGGGGCGTCCTCTACACCACCTACGCCACCCTGAGGCAGCCGGCGCGCGGCGACCGCCCCTCACGCCTGGATCAGATCGTGAACTGGCTAGGCGCCGATTTCGACGGGGTGATCGCCTTCGACGAGGCCCACGCGATGGCCAACGCCGCCGGTGGCGGCAAGGGCGCGCGGGGGACCAAGAAGGCCTCCCAGCAGGGCTTGGCCGGTCTCGCCCTGCAGGCTCGTCTGCCCAACGCGCGGGTGATGTACGTCTCGGCCACCGGCGCCACCACGGCCGAGAACCTGGCCTACGTCGTCCGCCTGGGCCTGTGGGGCGGCCCGGAGGCCCCCTTCCCCACCCGCGAGGCCTTCATGGCTGCGGTGGAGACCGGCGGCGTCGCGGTCATGGAGCTCATTGCGCGCGAGCTGAAGGGCATGGGCTTCTACATCGCACGCAGCCTGTCGTTCGATGGGGTCGAGTACGATCCGCTGCGCCATCCCCTCACCCCCGACGACATCGCCATCTGGGACGCCTGGGCCGACGCCTACCAACTGATCCATCGCAATCTGCGTGCGGCCCTGGACGCGGTCGGGGTGACCGAGGAGGGCAAGCCCAGGTCCGGCCAAGCCGCCTCCGCGGTGATGTCCGCGTTCGAGGGCGCCAAGCTACGCTTCTTCGGCCACCTCCTGTCGGGCCTGAAGGGGCCCTCGCTTGTGGCTTCGATCCGGGAGGACCTGACGGCCGGTCGCTCCGCTGTGGTCCAGGTGGTGTCGACCAATGAGGCGGTGATGGAGCGCCGCCTGGCCGAGATCCCGCCGGAAGAATGGAACAACCTCGCCATCGACCTCTCGCCCAAGGACGCAGTGCTCGATTACCTGATGGGCGCCTTCCCGGTCATGGCCATGGACGCCATCGAGGGCGAGGACGGCAATGTGACCATGGTCCCGGTCACCGATGCCGACGGACGGCCTGTGGCCAGCCAGGAGGCGCTGCGCCTGCGCGACGAACTGGTCGCCCACCTGGCCTGCCTGCCGGCGGTCCCGGGCGTCTTGGACGCCGTGCTGGAGGCGCTCGGCACCGAACAGGTCGCCGAGATCACCGGCCGCTCGCGGCGGGTGATCAGCCGGGAGGGGCGGTGGGTCGTCGAGCGGCGCAGCGCCTCGGCGGCCAGGGCTGAGACGGACGCCTTCATGTCGGGCAAGAAGCGGGTGCTGGTCTTCTCCGACGCTGGCGGCACCGGGCGCAGCTACCATGCCGACCTCGCCGTGCAGAACCAGCAGCGTCGAGTCCACTACCTGGTCGAGCCCGGCTGGCGCGCCGACAACGCCATCCAGGGCCTCGGCCGCTCGCACCGGACCAACCAGGCTTGTGCGCCCCTGTTCCGCCCCGTGACCACGGACATCCACGGGGAGAAGCGGTTCACCTCCACCATCGCACGCCGTCTCGACAGCCTGGGCGCCTTGACCCGAGGCGAACGGCGCACGGCCGGCAATGGCCTGTTCCGCGCCGAGGACAACTTGGAGAGCCCGTGGGCCCATCGCGCCCTGCAGGCCTTCTACGTCGCCCTGCACTTGGGCAACGTCGACGCGATGGACCGCGGGACCTTCGAGCACAGGACCGGGCTCAGCCTGCTCGACCATGAGGGCGCCCTCAGAGGCGCCGACGACATGCCGCCCATGAACACCTTTCTGAACCGGTTGCTGGCGCTCCGCATCGCCGACCAGAACGCCCTGTTCGCGGCGTTCGACGCGATCCTGGCCTCGATCCTGGAGCGGGTCCAGGCCTCGGGCCAGCTCGACCGGGGGATGGAGGACATCGTCGCCGACGAGCTGGAGATTTTGGGCGAGGAAGTGGTGCGCAAGGACGCGGTCACAGGCGCGGAGACCAAGCTGCTGCGCTTCCAGGTTCGCACCAAGCGCGAGCTCACCCTGGCCGATGAGGCCCTCTCCGGCCTCGACACGGACGGGGTGATCTTCGCTGTGAACGGCAAGTCCGGCCGCGCGGCGCTCGTGGTCCGGGGCCTGACCACGACGGACGATCAGGACCACCTGATCCCCGCCGTGCGCCTGATCCGGCCGGAGAAGCGGACCATCGCCTCGCTGAAGGGCTTCGAGGAATCGGCCTGGGAAGCGACCGACGAAGCGAGCTGGCGCGCCGTCTGGGAAAAGGAACTGGCCGAGGCCGATCCCTGGATCACGCGTGAGCTAGTGCTGGTCTCAGGCCTGCTACTGCCGATCTGGACCCACCTGCCCGACAAGGGGACCTCGGTGCGCCGCCTGAAAGCGCCGGACGGCCGCCGTTGGCTCGGCCGTCTGCTCGATCCAGGGCAGGTGCCGGCGCTGAAGGTGGCGCTGGGCCTGTCGGACGTGGCCAAGGCCTACAGCGACCCTGGGGAGGTCTTCACCCTGGTGCTGCAGGACGGGACGGCTGTCTGTCTGGGGGGCGGCCTCTGGCTTCGCCGCGCCAAGGTGATGGACCGCTTTCGCCTGGAGGTGGTCGGAGCTGCGACGCAGCGTGCATCGTTCACCGCGCTCGGCTGTTTCACCGAGATCATCGCCTACACGCCGCGGGTGTTCGTGCCGGTCGACCAGCCCGGTGTGCTGGCGGCCGTGCTGAGCAAGTGGCCGCCGCAGTCGGTGTTGTCAAAGGCGGCCTGAGTTGAAGCGAGCCGTCGGTCGTCGGCCGGCGGTTCGTTCTTTGCCGCCGGCGCGCAGGCCGCAAGGCGGAGGCAGGGCGGGTCCGGGGGCCCGCCGCTGTGTCGATGTTGCAGGCGATGAAAAGGGAGAAGGGAGGGCCTGGGCGGGTGAGCTGGTCGGAGAATGGTCCTTGGCCGGCGTAGGAACCGACCATGCTCTATCCTTTCCCGCCCACGCCTGGGTCATCTTCGCCATGGGGTCCGATCCAGACCGTCAGCGCGCTGGGTCCCGATGTCGTCGAAGTCACGACCGCCTCGCACGGCGGACTTCGTGTGTCGTTGACGGCTCTCGCGCGTATGCCAGAACCAACCCGCCAGACCGCCTATAGCCGCGACGGCTGGTTCGAAGAGGATTGTGACTGGGCGTTGCCTTATCTCGCTCTGGGCCTCGACGTCTTCGAGGCCGACGCTGCGCGGGCCGTCGAAATGCACGCCGCCGCAGTTTGCATGGTCCATTGCTACCACCCCCAACACGCCGTCCTCCTGGGCGTCCCCGCCGGAGGATCGGTCGATGGCTGAGCAGGTCGACCTTTTCACCCCTGGCGTGGCGGAAGTTCAGGCGCGGGCGCCGTTCCGGACGGCCGATCCTGACGCCGAGCTTCGCCAACGCTGCGCGCGACACGGCGCCGAAGTCCTGAACGAGGCGGAGATCCTGCAACTCCTCCTCGCGCGGGTCCTGCCGCCCTTCGCGAATGCCGAGGCGGTGGCCAACGGTCTGATCGACCGCTTCGGGGGCGTGGCCAGAGTGTTGGGGGCATCCCGGGCGGATCTCGCCCGCGTCGCCGGCGAGGAGGTCGCCGCCGAGCTCGGCCTGCTCCACGAGGTTCTCCTTCGGGCGCTGGCGTTCCCTCTGCGCCGACGTGAGGTCCTGTCCTCGTGGGAGGCGGTGAAAACCTACCTGAGGGTCCGCCTCGTCGGCTGTCCCCGGGAGGCAGTCCACGTTCTTTTCCTCGACAAGAAGAACCAGCTGATCGCGGAAGAACGCCTCGGCCAAGGGACCGTCGACCATGCGCCGATCTATCCACGCGAGGTGGTGCGACGCGCCCTTGAGCTCTCGGCGAGCGCCATTGTGTTGGCCCACAACCACCCGTCCGGCGACGCCACCCCGTCTCAGGCAGACATCGAGATGACCAAACAGGTCGTGGCCGCCGCCAAGGCGCTGCAGATCGCCGTCCACGACCACCTGATCGTGGGGGCTGACCAGGTCGCGAGCTTGCGGGGCCTCGGGTTGATGTAGCGGGCCCGTCCGGAGTCGGAGGAAGGGCGGGGCCGGGTGCGCTCGATCTGAGCGTTTCTGGAGCAATCCCGCCATGTCCCCGTCCCTCGGCTGGTCCGACGACCGCGTCGCCACCCTGTCCAAGCTCTGGCTCGAAGGCCTCTCTGCGTCGCAGATCGCCAAACAACTCGGCGGCGTCACCCGTAACGCCGTTATCGGGAAGGTTCATCGCTTCGGCCTGAGCGGTCGCGGCGCGCCCTCAGCGCCCACCCGAAATCCGCCTGGCGACGGCCGACTGCATGGCCTGGTCCAATGCGGCGCGGCTCGGAGGCCGCGACCAGAACGCCTGGGACGAGGCCTGGCGATTCGCGCTCGGGGTGGGCGGCTGTCCCGAAGCGTTGGATCAACTGGCCGCGTGGGCGGGCTGGCGCCGGGCCGGGGT
>JBARAK010000183.1:0-29208 GCA_049791955.1 Caulobacteraceae bacterium
CAGATCGGCGGTCTGTTTCGGGTCGGCGCGGCGGCCGATCTCGGTGGCGCCGGCGACCGCAGCCACGGCGGCGCGGCGCTCCTCGCCATCGACCTTGTAGACGTAGGCGATGCCCTCTTCGGTCACCACGTGGGAGACGTCGTCGCCGTAGATCATCACCGGCGCGATCGGCATGCCGCTCTTCTTGCCGACCTCGATGGCGTCCAGGCTGTCGACGAAGGCGGGCTCGCCGCCCTTCTTGAAGGTCTCCAGGGTCTGGACCACCAGTTTGCGGCCGCGCGCGATCGGGGCCTGGGACGTCATCAGGCTGAGCCAGGCCTCGCTGGAGTGGCGGCGGCCGTGCGGGTCGTGGCCCATGTTGGGCGCCCCGCCGAAGCCGGCCAGCCGGCCAAGGGTGACGGTGGAGGAATTGGCGTCCGGGTCCATCTGCAGGGTGGAGCCGATGAACAGGTCCACGCCATATTGCCCGGCCAGCTGGCACAGCACCCGGTTCGAGCGCAGGCTGCCGTCCTGGCCGACGAAGAAGATATCGGGCCGGGCGCGGATGTAGTCCTCCATCCCCACCTCGCTGCCGAAGCAGTGGATGCTCTCGACCCAGCCGCTTTCGATCGCCGGGATCAGGGTCGGGTGCGGGTTGAGCGCCCAGTTGCGGCAGATCTTCCCCTTCAGGCCGAGGGACTCGCCATAGGTTGGCAGCAGCAGCTCGACGGCGGCGGTGTCGAAACCGATGCCGTGGTTCAGGGCGGTCACGCCGTGGCGTTCGTAGATGCCCCGGATGATCATCATCCCCATCAGCACCTGCAGGTCGCCGATGTGGCGGGGGTCGCGGGTGAACAGGGGCTCCACCGCGAACGGCCGGTCGGCCTCCACGATGAAATCGACCCACGAGCCGGGGATATCCACCCGCGGGAGCTTGTCGACGATCTCGTTGACCTGGGCGATCACCACGCCATGGCGGAAGGCCGTGGCCTCGACGATGGTCGGTGTGTCCTCGGTGTTGGCGCCCGTATAGAGGTTGCCCTCGCGATCCGCCTGCACGGCGCAGACCAGGGCGACCTGGGGGGTCAGGTCGACGTACATGCGGGCGTACAGCTCGATGTAGGTGTAGATCGCCCCGATCTCGAGCTTGCCATCCTCGAGCAGCTGGGCGACGCGCAGGCTCTGCGGGCCGGCGAAGGCGAAATCCAGCCGCCGGGCGATGCCGGTCTCGAACAGGTCCAGGTGCTCGCGCCGGCTGATGGTCGAGATCAGCAGATGGATGTCGTGCAGGACCTTCGGATCGGCCTGGACCAGCGAGCGGGACAGGAAGTCGGCCTGCTTCTGGTTGTTCCCCTCCAGCGCCACCCGGTCGCCGGCCTTGATCAGGGTCTGTAGCGCCTCGACGATGCGGCCCGGGTCCAGGATCTTGCCCCTGGCCAGCGGCGCGGCCGCCTCCAGCCGTCGCCGCTTCTCGTCAGGCATCGAGGTCCAGTTGCGGTGCGGCGGCGCGGACGCCGGCGGCGTCGACCCCGGAAGCTTTGGCGGTTGCGCATTCATCTCGGCGCTCTCCAGCAAATTTCCACCTGGGCGCCGCGCGCCCCGGAACCCCGGCCGCCGCTCCGGCGCTGGGCTGGAGCAAGGGCCTGATTTCGAGCCTGAAGAAATGCCTGCAGCCGCCTCCCGTCAAGCGACATGTGCACACGAAACCGCGATTACCGTTATTATGTATTTTGTATCACCGATTTTATGGCACTGTGCATACACGATCAAAGCGACGTAAGCGTATGAAGACCCCCATGGACATGACAACCGAGACGCTGGACGCCGAGGAGCCTGAACGCACGCTGCTGTCGGAGCAGATCCGCAAGGCGCTCACCGACGAGATCACCGCCGGTGTGCTGCCCCCCGGCTCCGCCCTGGACGAGCAGCAGTTGGCCAGCCGTTTCGGCGCCTCGCGCACGCCGGTCCGCGAGGCGCTGCGCCAGCTCTCGACCAGCGGGCTGGTGGATATCCGCCCGCGCCGGGGCGTGTTCGTGACCCGGCTGTCGCCCGAGCGGATGATGGAGATGTTCGAAACGGCCGCCGAGATGGAGGCCCTGTGCGTGCGGCTGGCGACCTACCGCCTGACGCCGCTGGAACGCGCCCGCATCACCGAACTGCACGAATCGTCAAAAGCTATGGTCGAGGCGCACGACGTCGACGCCTACGACGCCTTCAACCACACCTTCCACATCCTGCTGTACAGGGCCACGCACAACGCGTTCCTCTGCGACTACGCCATGGGCCTGAGGGACCGGCTCGACGCCCTGCGCCGCACCCAGTTGCGCCAGCCCGGCCGTATCCAGGCCTCGACCCGCGAACATGCGGATATCCTGGCGGCCATGGCGGAGGGCGACGGCGAACTGGCGGCGAAGCGGATGCGGGCGCACCTGCTGAACGCCGCCACAGCCTTCAGCCGCTTCGCCGCCGACCACCCGCCGGCGCCTTAGCCGGCGCGGACAGCTGGGCGGCGGATAGCGGATAGAGGGGTGCGGCGGATCACCAGCGGAGGACGCGCGGCCCCAATACAGCCCCGATCCCCCCCGCAGTCGCCACCCCGAAGGTGTACCAGATCGCCAGGAAAGGCGCGGTGACCTCCGTACAGTGCAAGGCGTAAGCGCTCGCCCCGAACCCTCCCGAGGCCAAACCGATCACTGCGCCGGCACGCGGAAGGTTTGTCGGCGCAAGCCCCCGCATCGCCCAGATCAGCCCGAGCAAGGGCGGGATCGAGAAAACGACGATGCACCAGGAACAGACCTTGGAACTGTCGCCCATGATCATCTGCTTGCGCATGGGCTCAGGCGCCCAGCATAGTTGCCACACTGCAAGAGCGACAACCAGAACCAGCGGCGCCGCTATCCAGAGCAGCTCCCACAGGCCGGCCGCGCCAGGACGCGCCAGACGCTCGGCGCTCCAGAGCGCGAACGCCGCCAAGGCGGAGGTATAGGCCAGCTTGAACCAGAACATGTAGGAGAGAGTCGCGCGCGCCATGTCCGGTCGCAGGCCCATCAGCACAATCACAAGCACAATTGAAGTCATCGCGCCTGCAATGGCGCCAATGACTAGCCGCCTCGGGACAACAGCCGGCGGAGTGGGACGAAGCTCCGCGACGAAGCGATCCCTGAGGTTTTGCAGCATTTACGCCGAGTCCTCCACACCTTGGCGACCACATCAGCGGCCGCCTATCCGCAACGCCCAATCCCTGGAAGGGCGAACCGGATCTGCGCCACGCTGCAGCGCCTGACGATGTGTTCGCCTCGGCAGCAGGTGCTGTTACAGAAGCCCCTTACACTTTCGGATTGCTTTTCCAGCTCTGCGCAAGATCATGAAAATTGTCTCCGCATTGCGGAAAAATCACCCTTTATAGCTATCGATGATAATCGGCCGATGTCTGGAGGGCCGACTCCGCAGTAAGTTTCACCGCCCCCGCCTCCCGGTGGGGAAGACGCGCGGTAGAGCCGAGTAGGAGACCATGTCGGACAGCGACTGGGGTGCGCTGATGGCGGCGTCACTGGAAGGTGACGCCTCGGCCTACCGCACTTTGCTGACTGAATTGGATTCGTGGCTGCGCCGTTTCTTCACGCGCCGCTTGCCCATGGCAATGGTCGACGACGTCATCCAGGACACCCTGATCGCGATCCACGACAAGCGGCATACCTACGATCCGTCCCGCCCGTTCAAACCCTGGCTCGGCGCCATCGCCCGCTACAAGTGGATCGATCGCATCCGGCTGATGCAGCGCTGGCGTACCGAAGAGATCAGCGAAGACCTGAGCATCGCCGACCATGGGAGCGCCGTCCTCAGCGCCACCATTCTCAATCAGCTTTTGACCACCCTGAAGCCCGCCCAGGCGGAGGTGATCCGGCTGGTGAAGCTGCAGGGTTTCAGCATCGAAGAAGCGGCGGTGCGTACAGGGCAGTCTTCAGCCTTGGTGAAGGTCAACATCCACCGTGGCTTGGCCAAGCTGATGAGCTCGGTGCAGCAGACCGCCGTATAGCCGACCCGCCTACCGGCCACGCCGGAAAGCGGTCGGCGTTGCGCCCGTTGCGCGCCGGAAGCGGGTTGAAAAGTGGGATGCGGATGAGAAGCCGCATTGCCTGGCGATCACATCGATCGACATGACGCTATCGCGAAGCAGGCGCTTGGCCGCTTCAAGCCGCCGGATCATCACGTAGGCGTGGGGCGTGTACCCGGTCGTGAGGGCGAACGTGCGGGCGAAGTGGAAGGGGCTTAGCCCCGCCACGGCGGCCAGGTCTCGCAGGATGATGTCTTCGCTGAGATGCGCCTCGACATAGCCGGTCACCGCAGCAAGGCGGTGCGGGGCGATGGCGGCGCGCACCGCGCGCGGCGCCGCGGCGAGGTTGGAATGCCCTGCGAGCAACCGACCCAGGAATGCGTTGTGGAGGGCGTCCACGTAGAGGCCGTCGGCATCGTGGTCCACCTCGGCCAACAGGGCCTGGAACAATTGGCTCAGCAAGTCGTCCCGCGCGCCCACCACATCGATCAGCCGGATCTGCGGCTCATCCCGGCTGAACAGCTCCACCGCGGCCAGGGTCAGCCGTTCGGAGGGGACGTAGATATGTGCGTAGTCGATCGCGCCTTCAGTGCGCCACTGGTAGGCCGCCCCCGCGCTGACGATGCTGACGGCGCCCTGATCCATCTCCACCACCCGCTCCCCGTCCGCCCCGCGCCGGCGCACACGCTTGGGGCCGCCAAGGTGCAGGACGATGTAGTTCTGGTCCAACGGCGGCTGACGTACATCCGGGTGAGTGTCCTGCCACCGTCGGATCACCACCCGCGACTGCAGCCCTGCCTCAACGCGCAGGATCGGGGCGCGGTCGAGCATGCGGGCCCAGCCGTCCGGGGTGGCGATCTCTTCCGCGGGCGGAACGCGCGCGCTGAGATGCGAACGACGCCCCATCATCGTGCAGCCGGTTGTGCTGGGCGTGTTGGTTGAGCAACCAGCGCGCACCGCGTGTCGGAGACCGATCGCGAAACGATCACCTGAGATCGGCCGCTGGCTTGAACCTGAAATACGCCAGGCTGGTGATGATCGCGCCCGCCAGGAAGATCGCCGGCGGGACCAGGCCGCGAAACAGCGGCACATAACCCGGAAACACGACCACAAGGGTCCAGACGCCGTCCGCCCATCCCATCAAACCGAGATTGAACCAATAGGCCCAGCGGCGATTCTGCGCGTTGCCCACCACGGCCACGACAACCGCCGTCAAGGCGATACACAGCATGTAGGCGGCCAGTTGGAAGGTCCGTCCCTGTGCAATGCCCTTCTGGGTCACGCCAAGCAGATAGATGTCCCGCGCGACCTTCACGTGGAAGATCCCCCAGGCCACGTAGAAGCACGCGCCCACCCGGGCCGTGGTTCGGGCGAGCGCCGAGCCGTTCATCGCCGGCTCACCGCATCGTGGCCGCGACGGCGGCGCCGGTAGTGTTGAGAGCCATCTTCTAATCTCCAGGATCGCCTCGCGCCCGAGCCCCCGGAGGCTCAAGCCGCGCGCCCGGGGGCGTTGCGGATCGGGTCACGGGGATGTCTTCGACCTGGCGCTGCGAGTGGTTACAACCCGAGCCTGTCGATGCTGAGCAGACCGGCGTCGCACCTCCATACCCCACAGCAAAAATTCGAAGGTTGCAGGGTGAATGCTGTGGAGGCGCCTTCAAAATCTTATGGCGCCGCCAGGGTCTTTTGCGCGCTGGCGAGCCGAACCCGCGCTAAGCTCATTGCTTAGACCGCGGTCGTGGCCGTGGCCGAAAAATAGTCGTCGGCGCGCTGTAACCCAGATCAGCGCCCAACCGTAACCATTGAGGCCGCAACAGCGCACAACCGTGACCCAGGAAACCTCTCCCAATGAACCTCAAGACCCGCGGCTCAATCGCGTCCGCCGCCGCCCTGTTCGCCCTGGCCAGCGTCGCCACCGTCAGCATCGCGGCGCCTGCCAGCGCCGCCGCGGCCAAGGTGCACTGCTACGGCGTGAATTCCTGCAAAGGCCAGTCGGACTGCAAGTCGGGCAACCACGACTGCAAGGGCCAGAACGACTGCAAGGGCCAGGGCTTCAAGGACCTGAGCTCCAAGGCCTGCGCCGCCCAGCATGGCAGCGAAACCGCTCCGCAGTAGGCTTGGCGACCAGCTGACCGCGGCCGGCCTCCCCCCCTCCGGCCGACCGCGATCATGAGGGGCTCACGTGCGCGTGAGTCATCTGGCGTGGGCCCCTCGCATTTCGAAGGAATCCGATGTCGGGCGATTTCCTGTCCGCCTTCCACGATCGAGCGCGACGACGACATCCCGCCCCATCTGCTCGACGAACGGGTGCTCGCCCGCACGCGGGCTGGCGCCGCGGGCCTGGAGGCGCGCGCGGCATGGGCCTGCTTGAATTGCAGCGTGGGCTGAAGGCCCACATGCTGCACGGCGATCCGGAGATAACCATGCAAATCCGCGGCGACGACCCGGCGATCCGCCTTCGGGTCTATGACGACGCCTGCCGCGCCCAGCTCGTCGCCTGCCTGCGCGACGCTTACGAGAAAACCTGGGCTTGGCTCGGCGACGAAGCCTTCGACGCCGCCGCCCGCCATCACATCGCAACCTGTCGGCCATCGCGCCGGACGCCCGGCGGCTACGGCGCCGCGTTCACCGAGACCCTGGGCGAGCTCTACCCGGACGATCCCGAAGTGGTGGAGCTTGCGTGGCTGGATGGAACGCTCCGCCGGGCCTTCGAGGGGCCCGACGCCGAGCCGATTTCGCCCGAAGCGCTAGCCGCGGTCGATTGGGACAACGCCATCCTGGTCTTCGTCCCGACCGTGGCCATCGCCGAGGTGACGACGAACTGCGTGGCGCTCTGGAGCGCCATAGCCGGGGGCGAGACGCCGCCGGCGGTCGAGCGCCTGCCGGAACCGGCGGCGATCCGGGTCTGGCGCCAGGGCTTCTCGCCACGATACCGCACCATCAAAGCCCCTGAGCGCCGCGCTTTGGAGATGACCAAGGCCGGCGTGCCGTTCGGAGCCGCCTGCGCCCTGCTGGCCGAAGACCTGGGCGAAGCGCGCGCTGCTCGGATCGTGGGCGCACTGCTGGCCTCCTGGGTTCGGGACGGCCTGGTGAGCGCCGTGCACCAGGCCGCCGACAGCTATATCGACTGACCGCAGGAGATCGCGATGATCCGACTCTATTTCCATCCGACGCCCAATCCCGTGAAGGTAGCGCTGTTCCTGGAGGAGGCGGGGCTGCCTTATGAACTCGTGCCGGTGGACACGCGCAAGGGCGACCAGCACGCGCCGGAGTTTCGGGCGATCAACCCCAACGGCAAGACGCCGGCGCTGGTGGACGCCGCGGGCCCAGCCGGCGAGGCCCGGGTGTTCGATTCCAGCGCCATCTTGCTCTATCTCGCCGAAAAGACCGGCAAGTTCCTTGGCCGGCCGGAGGATCGCCCCGAACTCCTGTCCTGGCTGTTCTTCATCGCCTCGGGACTTGGCCCGTTCTCAGGGCAATCCGTCCACTTCCAGCGCGTAGCCCCGGAACGCATTCCCTACGCCACCAACCGCTACCTGCGTGAGGCCAAGCGGCACTACCAGGTGCTGGAGGACCATCTGGCCGGGCGCGCCTGGATCGTCGGCGAGAGCTACACCATCGCCGACATGTCCGCCTGGGGATGGATCGGCCGCGCCAGCTATGTGCTCGGCGTACAGGCCCATCCGCTGGCCGCATACCCCAACCTCAGCCGCTGGTTCGAGGCGGTGGAGGCGCGCCCCGCCACCAACCGCGCCCGGGCCGCCGGCGAGAATCATAGCTTCAAGACCGAGATGGATGAACAGGCGCTACGCGCCCTGTTCCCCTCGAACTACCCCCTGCCCGCCTGATCCTTTCGTGACGTCCTCGCGGCGCGCGGCTTATCGCGCCGCGAGCTCAGCTGGTCTGGATCGGTTCGCCGGCTTCGATCTCGTGCAGGATGAAGCCTTCGAGGTCGTCGTGAGGCCGGGTCCAAGGCGCCTTGCCCAGGGCCCGCAGGGTATCGGCATGCCCGGCGCGCCAGCGCGCGCGGACGCCTTGTGGGCTGAAGTCGATATCCTTGGTGCTGGTTTCGCCACGCAGTTGCGGCGCCAGCAGGCGGATCACATGCATCCGCGTCGTACAGCCATAGGCCGCTAGCTTTCGCACCTCGGCCCGATCGCGGACGTCCTCCGGCAGGTGGCCGACCAGCTCGGTGATGACGTGCCGCAGGCGATGAAGCTGCTTTTGGCGCGCTATATGGCTCGCAGCGCGGCTGAAGTAGCGGACATCCTTCTCTCGCGCGATCACCTTGGCCAGGCTGTCGGGCTCCGGGCCATCCGGGTTCCAGAGATGCACGCAGAACACCAGGCCGCTGCGGCGGGGATTGTCGTCGAACACCGCCTCGACCGGCGTGTTGGAAACGATGCCCCCATCCCAATAGAGATCGCCGTCGATCCGCACCGCGGGGAAAGCCGGCGGTAAGGCGCATGACGCCAGGATGTGGGTCGGCGTCAGGGCCTCGTATCGAGAGTCGAAATAGCGCATCTCCGCGGTACGGAGGTTCGCGGCGCCCACGGTCAAGCGCATCGGGCCGGCGTTGAGGCGGTCAAAGTCGATGAGCTCTGTCAGCGTGCGCCGCAGCGGTTCGGTGCGATAGAGTCCGGCGTGCTCCGCGCCCAGGTTGGCGTGAGGACCGAACATGGCCTGCAGGTGAGGCTCGAAGAAGCCGGGGATGCCCGCCGCCATCACCAGACTATCCGCCCAGCCTTGGCCCAGGAGGCCTGCGCCTACGGCGGCGTGGGCCCAACCGCCGTGCTCCACGCGCGCCCAGAACGCGGCGAGCCTGGACAGGCGATCCTCCGGCCGGTTTCCCGCAATGATGGCCGCATTGATGGCGCCGATCGACGTACCGATCACCCAGTCCGGCGTCATGCCGCCTTCGGCGAGGGCCTGATAGACACCGACCTGATACGCGCCAAGGGCGCCGCCGCCTTGAAGCACCAGGACCTTCTGGCCTAGATCCGGCGGGTCCGCCCCAGGATCAGCGGCTGCGTCCACCTCGTCCGGGCGGCGATCAAGGTCTTCGACGGGGGCGACGTGGCTCATATCCTGTCCTTCGGCGACAGGCGGTCGCCGGTTTCACCGCGGACGCAGCGAGGACAGGACTTTTCGCGGTAACAAATCCCCGAGGCCAAACGAAGCCGTGTTTGAAGCGCCGGGGCCGGATCAACCGGCGGCGTCCAAGCGGAGAAACGCCTCATGCCCACTCGCCTCGCGACACCCAGCCGACGGAACCTTCCGGCCCTCGGTCTCGGCGCCGCCCTGCTTGTTCTTCCGAGCTTCGGCGTCACAGCGCCGGCGTTGGCGTTCGACGCCAGCTCCAGGGCCGCGGTCAATGTCGACGCCTCCGGTCTGGCGCTGCGCGGCTACGATCCTGTCGCCTATTTCACCGCCGGCAAACCGATCCCGGGCGATCCTCGCTTCACCGCGACCCATGCAGGGGCGACCTACCGCTTCAGCTCCGCCGCCAACCGTGACGCCTTCCTCGCTAACCCGGCGAAGTTCGCCCCCGCCTATGGCGGCTTCTGCGCCTACGGCGCTTCGGTCGACCACAAGGCTGATGGCGATCCCCAGATCTGGAAGATCGTCGACGGGCGCCTTTATGTGAACGTCAGCCCGCGCGCCGCCGACAACTGGCGGCAGGATATCCCGGGCAATATCCGCAAGGCCGACGCCAATTGGTCCCAGATCAAGGACAAATCACCGAACGACCTGTAGCCGCCAACGACCTCGGGGCCCCGCCGTCATCGGCGGGACCTCCCTGGCCCCGTCGCTCGGAACCAGCCCCATGTCCAACAAGGCTGGTTCGGGTTCGCCAGATCGAGACCTCACCTCTCCCGCTTCCAAACCTGTGAACCGCAAAGCGGCCGTACAAGGCAACCCGTGACTTTCAGGCGAGCAGCATCGAGAAGGTTAAGCACGCCACTGTAGGTCTTTCCGGTCTCAGGATTGTAGATTGCCCCCTTACGCCACTCCTTGGGACCACCCTCAAAGTGGTCAAGCAGAAGCAAATCCATCATAGGCCTGGTGCGCATCTCGGGTTTGGCGTTCATGATATCCATCGCCCCGGGATCTCTACGTAAACGGACATGATCCAACAGATAGCCACACAGCCAGGAGCCGCAGGGCCGAATCTCGACTAGACCATCGCCTTGTGCAGTCCGCCAGCGACCAACGACACTTGCAGCTGTGTCCCCATTGGCAGCGGTCGCGAGCGCCAAGAACACGAGCGCTGCACCTGCCGCTGCTTTCGCCCGGTGAAGCTTCAAGGCCATCCATCGCCTCCTTGGGCGCCCATCATCCCGTCTAAAGGCGTATCGATCGAGGAAGGCGGATCGCGTTCAACCTCTCCCGCACCCTCTCTGAAAGCCATAAGGCAAAATACCGCGAGCCTCACAGATCCACACTTGGGAAAATACCCCTTTTGGAGATGCGTGAAATCGAGAGCCACCTCGAATAGCAATGCCAGAATATTTCTGGCTCGATTCTGTTAGATGTTTACCCTCATCCATCACAGTTGAACCTATCGCTCGAAATCTTTGGGCACGACGCCCTTTCCAAGAATCTGTCAATCCACCTTCAAAAAGCGCGGCGGTGGAAATACTCGTGGCCAGGCGCAGGGACACTCGCTTTCTTGCCGCCGATGAAGAGAAACGAGTTCGGTCGCCCCGTCGACCATAAGATTCCGCCTGCAACCGTCCGGCGCCTGAATTCCAAGCTGCTCCGACGCCCCCAGCGCCTGGGGCGGGAACACGGATTCAGCTGAACTCGCCTACCCGCTTTTGACTGCCCCGGGTCTGGCGCCCACCCAGGAAGACCACCCAGCCCCGGACGGCGCCGACATGGCGTAACAGCTGTGGGAAGCTCGGCCCCTGTAACCTTCTGGGCTGTAGCGGCGAACCAGACAGCGACATGAGCCAGCCCGCCCTTATTCTTGTTCGCATCCTGTCTGGCGACACGCCACGGCGGCGGGCGTCTGGACGTTCGCGTCTCGCTTCAGAGCTTCAACGCCGATTGTGAAACACCTGCTGGCCATCCTCGCTGTTCTCGCCCTGGCGCTCAGCCCGTTCATGGCCGCCGCCCGGGGAAGCGCGTGCCATTGCCCGCGCGAAACAGCGGCGATGGCGCCAGCCGCGGTTGGCCACACCCGGACACGGGCGCTGACCATGCCGTGCTGCGACCACGGCAAGACTTGCGCCATGACCTGCGCGATGGCGGCGCTCACCGCAGCGCCGGCTCCCGCTCCTGCGATGACCGTCAGACTCGCTCGCGGGACAGCCCTATTCGGAACGCCCCCTCAGCGGTCGCTGCAATCGGTGATGCGGAACGCCGAACTCCCTCCCCCCAAACGGATCGCCTGAGGGCGCGGACCGCCGCGCCGATCGCACGCCCCGGTCCGTCCAGAGCCTGGATCGGATTGGGCCCTCGTTTTCACCCGCCCCACCCGGCTGGATGAGACCGCCTCGATCCCGGATGATCCTCCCGTGCCCCGAAAGTTATTTACAGGCAGCCCTGGCCGCCTACGCCAAACCGCGCAAGCAGCGCTCCCAGTGGCGCTGCTGGCCATCCCAACCTTCGCCTTCGCCCAGGCCGGCGAGTTGCAGACGCAACCAGGACAGTTCGCGCTCAAATTGAGCGGCTTCCAGAACCTCGATCTGAGCGACGCCACCCGTCATGCGGGGGGTGGCAATTCCGAATCCGAGGTCGAAATCGGACCGCAATACCGGACATCATCGGGCGTGGTTATCGCCGCTCGCGCGGTGCTGAATCTGGAGGCCCAAACGTCTCTCGGCGGCTCCGGTTCAGCCTGGAGCTTCACCGAACCGGAACTGAGCATCTTCGCCATCGGCCCGTTCGGCCGGGTTGAACTCGGAGACCGAGCGGGCTTCCCACAAAGCCTGGTCGGGTTCACCCCCTCGGAGATCGCATTCACCGCTGCCGAATTCGGACCGGATTCCGGTTCCAGGCTCGATCCGAATGGTCATCTGCCCACCGAATTCCTCCCTCGCGCCCTGGGCGACCGGATCAACGGCGTGACCTATCTGGGCTATGCCGAGCGCTTCTACGACGACCGCTCCCCCAAGCTGATCTACGTTTCTCCACGATCTCGCAGCGGGGTCTACGGTGCGATCTCCTATACCCCGCGCACCGATGTCGACGGCGGCGGCTTTATGCTTGCCGATGGCGCGCGGATTCCAGCCAGCCGTCTGGACGACACGGTGAACCCGGGCGCCTTCCGCAATGTGGTCCAGGCGGCCCTGGTGTGGAACTACCGGACGGAGTGGCTGGACCTATCCACCGGCGCCACCTTTTCCGACGCATCAGCCGTCTCCGATCCGCCTTCGCCGTTCTCGCCAAACCCGTCCGCCGTCCTTCGGCGTTCGGATTCTCTGAGCTCAGGGGTCTCGGCGACCCTCTATGACACCTGGGCGTTCGGCCTCAGTGGAACCTATGATGGATTCTCGCAACAGCGCACCGTTTCCGGCGACAGCGGTGGAACGACATCGCCCTACGGTGTCGTCACCAGCCTGAACTATGTGAACGGTCCCTGGGTGATCGGCGGCTACTATCAGCATGCCGTTGGCGACAATCTCGCCGCGGAAAGCCCAGGATTGGGGAACATCTCCGCCGGCGGCAGCGACTTTGCTCTCCATCGCGACACGTTAAATATCGGGGAGCTTGGCGCTTCTTACTTGGTCGATAAAAATCATGACCTGCTAGGTGCGGGCCACTATACGGACATAAAGCTTTACGCGAGCGTATATCTATACAATTTCCACGGCCAAGGTGCACCTGAACTCGACCCGAGCCAGAACGGCAGCATCTTCATCGCCGGCGCCCGCTTTTCCTTCTTCTAGACCCAGAGGCTTAGCCCTGCGTCAGATCCCTTCCACCGATCGCTAGAGCAAAGGAGACACAGCGATGAACAAAGCCAATCTCACCAAGATCATCACCTCGGCAGGACTTGCAGCCGCCGTAGCCGCCGCCGCCACCCAAGCCGGGGCGCAGGTGAACGTGCCCAAACCCTCCTACAAGTTCGAGAAATGCTATGGCGTGGTCAAGGCGGGCCAGAACGACTGCTTCAGCCCGTCCCATAGTTGCGGCGGCACGGCCACACGGGATCGTGACCCGCAAACCTGGATCTACGTCCCCGCCGGCACATGCAATAAGATCGCCGGCGGCAGCCTCAAGCCCGTCGGCTAGTCGTCGATGAGCATGGCCGTCCGGGCCGGGGGCTGCACAGGCAGCCCCCATAGACCCTTCAGGGCGCTCGCTGGCGTCGGGCTGCGCGCACCTCATTACGAACGCTTCCTCGATCCGGATACGCCGCCGGCGACAGGCTGGCTTGAGGCTCACGCGGAGAATTACTTCGACCGCGGCGGCGTGCGCCACCGGATGCTCATGGAGATCGCCGAGCGCTATCCGGTCAGCATCCATGGGGTGGCCTTGTCGCTCGGTTCCGCGGAGGGTCTCGACGCCGACCATCTGGATCGCCTGGCCGCCCTGGTCGCCGAGATCGCCCCGCCCCTGGTCTCCGAACACCTGGCTTGGAGCCGTATGGGGGACGTATACTACAATGACCTGCTTCCTCTGCCGCTGACCGAGGAGTCGCTGGACATCGTCAGCACCAATGTCGACCGGGCCCAGGCCCGGCTGGGCCGCCCCATCCTGGTGGAAAATCCCTCCGGATATCTCCCGATCGGCTCCTCCACGCTGGGGGAGGCGGAGTTCCTCGCCCGCCTCGTCGCCCGGACCGGGTGTGGCCTTCTGCTCGACGTCAACAACCTGTTCATCAGCGCGGTCAACCTGAATGTAGATGTGGAGGCGTGGCTCACCGCCATCCCATCCGCCGCTGTCGGCGAGATCCATCTGGCTGGCCATGCGCGAGGCGGAGCGGTGGAGCGCCCCATGCTGATCGACACCCACGCTGCCCCCGTCCACCACGACGTATGGTCCCTGTACGAAATGGTGATCCACCGCTTTGGCCCCCGACCGACACTGGTGGAATGGGACAACGACCTGCCCCCGCTGGAAGTCTTGCTGGAACAGGCCGTCCTCGCCCAAGCCATCCTGGATCGGGCGTGACCATTCCGCACCTGCCTTCGTTGAGGGCGTTTCAACAGAGCCTGGCGATGCGTCTGCTTAGGCGCGGCGAGGGGCCCGCCGATCCTGGCTTGGACGCGGCTGGCTTGGCGGTCCATGCGCACAACGTCTCCGCCTCCTTGCAGACGGCGATCGAGACCGCATTTCCCGTCGTCCGCCAACTCGTAGGCAAGGACTTCTTCGCCGCCATGGCCGAGCCGTTCGTCAGGGAGCAGCCTCCCCGCCGAGGGTGGCTTTCGACCTATGGATCCGAGTTTCCCGATTATGTCGCCACCTATCCTCCCGCCGGCGGACTGGGCTATCTCGCCGACGTGGCGAGGATAGAATGGGCGCGCATCCACGCCGCCAACGCCCAAGACACCCCCGGGCTCAATCTGCAAACGCTCACGACCACGCCACCCGATCTGCTCGGGAATTTACGCCTGGACCTGCATCCAGCAGCCAGTCTGATCCAATCCGCCTTCCCCATGTTCGACATCTGGCAGGCGCACCAGGGGGCCGGTCGCGAAGATCGCCTCGCCGAAATCGATCTCGCGGTTGGTCAGGCGGTGCTGGTCACACGCTCTGGCTCGAAGGAGATCAGCGTCGTCCCGCTGGACACCGGCGACGCGGCGTTGCTCGCGGCGGTCGCCAGACGCGCCAACTTCGGCAGCGCCTGCCAAGCCGCCGCCAACGCGGAGAGGGAATACGACCTCAGTAATGCTCTCGTGCGGCTGGCGGAGTTGCGCGCGCTGGCGCGTCCCATCGCCTGACGGGGCGCTCCGGCTCATTCGTTCCGGGCCTGCCCCATGGCCTTCGGCCCGCTCGAACAGGTATTGCAGACGCGCGAGACAACGCCCGGACATTCATGTCGATGATGGAAATCGACTCACCGGAGCAAACATATATTTGCTCCGCGGCCGTAACCAGAACCACCCCATTATCGAATATAAAAACAATAATCCCCCGCTTGACGGTCGAGGGTTGCAACCATGAACAGCCTTAGTCTTGGTGCGGCCGTATCCGCCAGCATTCCGGCTGTGCCCTCGCCCTGTGTCCTGTCGATCACCCGCTCGATCTGACCACCCGCCCGGACGTCGTTGCGCGCTTCCGGGTCACCACCACCACGACGCCCCATCCCCTCCCTCAGGAAAACGACGTGACGATCCAAAACGCTCTCATCGCGCCTGACGCCGCCCATGCGGCCGGTCCTTTGCGCCCCCGTGTCGTCATCGTCGGCGCCGGCTTCGGCGGCCTGAGCGCCGCCATGGAATTGAAGAACGCCGACGTCGAAGTGGTGCTGATCGACCGGCGCAATCATCACGTCTTTCAGCCCCTGCTCTACCAGGTCGCAACGGCTGGCCTCGGTCCCGCCCAGATCGCCAGTCCGATCCGCTCGATCATGCGCGACCAAGGCAACGCGCGCGTCATCCTGGGCGAGGTGGAAGGCGTGGACATAGCCAACCAGGAGGTCGTGCTCGCCAATGGACGGGAACGCTATGACTACCTGGTGCTGGCCACCGGCGCCACCCACGCCTATTTCGGCCGCGATGACTGGCGGCCCCATGCGCCCGGCTTGAAGTCGCTGGAAGACGCCATTCATATTCGCCGCCGGGTTCTGCTCGCCTTCGAAGGGGCGGAACTGACTTCCGATCCCGTTGAACGTGACCGCTTATTGACCTTTGTAATCGTGGGCGGCGGTCCCACCGGCGTGGAACTGGCCGGCGCCATCGCAGAACTGGCCAAACGCGCCCTTACACGCGATTTCCACAGGATCCGCATGTCCATGGCGCGGGTCGTGCTCGTCGAGGCTGGCCCTCGTATCCTGGCCACCTTCCCCGAAGACCATTCCAGCTACGCCAGGCGCATCCTGTCGCGGCTGGGCGTGGAGGTTCACACCGGCGCCGCAGTGACTGAATGCGACGTCGATGGGGTCGAAGTGGCGGGCGAGCGCATCGGCGCCCGAACGATCATCTGGGCCGCTGGCGTACGAGCTTCGCCGGCCGGCGAGTGGCTGTCCGCGGAGCAGACCCGCGCGGGCAAGACCGTCGTCGGCGGTGATCTTTCCGTCGCCGGCGCCGCGAATGTCTTTGTCATCGGCGACGTCGCGCACTGTGTCGATGCGAATCAGCGCACCGTCCCGGCCGTCGCTCCCGCCGCAAAGCAACAGGGGCGTTTCGTGGGCCGGCTGATCCGCCGCGAATTGGCGGGAGACGGGCAGGCGCGCGCCGCCTTCGCCTACAGCGATCACGGCTCCCTCGCCACCATCGGACGCAAGGCCGCCGCCGTTAGCCTGAAACGGCTGCAGCTCACGGGAGCTTCAGCCTGGGTGTTGTGGAGCCTGGCCCACATCTATTTTTTGATCGGCTTCCGCAACCGGATCGTGGTGACCTTGGACTGGGTGTGGTCCTATTTCACTTTCGAACGTGGATCACGCCTGATCACCGGCGAGATGATGGACTAGGGTTCCTCCCGTTCAAATAGCCTCATCCGAACGGGGTAAAAACGCTCTCGATCATAGAGTTAGGGCGTGATCGCCGCCGCAACCGGCCTCCACTTGCGGCTGCCACGCTCTAGCCGAACGCAGCCTTCTGCCGCGCGATCTCGCGCGCCAGGGGCTCGTAGATGGTGCGGTCGCCGCCGCCTTCCGGGGTGCGGAACAGGCCGACGTCGCAGTGGCGGTCGTTGTCCCAGCCCGGATAGGCCAGGATGGGATAGAGGCAGATGCCCTGGATCGGCGCGCCGGCCTCGATGGCGGTGCGGACCTCCTCGCAGACGTAGTGGAACCAGGGCGCGCGCGCGTTCCGCTCGGCCCCGGTCTCCGAGATGATCATCGGCCGACCATAGCGGGCGTGCACCGCCGCCAGCAGCTCGTGCATGTCGGTGTATTCGTGGTGGCCCATCGGAATGGTCGGGCCGCGGAAATACCACTGGTTATGCGGGTAGTAGTTCAAGCCGACGATATCCAGCAGCTCGGGCCGACCGCCCAGGTCCTCGTCGCGGCGGCCCGCGATCATGTCGAAGGCCTCGAACTGGCTGTTGTGATGACCGTCGGCGGCGTCGTTGAACTCGGCCTCGGTACGGGCGACCCGGATCAGCGGCTCGCACCAGACGAAGCGCGCGCGCGGGTCCACCCGCAGGCAGGCCTCCGCCCCCTGGATCGCCGCGCGCACCAGCTGGCGCTTCAGCTCGGGGCCCCGCCCGGTCTCCGCCGGAAAGAAGTAGCCGACGTCGCCAGCCGACCAGGTGAAGAAGCTGATCTCGTTGATCGGGCACCAGATCGGGGCCGTGTCGCCCATCTCCTCGGCGAACACCCGGGCCGCCGCCTCGGCGAAGAAGGCGAACCGCTCGACGAACCGCTCGGACCAGATGTCGATGAAATTCGGCCAGCCATAGTGGCAGATGTCCCAGCTCACCTGCACGCCTGCCGCCTTGGCCGCCCGCAGCATCGGCCGCCAGCTGGACCAGTCGTACACCCCCGGCGCCCGTTCGATCAGGTGCCAGCGCAGGCCGTCGCGGATGGTGCGCAGGCCCAGCTCCGCGCAAGCCTGGTAGTCGGTCTCCACCCGCGTGTCGTGCTGGGTCGAGACGATCAGGTCGAGCCGGCGGCCGTCCCGCCGCTTCTGTGTCGAGCATTCGAAGCCGGCCATGAAGAAGCTGGCGAAGGGAGACTCGGTCATTGACGCTTTCGGCTGGCGAGGCGCTGGGCCCCAGGAACAGTGCGAAGGACGCTTAGGCTACGCGCTTTTCAGGAATCGGACGGAAATCCGGCATCGAGGTAGGAATTGGGGCGCTTGGCCCTAGGCGCCTCATTGGACGGGCGTCAGCGGCAGGGTGAGCACGGCGCTCTGCACCGGCAGCAGCTCCTTCCAGCCGGCGACCAGCTCCTTGTAGGCGCGGCCGACCGGGCGGATGTTGCGATCCAGGTCGAACAGGCCGAGCGGGTTCACCGTCCCGCGCACCTCGCGCAGCATGTTGTCCCAGTCGACCTGGTCGGTGATCGAGTACCAGGTGAAGCCCATGATCGGCACGCCGACGTCGCGCACCCGCACCACGTTGGCGAACTCCTTGCGCAGCCAGCGCACCGCCTCGTCGCCGCGCGGCCCCTCCGCCATGTTGGTCTCGGTGTGCATCACCGGGATGCGGTAGCGGTTGAAGTACTGGCGGGTGATCTCGCTGTAGCCCAGCACCTCGCCGGCCCCCTCCAGCCGGCCGTCGGGGAACACCCACTGCTCGGAGCTCGGGTAGTAGTCGTTGCCGACCACGCAGCGCGCCTTGGTCGTGTTGTGGCGGAAGAAACCGTACGCCTCGCGGGTCATGCCGTTGTCGAGCAGGTACTCGTACATGTCGGCGTCGACCGGATGGCCGTAGTTCAGGTCCAGCGACAGGTAGCGGTGGACGTTATGGAGCGCCGCGTGCGCCTGCGCGCCCGGCAGCGCCGCATGATAGTGCTCCGAGGACTCGCTCTGGACGAAGATGGCGTCCGGCCGGCTCTCCAGTATGGCCCGCATGGCCAGTACATTGGCCTTCACGATGTGCTTCAGCGCGGTGACGAAGCTGCGGTCGCTTTTCAGCCGCTCGTTCCACCAGCCGGTCAGGGCCGAGAACTTGGCGCAGATGTACATCTCGTTCACCGGGGTGAAGAGCTGCACCCAGGGATAGCGGCGGGCGAAGGCGCGGGCGTAGCCCTCGAACAGGTGCGGGAAGTCCGGGTTCTGGAAGTCGCCGATCCAGTCCGGCACGCCGAAGTGGCAGAGGTCGGCGATGGGCGTGATCCCGCGCCGCTTCAGCTCGCCGAAGGTCTCGTCGGCGAAGCTCCAGTCGTAGCGCCCCTCGCCGGTGAAGGTGGAGAACAGCTGCGGGCCGTAGCGCAGGAACCGTAGCCCGACCTCCTGCACCGCATCGAAATCGTCGCGCCAGCGCCGGTAATGCCCGCACAGCTCGTACTGGTCGAGCCGCCGCCCCCCGGCCACGATGGGGGAGCTGTTCTCGACCCCGGTGGCGAAGATGAAGCCCGTCATCGTCGGCGACGGCGGGTCAGAGCAGGGCCGAGCTGGACGACACGGTCGGGACGGCCCGCTGGAACATCAGCAGCGCGATCCCCGCGGCGATCAGGTCGATGCCGACGATGAAGCCGATCAGCACCGCCGAACCGACGGCGTTGAGGAAGATGATGATCAGGGCGAGCACGAGGTCGAGGATCCCGGACGCCATCAGCCAGGCCCAGCGGCCGCTGACCCGCCGGCGATGGCTGAGCGCCATGCCGACCAGGGCCATGCCGTCCACCAGCAGGTAGACGCCGAGCAGCAGGGTCAGGCCGACCGCGCCGGCGAAGGGGTGGAACAACAGCAGCAGGCCGACCAGCAGGGCTATGACCGCCGAGACCAGGCTCCAGCTCCTGGGATGACGGCCGCCGCTGGCGAACGCGGCCACCAGGCCCAGCACGCCGCTCAGCACCAGTATGACCCCGAACACCACCGCCGCCGCCAGCCCGGCCGCGACCGGCAGCACCAGGGCGGCCAGCCCGAGGACGATGAGCAGGACGGCCTCGGCCGTATGCAAGGATGAGCGCGCTGTGAACATCTGGTCCTCCTGCCAAGCCTAACGGCTGAGGCTGGAGTGCGTTCACCGCTCTTTCCGCCTGCGGTCGCAAGCGGAGCGGATTAGCTCGGCTCCCGCTCCACCAGCCGGCCGTCCTGGAGCGCGAACACCCGGTCCATGAAGCCCGCCAGCTGCATGTTGTGGGTGGCGATCAGGGCGGCGACGCCCTGCAGGCGGGCCAAGTCGAACAGGCTTTGGAACACCGCGCCGGAGGTGGCCGGGTCCAGGTTACCGGTGGGCTCGTCGGCCAGCAGCAGGCGCGGCTTGTTGGACAGGGCGCGCGCGATGGCGACCCGCTGCTGCTCGCCTCCGGACAGCTGGGCCGGTTGGTGGTCGAGCCGTTCGCCGAGGCCGAGCTGGACCAGCAGGGTCTGGGCCCGCGCGCGGGCGGCGGGGCGCTTTACGCCCTGGATCATCTGCGGCAGGGCCACATTGTCCAGCGCGGTGAACTCCGCCAGCAGATGGTGGAACTGGTAGACGAAGCCGATGGTGTCGAGCCGGAGCCGCGAGCGGGCGTTGTCGTTCAGCTCGGTGCAGTCGATCCCCGCCACCGACACCCGCCCCGCGGTCGGGTGCTCCAGCAGGCCGGCCGCGTGCAGCAGCGAGGACTTGCCCGAGCCCGAAGGCCCGATCAGGCCGACGATCTCGCCGGGCCGCACGTCCAGGTCGACGCCCTTGAGCACCACCAGGTCGCGGCCCGCGCCGGTGACATAGGTCCGCTGCAGCCCCCGCAGCGACAGGACGGGCGCGTCACTCATAGCGGAGCGCCTCCACCGGATCGAGCCGCGAGGCTCGCCAGGCCGGCGGCAGGGTGGCGACGAAGCTCATCAACAGCGACCAGAGCACCACGATCGCCACCTCGCTCCACTCGATCCGCGCCGGGATGCGGGACAGGAAGTAGGTCTCGGGGCTGAAGACGGTGGTGTGGGTGATCGCCTCGACCAGCGACTGGATCGGGTCGATGAAGATGCAGAACAGCGAGCCGATCAGCAGGCCCGCCAGGGTGGCGGAGGCCCCGATCATGGCCCCGCACATGAAGAACACCCGCAGCACCGACCCCTGGCTGGCGCCCATGGTGCGCAGGATGGCGATGTCGCGGCCCTTGTTCTTCACCAGCATCACCAGGCCCGAGATGATGTTCAGCACCGCGATCCCGACGATCAGCATCAGGATCAGGCGCATGACGCTGCGCTCGACCTGCAGGGCGTTGAAGAAGCTGTGGTTGCGGTCGCGCCAGTCGCTGACGATGCCAGCCGGCCCGGCCGCGCGGGCGATCTGGGGCCGCGCCTGGTCGATGTGGTCGGGATTGTCGAGGTCGACCTGGATCAGGTCCACGCTCCGGTCGCGGCCGAAGAACAGCTGGGCCTGGCTCAGCGGCATGTAGATGAAGCTGGAGTCGTACTCGTACATGCCCACGGTGAACACCGCCCCCACCGTGTAGGACTTGCGCTGGGGGGTCGAGCCGAACACCGTCGCCGGCCCGTTGGGGGCCAGCAGGGTCAGGCTGTCGCCCACGTGGACGCCCAGCGTCTCGGCCAGGCGCGAACCCACGGCGACGATGTCGCCGCCGTCCTCTCCGTCGCCGAAGCCCCTGAGCGTGCCGTCCTTGATGTTGGTGGAGATGATGCGGGTGTCGCCCAGGTCCTTCGGCGTCAGGGCGCGCACATAGACCCCCAGCGTCTGGTCGGGCCCGACCGCCAGGGCCGGCGCCTCGACCACCGGGATCGCCTGCCTCACGTTGGGCAGGGCGCGCAGCCGCTGCAGCAGCGGGTCGCGGTTGGCGCCGTTGATCACCGGCCCGTTGACGTAGGCGTCGCCGTTGAAGCCGATCATCCGCCCAATCAGCTCGGTGCGGAAACCGTTCATCACGCTCATGACGATGATCAGGGTCGCCACCGCCAGCAGGATGCCGACGAAGGAGATCCAGGACACCAGCGTGACCCCGCCCTCCTTGCGCTTGGCGCGTAGGTAGCGGACGGCCAGGGTGCGCTCCCACTGGCCGAAGGGACGGGCGTCAGCCATCAGATGCAGCGGGCCTCGCAGGTCACGCGCCGAGCGCCTTCAGGGCGTCCGCCAGCGGCAGGGTCTGGCGCTCGCCGCCGGCGCGGCGCTTCAGCTCGACCACGCCGTCCTTCAACCCCTTGGGCCCGATGATCAGCTGCCAGGGCACCCCAATCAGGTCCATGGTGGCGAACTTGCCGCCCGGACGCTCGTCGCTATCGTCCAGCAGGGGCTCCTTGCCCGCCGCGGTCAGGGCCGCATAGGCCTGGTCGCAGGCCGCGTTCACCTCGGCGTCGGACGGGCGCAGGTTGACGATAGCCACGCCGAAGGGCGCCACCGCCTCGGGCCACACGATCCCCGCCTCGTCGTGGCTGGCCTCGATGATCGCCCCGAGCAGGCGCGAGACGCCCACCCCGTAGGAGCCCATCTGCACCGGCCGCTCGGTCTGGTCCGGGCCGGCCACCACCGCGCGCATCGGCTTGGAGTACTTGTCGCCGAAGAAGAACACCTGCCCGACCTCGATGCCGCGGGTGGCGATGCGGCGATCCTCGGGGGTGTCGCGCTCGAACCGCTCGGCGTCGTGGACGTCCTCGGTGGCGGCGTAGGGGGTGGTCCACTGGGTGATGATCGGGGTCAGGTCGCCCTGATAGTCGACGTCCTCGGGCGGGATCGGCAGGTCGAGCACGGCCCTGTCGCAGAACACTGCGCTCTCGCCGGTCTCGGCCAGCACGATGAACTCGTGGGACAGGTCGCCGCCGATCGGCCCGGTCTCGGCCCGCATCGGGATCGCGGTCAGCCCCATGCGCGCGAAGGTGCGCAGGTAGGCCACGAACATGCGGTTGTAGCTGGCCCGGCCGGCCGCCTCGTCCACGTCGAAGGAATAGGCGTCCTTCATCAGGAACTCGCGCCCGCGCATCACTCCGAAGCGGGGGCGCTGCTCGTCGCGGAACTTCCACTGCACGTGATAGAGGTTCTTGGGCAGGTCCTTGTAGGAGCGCACCGAGGCGCGGAAGATCTCGGTGATCATCTCCTCGTTGGTGGGGCCGTACAGCAGCTCGCGCTCGTGCCGGTCGGTGATGCGCAGCATCTCCTGGCCGTAGTCGTCGTAGCGGCCGGACTCGCGCCACAGGTCGGCGAGCTGGAGCGTCGGCATCAGCAGCTCGATGGCCCCGGCGCGATCCATCTCCTCGCGCACGATCTGCTCGATCTTCTTCAGCACCCGCAGGCCCAGCGGCAGCCAGGCGTAGATGCCCGCCGCTTCCTGGCGGATCATGCCGGCGCGCAGCATCAGGCGGTGGGAGACGATCTGCGCCTCGGAAGGGGTCTCCTTCAACACAGGCAGGAAGTAGCGCGACAGGCGCATCGAGAACCCTTGGGGCAAAACAGAATCGAGGCTCGCCTTCTAGCCGCCGCGACACCAGCCATGCAAAGGGAAAGCTGTGGCGAAAAAAGAGCCGCGCGGATGAACGCGCGGCTATTAAGTCGATCGGGCCACTCGAACGACAACCATCACAGTTGTCGATGACCACCCTGCCCCCCTCGCCGCCGGTCGTCTCCCATCGATGGAAGCCGCCAGTGACGAAAGTCCCTCACGCCTAATTTGCGGGCGCACGGATCGATCCTACGCCACAGGATCAGGCAGGATCGGGCCGCGGCCGGCCCAAAATCGTCCCGCGAGGCGAAACCGCATCGGCTTTCAGCCGCTTCGATCCGGAAGGAAAGACCCCTCTCCCCGCCCCTCACGCCTTCGTCCCTGCGCCAGCCGAGGCGCGCCGTACAAGGATCGCCCATGCTTCGTCGCCTCGTCATCGCCGCCACCGGCGGCGCGCTGATCCTGCCTCTCGCCTCCGGATGCACCACCTATCGCGAGACCCAGCCCGCCCACACCGCCACCGAGCAGCTCCTGACGAACCACGCCGCCGAGATCGCCGCCGAGAAGCTTGCGGGCGCCCTGCCGCCCCAGTCGGCGGTGTTCCTCGACCTCAGCCACTTCAAGGGCGACAACGCCGACTACGCCATCAGCGCCATCGACGACGCCTTCGCCCACCGGGGCATCATTCTGGTGGCGGACAAGAAGACCTCCAAGCTGACGGTGGAGCTGCGCATGGGCGCGCTGTCGATCGACCAGGAGGACACGGTGTTCGGCCTGCCCGCCACCACCCTGCCCATTCCCGGCACGCTGACCGCCTTCCCGATCCCGGAGATCTCGTTCTATTCCGCCGCCCACCGCACCGGCGTGGCCGAGTTCTCGGCCTTCGCCTACGACACCGCCACCGGCGCCCCCGTGGCCTTCACCGGCCCCGTCGCCGGCCAGCGCAAGCTGGTGCAGCGGCATATCCTGACCGTGTTCGGCTTCGGCAGCCGGGTCGAGCCGCCGGGGCCGCCGCCCAAGGCGCCGTGATCGGTCCTAGTGGTTCGGGAACTGGGGAACCGGCAGCAGGCCGAACTGCACCACCGCCCAGACTGCGCCAGTCACCAGGGCCGCCACCCAGGTGGTGGTGAAGGCCTTCCGCTTGAGGTTCGGATTGACCGGCGCGCCCGGATCGCAGCCCTCAGGCAGGGGAACGCCCGCCTCCTCGTGGCTGCGCACGCCCAGCGGCAGGATGGCGAACAGCGTCAGCCACCACGTCACGAAATAGATCGACAGCGTCCAGATCGGTCCCATGCCATCCGCCTTTGCGCCCGCCGGACGTCAGGATCAAGACCCCGAATCCTTCTCCCGCGGCCAGAAGGGGGGCTGAGACTTGGAGCGTGACAATCGAAAGTGGATTTCGGTTCAGCTTTGCCGAGCGGCCGCTACGGAAAAGCCGCATGCCGGGGGACGCGGCCTCCATTCCCGCGCTTTCTGCAATTCAGTTCTACGCCTTGCGCCAATTATCACCCGAAGGCCCGGGGCCCACAACTACGGCGGGAGGAGTCGGGAATGAACCTTTCAAGCCGCCGTCGCAGTTCCAGCCATCACGTTGGGTCAGCGTCGTCACACCCGCCTGACGCGGAACTTCCTCGAGCAGCGCATCGGATAGGCGGCATGGCCTCCATACACCTTGTCGCTTCGCCCCGGCAGGACGTGGCGCGCGCGACCCTGTGCGGGTTCTGCGCCAGCTTTGCGAGCATCGGCCTGGCGCGCTTCGCCTATACGCCGCTGCTCCCCGCGATCATCGCCCATGGCTGGTTCGCGGCCAGCGCCGCCGCCTATCTCGGCGCCGCCAACCTGGCGGGCTATCTCGTCGGCGTCGTCGGGGCCGGGGCCGCCGCGGGGCGCTTCGATCCGCGCTGGATGCTGAGGGGTGCGATGGCGGTCGCGGCCGTCTCATTCTTCGCCTGCGCCCAGCCCCTGGGCTTCGCCTGGTTCTTCGCCTGGCGGCTCCTGTCCGGCGTCTGCGGCGGGATCGCGATGATCCTGGCCGCCCCGACCATCCTGCCCCATGTGCCGCTTTCGCGGCGCGGCCTCGCCAGCGGCGCGATCTTCATGGGCGTGGGCGTCGGCATAGCCGCGTCCGGCGCCTTGACGCCGCTGCTGCTGCGCCAAGGCCTGCCCTACACTTGGCTGGGACTTGGCGGACTTTCGCTGCTGGTCGTCCTGCTCGGCTGGAACGGCTGGCCGGAATCAACCGTCCCCTCGGACACGGCGCACCCTGCGCACCGCCATCGCCGCCTGCCCAGCCGCCAATTGCATGGCCTCTACGCCAGCTACGCCCTGAACGCCTTCGGGCTCGTCCCGCACATGGTCTTTCTCGTCGACTACGCCGCGCGCGGCCTTGGCCTGGGCCTGGACGCCGGCACGCAATACTGGGTGCTGTTCGGGCTGGGGGCCATCGGCGGGCCCGTCGCGCTTGGATATGTCGCGGACCGGATCGGCTATCGGACCACGCTGCGCCTGACCTTCGCGACCGAGGCGGTGTTCGTCGCCCTGCCCGCGCTTGGATTGGGCTCGACCGCCCTGGCGGCGTCCAGCTTCATCGTCGGAGCCTGCACCATCGGCGTGGTCCCGGTGGCCCTGGGACGCACGCGGGAACTGCTGAAGCATCACCCCTCCGCCCAGGCCGGGGCCTGGCGAACCGCCACCACCGCCTTCGCCCTCCTGCAGGCGGCCGGAGCCTATGCGCTGTCGTTCGTGTTCGGCCGCTCCGGCGGGGATTACCGGCTGCTGTTCGGGATCGGGGCCGTGGCCATGGCTATGGCGCTCGCCGTCGACCTCTTCACCCCGGAGCCAGCAAAAGAACCGGTGTAAGCCACACGCCGTCGTAGCGCCCTGACCTAATGCCCCGCGCCGGGCTCTTCCATCAACTCCACCAGCACCCCGCCCATGTCCTTGGGGTGCAGGAAGATCACCGGCACGCCATGGGCGCCGATGCGCGGCTCGCCGGTCCCGAGCACGGTGGCGCCCTTGACCCGCATCTCGTCACGCGCCTTCAGGATGTCGGGCACCTCGAAGCAGACGTGGTGCTGGCCGCCCTTGGGGTTCTTGGCCAGGAAGCTGTGGATCGGCGACGCCTCGCCATAGGGCTCGATCAGCTCGATCTGGGCGTTGGGCAGGTTCACGAACGACACCCACACCCCCTGCTCCGGCAACGCCTTCCTGGGGGTGATGTCCGTGGCCCCGAAGACGTCGCGATAGAGCCTGGCGGCGTCCTCGATGGAGGGGGTCGCCACGCCCACGTGGTTCAGCTTGCCGATCATGAGGCGGCCTCGACCTTCCTTCTTCTCCTCCCCCGCGAGGCGGGGGTGGAGGATATGACTACAGCCGGGTGACCAGGGTCTCGACCACCGGGCGGCGCTCCCAGATCCGCTGGGAGGCGCGCTTCAGGGCGCGGGCCACCGCCTTGCGCACCGCGGTGTCGTCGCCGCGTTGCTCGGCGCTCAGCTCCTCGACCGCTTCCTCGGCGTCCTCGGCCAGGTCATCCAGCGCCTCGGAGAGCGGATACTCCTCGTCGCCCGGCAGGCCGATGGCGCGGATCTCGACGTCGGCGGCCAGCTTGTTCTTGCGGTCAAGGGTCACGGCCACCATCAGCACGCCGTTCACCGCCGCGTGGCGGCGCTCGCGCAGCGGATCGCTGTTCTCCGGCGTCAGCACCCCGCCGTCGAGGAACAGCCGTCCGGCCGGAACCTCGTCGATGATGGCGGCCGGGCCAGGGGCGAGCCGCACCATGTCGCCGTTGCGGGGCGCGACCGCCTCTGGCACCTGCAGGTCCCGGGCGAAGGCCATGTGCTCGATCAGGTGACGGCGCTCGCCGTGGGTGGGGATCGCGATCTGGGGACGGGCCCACTGATACATCTGGGCCAGCTCGTCCCGGCAAGGGTGGCCGGAGACGTGGATGCCGGGGTGGTCGCGGTCGGTGTAGATGCGCACCCCACGGTCCGACAGCTTGTTCTGCAGGTTGCGGATCGGGATGTCGTTGCCCGGGATCACCCGCGAGGAGAACACCACGCTGTCGCCCTGACCGAGCTTCAGGTGCGGGTGCGAGCCTTCGGCGATGCGCGACAGGGCGGCGCGCGCCTCGCCCTGGCTGCCGGTGCACAGGAACAGGATCTTGTCCGGCGGGAAGCTGCCGGCCTCCCGGTCGTCCACGAACGGCTGCACGTCCTTGAGCAGGCCGACCGAACGCGCCGCGCCGGCCATCCGGTGCATGGAACGGCCGAGCAGGCAGACCCGGCGGCCGTTGGCCTGGGCGGCGCGGATCACGCTGTCCATGCGCGCGACGTTGGAGGCGAAGCAGCCCACCGCCACCTTGCCGCTCAGCGAGCCGATCAGCTTGTTCAGCGCGATGCGGACGTCGGCTTCAGAGCCCGCCTCGCCGTCCACGAACACGTTGGTGGAATCGCAGACCATGGCCAGGACGCCGTCGTCGCCGAGCTTGCGCAGGGCCTCGACGTCGGTGGGCGAGCCCAGCAGCGGATCGGGATCGATCTTCCAGTCGCCGGTGTGCAGCACCACGCCCAGCGGCGTGGAGATGGCCATGCCGTTCGGCTCGGGGATCGAGTGGGTCAGGGTGATCAGGGTGATGTCGAACGGCCCGATCTTCACCTTGCCGGACAGCGGCACCTCGGTGATCGGGACTTCGTCGAGCAGGTTCTTGTCGCGCAGCTTCTCGCGGACCAGGTAGGCGGTGAATGGGGTGGCGTAGACGGGCGCCTTGATCTTGGGCCAGAGCCAGCCGATCGCGCCGATGTGGTCTTCGTGGGCATGGGTCAGCACGATGCCGAGCACGTCCTCGGCGATCTGCTCCAGATAGGTCGGATCGGGGGTGATGATCTCGACCCCAGGCGTGGTCTGGTCGCCGAAGGTGACGCCGAGATCGACCACGATCCATTTGCGCGCGTCGGGCGGCCCGAAACCATAGAGGTTCAGGTTCATGCCGATCTCGTTCGAGCCGCCCAGCGGCAGGAAGACGAGTTCGTCGTTATGGGATTTTGTCATCTAGTCCTTATGTTGCCGTTGCGGCGAACAATTTCCAGTAGGCCCCTGAGGGTGAGTTCGGGATCGAACGTATCGATCTTGTCGGTGGCGCCCTCGAACAGCGAGGCGACGCCGCCGGTGGCGATGGCGCGCATGGGCTGGCCGTATTCGGCGCGGATGCGGTCGATCAGGCCTTCGATCAGGGCGACGTAGCCCCAGAACACCCCCGACTGCATCGCCTCCACCGTACCGCGGCCGATGACGCGGGCCGGCTTGGCGATGGCCACGCGCGGCAGGCGGGCGGCGGCGCTGTGCAGCGCCTGCATGGACAGGTTGATGCCGGGCGCGATCAGCCCGCCCTCGAACCCGCCGTCGGCGCCCACCACGTCGAAAGTGGTGGCGGTGCCGCTGTCGATCAGGATCAGCGGGCCGCCGTAGAGGATGAAGCCGCCGATGGCGTTGACCAGCCGGTCCGCCCCGGCCTCGGACGGCTTCTCGATCCGTACGTCGATGCCCAGCTCGACGTTCTCGCCCACCACCAGCGGCTCGACCTTGAGGTAGCGCCGCGCCAGGTTGCGCAGGTTGAACACCGACTGCGGCACCACGCTGGAGATGATGCAGTTGTCGATGTCGGACAGCTCCATCTTCTGCATGTTCAGCAGCTGATGCAGCCACACGGCGTATTCGTCGGCGGTGCGCGCCATGTCGGTGGCGGTGCGCCACTGGGCGATCCAGGCCCGCCCGTCGTGAAGGGCGAACATGGTGTTGGTGTTGCCCTGCTCGATCGCCAGCAGCATCAGCGGGGCCCCTCCAAAGCCGCGGTCCTTCCGGGGAAGGGTCTTCTTTGTATCAGAGCCCTTCTAGCACGATGCAGGGAAGAGGCCGCGCTGTCACAACCCCCGTCGGCGTGGGCTCGGACCGCGGTCAACGCTCTTCCCTGGGCGTATCCCCGGGGAAGAACACATCTCCCGCCGTGATGCGCCGGGCCGAGCCGTCCCGCAGTCGCAGGCGGAGCGCGCCGTCCGCCTCCAGCGCCTCGGCGACGCCCTCCACC
>JBARAK010000184.1:0-5113 GCA_049791955.1 Caulobacteraceae bacterium
GCCCAGACCAGCAGCGGCCGCGCCGCCCCGCCCGCCTGCCGCACGGGGCCGACGGGCTCCGGCGCGAACACTTCGGATGCAGCGGCTTCAGGCGCGGAGAGCCCAGGCGAAAGGATTTCGGGCGCAGGGATTTCGGGCGGCGCCGCGGGCGGCCTGGCCTGATCGGGGCGAGCCCGAGAGGGCGCCGGTCTGAGCAGCGCCGCGAACTCCGGCGTATGCCCGGCCACGGTGAAGGGCCCTTCGCTCCAGGGCGAGACGGGGGTCGCGGCGGAGAGGCGCCCCTCCGCTACGAAGGCGGCGACCCGCGCCTCCGCATAGGGGCCCCATACCTGTCCGGACGCCTGGACGTACCAGAGATGGGAGACGGGCGCTGAGGACGGTGCAGCCACGATGGGACCCGGTTCCCGTGTGATTCGAGGGGGCAAGCTTGCCTGGAATCGCGCGCGATTCCATTCCCTCTTGGATGGGTGTCGCCCCACCCGTGCACGCCTGGAGCGCGCGCCCCGGAGTCGACGCCGGTCGCTTCGCCGACGCTGGCCTTGTGCCGGAAGGCCGCAAGGCTTAGCACCGTCGGACTGAAGTTTTTCGATACGAATACAGGAGAAGCGCGATGGGTTATCGCGTCGCTATCGTGGGCGCCACCGGCAACGTGGGCCGCGAAATGCTGGTCATCCTGGAGGAGCTGAAGTTCCCGGTGGACAAGCTCCACGCGTTGGCTTCGCGCCGTTCACTCGGCCTGTCGGTGGATTTCGGCGACAAGACCATCAAGTGCGAGGACATCGAGGCCTTCGACTTCTCCACCGTCGATATCGTGCTGATGTCGGCCGGCGGCGACGTGTCCAAGGCCTGGGCCGAGAAGATCGGCCAGGCCGGCGCGGTGGTGATCGACAACTCCTCGGCCTGGCGCATGCACCCCGACGTGCCGCTGATCGTGCCGGAGGTGAACCCCGACGCCATCGAGGGCTTCCGCAAGAAGAACATCATCGCCAACCCGAACTGCTCCACCGCCCAACTGGTGGTGGCGCTGAAGCCGCTGCACGACGCGGCCCGGATCAGCCGGGTGGTGGTCTCGACCTACCAGTCGGTCTCCGGGGCCGGGAAAGCCGGCATGGACGAGCTGTGGGACCAGAGCAAGAACGTGTTCGTGCTGGGCCCGACCGAGCCGCACAAGTTCACCAAGCAGATCGCCTTCAACGTCATCCCCCACATCGACACCTTCATGGAAGACGGCTTCACCAGGGAAGAGTGGAAGATGGCGGCCGAGACCAAGAAGATCCTCGACCCCAAGATCAAGCTCACCGCCACCTGCGTGCGCGTGCCGGTGTTCGTCGGCCACTCGGAGTCGGTGAACGTGGAGTTCGAGACCCCGCTGGACGAGGACGAGGCCCGCGAGATCCTGCGCGAGTCGCCCGGCGTCGTGGTGGTCGATAAGCGCGAGGACGGCGGCTACATCACCCCCAAGGAGAGCCAGGGCGAGTTCGCCGTCTACATCAGCCGCTTGCGCACCGACCCGACGGTGGAGAATGGCCTGGCCTTCTGGTGCGTGTCGGACAACCTGCGCAAGGGCGCGGCCCTGAACGCGGTCCAGATCGCCCAGCTGCTCGACCAGCGCGGCCTGCTGGTGCGCGAACCGGCCTGACGACAGGACTCATGAGCGTGGGGAGAGGCTTTCGATGACCACCGCCTACGACTTCAACGCCAAGACGCTGCACGGCCAGGACAAGGCCCTGGCCGACTACCGTGGCGACGTACTGCTGATCGTCAACACCGCCAGCAAGTGCGGCTTCACCCCTCAGTACGCGGGGCTGGAGGCGCTGCACCGCAAGTACGCGGACCGGGGCCTGCGGGTGCTGGGCTTCCCCTGCAACCAGTTCGGCGCGCAGGAGCCCGGCGACGCGGCCGAGATCGCCAATTTCTGCTCCCTCACCTACGACGTCGACTTCCCGATGTTCGCCAAGATCGAGGTGAACGGCCCCGGCGCCGACCCGCTCTACGAATTCCTCAAGAAGGAGAAGCGCGGGCTGCTCGGCACCGAGGGGATCAAGTGGAACTTCACCAAGTTCCTGGTCGACCGCCAGGGCGAAGTCTCGGGCCGCTTCGCCCCCAACGTAAAGCCCGAGGCGCTGGAAGACGAGATCGAAAAGCTGCTGGGGTAGCGACCCTCCTTTTGTGGGGGAAGCAGGCACGCCTGTTCATCCACCGGTCTCTAAAAATCCGCTTATCCCCGCGAAGGGAGCAGGCGCAGGCAGCTTCAGTTCGGCAACAGCACCGTGTCGACCACGTGGATGACGCCATTCGACTGGTAGACATCGCCGATCGTGACCCGCGCCACGTCGCCCTTGGCGTCCCGCACCATCAGGTGGCGGCCCTTCTGGGTCACGGTCAGCGGCTCGCCCTGCACGGTGGTCAGGGTCGCGGTTCCGCCGCCGTCCTTGACCATCTTCATCAGGTCCATGGCCGTGAGCCGGCCAGCGACCACGTGATAGGTCAGGATCTTGGTGAGCTCGGGCTTGTTCTCGGGCTTGACCAGGGTGTCGACCGTGCCGGCCGGCAGCTTGGCGAACGCCTCGTTGGTGGGGGCGAACACGGTGAACGGCCCGGTTCCGGACAGGGTGTCCACCAGGCCCGCGGCCTTGACCGCCGCGACCAGGGTGGTGTGGTCCTTCGAGTTCACCGCGTTCTCGACGATGGTCTTGCTCGGATACATGGCCGCGCCGCCGACCATGGGATCGGACATCGTCTGGTCAGGCATCGCCTGACCGGCCATCTGGGCGAAGGCGGACGGGGCCGCCATTGCGAACAGGGCGAGCGAAAGTACGCCGGCGCGGGCCAGCCGGTGGTCGATCCGGATTGTCATTGGGGTTTCCTCGGTTGGGCCGCCCCTCTTCCGGGCGGTCCACGAAGCTACGGATACCGGCGGTCCGCGGATGCGGAAGCCACCGCCCCGTCACTCCCCTACAGGCAACCGTACGCCGTCCGGATCAGGCGCACCGCGCGCGGGTCGCCGATCAGGTCCGGCGACTGCTTGTTCATGACATAGGCGCCCGACAGGCCGCGCTCCGGGTCGGCGAAGGCGCAGCTGCCGCCCCAGCCGGAGTGGCCGAAGCTCCCCACGCCCGGGCCGTAGATCATATTGGGGACGTTGCGCATGAAGCCGGCGGCCCAGGTGATCTCGAACGGCAGCACCAGGTCCTGGCCCCGGATCTGTTCGCGGGTGGCGGCCTGCACCGTCTCGGGCCTGAGCAGCGCGCGGCCGTCGAGCCGCCCCCCACAGGCCAGGGCGTTCATCAGCCGGGCCATGGACAGGGCGGTGACGTGGCCGTTGGCCGAGGGAATCTCCGCGCGGCGCCAGGCGTCGCCGCCCCGCCCGCCCGGCGCGGCCCACTTGGTCAGGAAGGCGAGCTTCTTGATCTCGGTCATCCGGCCGAAGTCGGCGAAGCGGGTGGGCCGCTCCAGCTCGGCGACCCGGTCGAACTCGCTGTCGGGCAGGCCGATCCACAGGTCCAGGCCGAACGGCCCGGCCAGGTCCTCGCGCAGCGCGCGGCCCATGCTGCGGCCGTCGACCCGGCGGAAGATCTCGCCGGCCGTGAACCCGAAGGTGATCGGGTGGTAGCCGGAGGCGGTCCCGGGCGCCCACAGCGGCGTCATGGCCGCGAGCTTGGCCGTGATGACGTCCCAGTCCATCCACAGCCCCGGGTCCATCGGCTCGGGCAAGCCAGCCAGTCCGTCCTGGTGCGACATCACCTGGGCCACGGTGATGGCGGCCTTGCCGGCCTGGGCGAACTCGGGCCAGACGCTGGCGACGGTCTGGCCGTAGTCGAGCCGCCCCTGGTCCACCAGCCGCGCGATCAGCAGGGCGGCAATGGCCTTGGTGGTCGAGAACACCGGGGTCAGGGTGTCGGCCTCGAACGGCCGGCTCTTGGCGCGGTCGGCGTGGCCGCCCCAGATGTCCAGCATCACCTCCCCGTCCTGGACCAGGGTGAAGCGGGCGCCCAGCTCCTCGCCGGTGGCGAAGGCGGCGTCGAACGCCTGGCGGACCGGAGCGAAGCGTTCGGTTTGGATCATGGTCGTCGGCATGAACCGCTTTTAGCGAAGGGGCGAGCGCGACGCACCCGCCCCTTCGCCAGTCTTAAGCGATGCTCTGCAAGATGCCGCCCTCGGCGCGGATCGGGGCGCCGTTGATGATCGCCGCCTCCTTCGAGCAGACGAAGGCCACCACGTCGGCGATCTCGGCCGGATCGGCGAAGCGCTTGACCAGCGAGCTGGGGCGGCCATGCAGGAAGAAGTCGCGCTCGATGTCGGCTTCGCTCACCCCGCCCTGGTCGGCCAGGGTCTTCAGGAAGCCCTCCACGCCCTCCGAACGGGTCGGGCCCGGCAGCACGGCGTTCACCGTCACCCCGGTCTGGGCCAGGGCCTGGGCGAAGCCGCGGGTCAGGGCCAGCTGGGCGGTCTTGGAGAAGCCGTAGTGGATCATCTCGGTCGGGATCTGGATCCCGGACTCCGAAGCGATGAACACGATGCGGCCCCAGCCCTTGTCACGCATCTTGGGACCATAGTGGCGGGTCAGGCGCACGCCGCTCATCACGTTCAGCTCGAACGCCTTGGTCCAGTCCTCGTCGGGGATGGAGAAGGCCTCCTTGGGATCGAACCAGCCGGCGTTGTTGATCAGGATGTCGATGTCGCCGGCCGCCGCCGCGATCGCGTCGCAGCCTTCCGCCGTGCGTACGTCGCCGACCGCCTCGACGAAGCGGCCGCCGGGGATCGCGGCCTTCAGCTCGGCGATGGCGGCCTGCACCCGTTCGGCGGTGCGGCCGTTGACCGCCACCTCAGCGCCGCTTTCGGCGAGCTTGCTGGCGATGGCCCAGCCGATGCCGGCGGAGGAGCCGGTGACCAGGGCGCGTTTATCCTTTAGGTCGATCTGCACGGACGGGACTCCAAAGCCGCGCTGTCCACAGCGCTGCGCCGCACTTGGCGACGCGGCCGCGAAACCACAAGATTGGGCCGATGACCGCGATCCTCTACCCCGTGGCCCCGACGGCCGAGGCGGCCCTGCAGACGCCGCTGGGCCACGCCGCGCGCGAACGGGAGGCCGTGGCCACGCACGGTCCCGTGC
>JBARAK010000185.1:0-5796 GCA_049791955.1 Caulobacteraceae bacterium
GCCCCGTTCGGCCGCCGCCAGGGCCTTGTCCAGGTCGGCGGCGCGGGCGTGGGCGAGACGGCCGATCACCTCGCCGGTGGCCGGGTTGTGGACCGGCAGGGTTTCCCCGGCCGCCGCGTCGATCCAGCGCCCATCGATGAACAGCTGCGTGTCGCGATACATCGCGTTCTCCCTGGCCTTGTCGCGTTATCGAACGCGCTGGATGTCCAGCGGCGGTTCGGACGGCGTCTAGGGCGCGCGTCCGACGATCGATATTTGGACCGGGCCGGGCCGGTCAAGGGGACGTCCGATCGCCGGGAGCCCGCAGCCCTACCGTGCGCTGGAAATCCCATCCGCGCCCTGCAGCCGGACCGCGACCACCGTCAGCGCCACGGTGACCAGGATCAGCAGGGTCGAGGCGGCGTTCACCTCCGGCGTCACCGAGAAGCGCACCATCGAATAGACCTGCACAGGGAAGGTCTCGGTGTCGGGGCCGGCGGTGAAGAAGGTGATCACGAAGTCGTCCAGGCTGGTGGTGAAGGCCAGCAGTCCCCCCACCAGCAGGGCCGGCCTCATGTGCGGGACCAGCACGTCGAAGAAGCTGCGCCACTCGCTGGCCCCCAGGTCGCGGGCGGCCTCCTCCAGCTCGCGGTTGAACGAGGCCAGGCGCGCGCGGACGACGACCACCACCAGCGGGAAGCAGAAGGCGATGTGGGCGATGGTGATGGCGCCCAGGTCGAGCGGCCAGGGCAGGTCGTCGGGCCAGGGCAGGATGCGGGTGAAGAACACCAGCATGGCCACCCCCATGCAGATCTCCGGCGCCACGATCGGCAGCGCGATCCCGCCCTCGAACGCGCCCCTGCCGGGAAAGCGGAACCGCCACAGCGCCACCGCGCCGAGCGCGCCGAGGACCACGCTGACCAGGGTGCAGACCAGGGCGATGGTCAGGGAATTGGCGAACGCCTGCAGCAGGTCGACGTCCTGGAGCGCCTGGACGTAGTAGTCCAGGGTGAAGCCCTTCCACACGATGTTGCGGCGGCTGTTGTTGAAGCTGAACACGATCAGCGCGACCAGCGGGGTGTAGAGGAAGCCGTAGACCGCGACGAGCCAGGCCCTCAGCGGCCAGCGGCCGAGATAGTCGAGCGGGGCGGTGGGAAGCTTCCCGGCTCTCATGCCGCCGCCCGGTTGCGCTCGCGGTGGCGGCTCCACATCCCGTGGGCGGCGATGAAGAACAGGGTCAGATACATCAGCAGGAACGACAGGGCCGCGCCGAACGGCCAGTCGTTGGCGATCTTGAACTGCCGCTCGATCACGTTGGCGATCATCTGGCTGTCCGGCCCGCCCAGCAGGTCCGGGGTCAGGTAGGAGCCCAGCGAGGGGATGAAGGTCAGCACCAGGCCCGAGGCGATCCCCGGCGCGGCCAGGGGGACGACGATGCGGAGCAGGGTGGCGAGGTGGCCGTGGCCCAGGTCCAGGCTCGCCTCCAGCAGCGAGCGGTCCATCCGGTCCAGCGCCGCGTAGAGCGGCAGCACCATGAACGGCAGCTGGACGTAGACCAGGCCGAGCACCACGGCGAAGTCGTTGTGCAGCAAGGGAAGCGGCTCGAACGGCGGCAGGTGCGCGCCGCCCAGCGCCGCCAGCCTGGCGACCCCGCCATACAGCCAGCCCAGGGCGAAGTTGACGTAGCCCTGGTCGCGCAGCACCGCCATCAGGGCGTAGGTGCGGATCAGCAGGTTGGTCCAGAACGGCAGCATCACCGCGATCAGCAGCCACAGCCTGGTCCGGGGCCGGGCGAAGGACAGGGCCAGCGCCACCGGGAAGCCGATCACCAGGCAGAGCGCGGTGGTGACGGCGGCGAACACCAGCGATTTCCACAGGATGCCGAGATAGAGCGGCTCGAACGCGCGGGCATAGTTGGCCAGCGTGCCGGTGACGGCGATGTCGGTCAGGCCGGCGTTGCGGCCGAAGCTGTAGGCCCAGATCACCCCCAGCGGGACCATGAAGAAGGCGATGAGCCAGAGCGCGGGCGGCGACAGCGTGGCGAGGAACATGCCCCGCGCGCGCTTCCACGGCTGCCCGCTCAACGCCCCACAGCTCCGTCACGCATTGGCGAGATACCAGTCGTAGTCGAGGGCCGTGACCACGTCGAAGAAGCGGGCCTGCTCGGTGCGCTTCACGGTGGCGTACATGCGCACGAACCGCTCCCCCAGATAGTCCTTCAGGACTTCGCTGCCGGCGAACAGGTCCAAGGCCGAGAACCAGTTGCTGGGCAAGGGCTTCCGGCCGGGCTGGGGCGTGGCGGCGTAGCCGTCGCCAACCACTGCGGGGCCCGGATCGAGCTTGTTGGTGATGCCGTAGTGGGCGGCGGCCAGCACGGCGGCCAGGGCCAGGTAGGGATTGGCGTCGGCGCCGGCGACGCGGTGCTCCACATGGCGGGACGCCGGCGGCCCGGCCGGGATGCGCAGCGAGACGGTGCGGTTGTTGACGCCCCAGGCGGCGGAGATCGGCGCGTAGGAATTGGCCTTGAAGCGCCGGAACGAGTTGGCGTTGGGCGCGAGGATCGCGAAGCTCTCGGCCAGCAGGGCCTGCATGCCGGCGATGGCGTGGCCCAGGACCGGCGCGCCCTGGGGAGCGTCGCTGGCGCAGGCGTTCCTGCCGTCGGCGCCGTTGAAGCTGACGTGCAGGTGCATGCCGCTGCCGGCCCGGTCGGCGAACGGCTTGGCCATGAAGCAGGCCTGCAGGCCGTGGGTCAGGGCCACGCCCTTGGCGGCGCGCTTGTACAGCACCGCATCGTCGGCGGCGCGCAGGGCGTCGGGCCTGTGCTTCAGGGTCAGTTCGAGCTGGCCCGGGGCGTACTCCGAGATCACGCCTTCGAGCGGCACGCCCTGTTCGTCGCAGGCGTCCCACAGGTCGCGCAGGTAGGGCGCGGCGTCCTCCACCTCCGGCAGGCCATAGACCCCATGCAGGGTCGGGCGGCCCTGGGTGAAGCGGCTGGCCGGCAGGGTGACGCCGCCGTCCGGGGCGCGCTGGGCGTCGACAAGGTAGAACTCCAGCTCGCAGGCGACCACCGGGGTCAGGCCGTCGGCGGCGAAGCGGTCCAGCACCCGTTTCAGCACGTGGCGGGGATCGAGGTCGTTGGGCTGGCCATCCAGCTCGTACATCGACAGCATGACCTGGCCGACGTCGGGGCCGAGCCAGGGGGCGGGGACCAGCGTGCCGGGGACGGGCCGGGCCAGCCGGTCGGCGTCGCCGTCTTCCCAGACCAGGCCGGTGTCCTCCACGTCCCGTCCGGTGATGTCCACCACCAGCAGCGAGCCGGGCAGGAAGCGGCCGTAGGCGTAGACGTGGCGCATCTCGTGCCGGCGCAGCCGCTTGCCGCGGGGGACCCCGCTCAGGCTGGTGAACAGCACGTCGAAGAACTCGATGTGCGGGTTGTCCTCGATGAAGGCGTCGAGTTCGGAAGCGGCGGCGATCATGGGCGCCAAGCTACCCTACCCGGGCCCCGGCGACAGCCGGATCGAACCGGTTTCGTGGGGTGTGTCAGGTCACGCGCCATGTCATCGCGACCCCGGATGGGAATATCAGTCCGTATACGGATCATAGGCGCCGTGGCGGCGCGTTTCCCCTCAACGACTGGGCGGTCCCTGCGGGCGCGCAGATCGGCCCGGACGCGGGGCGAGGGGGGCGCAGTGACATGTCATCGGTTTGCGCGACAGTAGAGGGCTTCATGACAGCAGCAGGGCCGGGGAGCAGGCGCGCCAGGTCAGCCAGACCGCCTCGTCCGGCGCGAAGGCCTCCTGGTCCCAGCGGGTTAGGTTGGAGCGGACCACCTTCACGTCCCGACCGCTCGGCAGCCGCACCTCGAACGCCGACTCGCTGCCGAGATAGTGAACGTCGCGGATGGTCCCGGCGGCGACGTTGCAGCCCGGGGGCGCGTCCTCCAACTCGGGGGCCGGTTGGCCGAGGGCGCGCCTGCGCAGCTCGATCTTCTCCGGCCGGATCGCCGCCCACACCGGGGCGCCGCCCGCGCCCGCCACCGCGTGGTCGAAGTAGATCGGGCTGGACAGGGCCTCGGTCGTGACGATGGCGTGGTCGGGCGCCTCCACCGCCAGCCGGCCCTCGAACAGGTTCACCGAGCCGATGAAGTCGGCCACGAAGCGCGAGTTGGGGGCGTCGTAGAGCTGGGCCGGCGGGGCGACCTGCCGCAGCACGCCCTGGTCCATCACCGCGCAGCGGCAGGCCAGGGCCAGGGCCTCGTGCTGGTCGTGGGTGACCATGATGAAGGTGATCCCCACCTTGTCCTGCAGGGCCGACAGCTCCGAGCGCATCTGGTCGCGCAGCCGGGCGTCGAGGGCGGAGAGCGGTTCGTCCAGCAGCAGCACGCGGGGGCGCTTGACCAGGGCGCGGGCCAGCGCCACCCGCTGGCGCTGGCCGCCGGAGAGCTGGTCAGGCCGGCGTCTGGCCAGGTGGTCGAGCTGGACCTGGGCCAGGGCTTCCCCGACCCGGCGGGCGCGTTCGGCCGGGGCGATGCGTTCGACCTTCAGTCCGTAGGCGACGTTGTCGAACACGTTCATGTGCGGAAACACGGCGTAGGACTGGAACACCATGTTGACCGGCCGCTTGTGGGGCGGGGCGGCGGTGACGTCCTGGCCGTCGATCAGGATGCGACCCTCGCTCGGCAGCTCGAAGCCGGCCAGCATCCGCAGCAAGGTGGTCTTGCCGCAGCCCGACGGCCCCAGCAGGGCGAAGAACTCGCCCTCCTCGATGTCCAGGCTGACGTCGTCGACGGCGGTGGTCGCGCCGAACCGCTTGGTGACGTTCTGGAGGCTGATGATGGGCCGGGGCATCGGCCCCGACTGTTATCGCAAACCGGCGGCGGCGCCAGCCGATGGCGGACGGTCAGGCGGTGGCCGTCTGGCACCAGGGGGTCGGGTCGGGTTCGGCGCCGATCAGGGCCAGGCCGGAGGCGATGGACTCGAACTCGCCGCCGCTCTCCAGCGCCGCCTCGCCGAAGCGGTCGGCGAAGATCGCCCGCACCGCCGGCACCAGGGACGAGCCGCCGGTCAGGAACACCTTGTCGATGTCGCCGGCCTTGCACCCCGCGTCGGCCAGGGCCCGGTCGACTGCCTGGCGGATCTGGTCCAGTTCCTTGCCGATCCAGCGTTCGAATTCGCTGCGGCGGATCTCGACCTGGATGTCGATGTCCTCGACGTGGAAGTCCAGGGTGGCGGCCTCGGCCCCCGACAGCGCCTCCTTCACCCGCGAGACGGCCTGGTACAGGGCGTAGCCGTGGTCGTTCTCGATCAGGCGGATGAAGCGGTCCAGCGCCTCGGGGTCCAGGGCGGTGCGGGCGATCTCGCGGATCTCGCGCAGGTCGCGCGACCACTTCATCAGGGTGAGCTGGTTCCAGCGCGCGAAGGTGGCGTAGTAGCGTTGCGGCACCCCCAGCACCTTGCCGTCCGAGCGGTAGCCGCCGCCCTTGCCCAGCCGCGGCGACACCACCTCGTCGATGATGCGGAAGTCGAAGGCGTCCCCGGCCACCCCGACGCCGGAATGGCTGAGCGGGGTGGCGGCCAGGGCGGCCCCGGTGCGCTCGAACCGCATCACCGAGAAGTCGCTGGTGCCGCCGCCGAAGTCGGCCACCAGCACGGTCGCCCGCCCGGCCAGCCGCCGCGCGAAAAAGAAGGCCGCGCCCACCGGCTCATAGGCGAAGGCGCGGTCGGCGAAGCCCAGCCGGTCGAAGGCCGAACCATAGCGGGTCAGGGCCAGGCTCTCGTCGGGGCTGGCCCCGGCGAACACCACCGGGCGGCCCAGGAT
>JBARAK010000186.1:0-3100 GCA_049791955.1 Caulobacteraceae bacterium
TCCGCGCCTGCAATGCCGGACGCGTCAGCAAGGTGCCGGATGACGACGCCTATCAGGCATATGTCGAGATCATCAATACCCTGGCCTCGCTGCAACCGTCTGACTTCGGCGAACCGGTTGTCTTGTCGCCCGAGGCGCAGCACTACCGACACGAAGTCGAGGAAGTGGCGATCGGCCTGCTGCGAGACAATGAACTGTTGCCGGGCGCGCTGCGCCAGCACGCCAATAAGATCAACGGACTGTTTGCCCGGCTATTGCTGGTCCTTCATTTGGTCGAGAGCCTATTTCCAGTGATCCGCTGGGATCATATGGCAGTGGTGTCAGGTGAGACGGCCAAAATGGCGCGAGATCTCATGATCGAGATGTTCATCCCGCAAGCGGTGGCTCTGTATATGCGGTTTTTCAGCGAGGATTCAGATCTGCGGAGCGAAGTCCAGTGGTTTGCTGGACACCTTCTGGCGCATCCCGAGAACACACACAGGGCTCGCGATCTCAAGCGGGTCTCACATCGAGACGCGAAACAGGTGAAGGCAGCGATGGATATGCTGGCCGCAATGGGTTGGGTTCGTGAGATCGCGACCAACCGCCATGATGCCTGTGCATGGGAGATCAATCCCTGTGTGCATATCGAGTTCGCCGAACGAGCGGCATGGGAAAAGGCTGAACGCAAACGAAAGGGAGCACAAGCCGCAAAGGCCGGGCGAATCCGCGAGAAGACATATCGCCGGGCATCAAAAAACTAGAAAACTGTCACAACTGTCACCCAATGAAATGCATGTTTTTGCCCTTGAAACCCCAGCAAAACTGCCAACTGTCGCAACTGTCACTTGCGTGCGCGAAGATCCAGTTTGCTTTTTTGTCCTTATCTCACATGGGCTGGTCGATGGCGATCTCAAATATAGAATGTGCTTCCGCGCGGTGACAGTTGTGACAGTCGTAGGATTCCTGCGGCTTTCAGCCCCGTATTTTTGTAATACATTTAGTGCCAGTTGCGACAGTTGCCGCCGCCATTGCGACGCTCGGCTCGGAACGCCTCGGCTTACGAGCAAGCCCCCGTCTCGCCGGTCTCATTGAGGGCGGATAGGTGAAAAATCAGGGAGTTAGCGAGGTGGACGATGAGGTTCGGACGGATTTCCGCGCCGACCAGGGCAGCGTGCGACCTGCTGAATGTCCCAAATAGCCCAAAAACAGGCGACGCCGCATTCCGAGGTCGGTTACGGAAGCTGAAAGAGGCTCAGAACCGGTTATGCACGGCGCATAGCTCGATCCTGACAGGCGGCGGGCCCATTGTTGGCGATGTCCACAGCGTCGAGCGCGCGGTCGTGGTCTGGACAGTATCGGCGGCAAATCGGTTCATCGCCAACAGAGGCGGCACCGACCAAGGCCGAGGTGAAATCCTTCGGCGCGACCGGTGTACCAATGCTCCCGCCTCGACGAACGTCGCCCTGGTTTCCAGTACGCGCCCAGCCTCAGTAGACTGCACAGTCTGGTATTGCGCACACAGGAGATTCAGCGCACCGGCTGAGGAGGCGCTCAGCGGGCCGGGGCATCCGATTCGAGAACCGCACCAGAGGCAAATATTGCGCGATGAGATCGTCGCCGAGAGAAAGGTTTGCCATATTCTTGTATTACACGCATATCTCATCATTGCCTGTATACCGAATACAAGTCGGGATCGAGTAGAGCAGGTTACAAGGTTATGCCCTACGGTTGTTACAATCTTCCCAGGTCACTGTTACATTTTTCTTGGCTGGTTATATCTTGATACCCAGCGAGGGTCATATTAACTGCCGGTCTCCTTCAACAATCAACCACGGAGTGATGAGTTGGACGAAGGAGATGATGACCTAATCCTGCCGAACGAGGTTGTGACGGAGTATCTTGCTCGCGCAAAAAGTGGGTTCGCGCATCTCGGCAAGACCTGGGAGTACCACATTGATAATGGGCGGGCCATCTTCAAGTTCAAGAAGCAATTGGAGGCAATGATCCGGCCCAACAACCCCGACCAGCGCGCTGAGGATACGCAGCGCTGGCGCAACAGCATGGGCGAATTCCTGCGCGTCAATCACCTCCACGAAGAGGACCCGGAGGCTATCTGGACGAAGGCGGAGCGCACCAATCTGATGAAGATCATGGAGCGGTTCGAGGAGGTCGAGGAGTTTCGCCGCTACTACAGCGAAACCTACGGCAGCAAGAAACTGCGGCGGTTGAACAACCCGAGCGCGGTACTGGATAAGTTTCTGACCTGGAAGGGTGAGAAAAAGAAGGGGGCCGGGAAGCCCACCAAACAGGATGAGACGGTGCGGCTGGTCAATATCCTCGATTTCTGCTGCGACCATCTTCACGTCGGCAAGGGCGGCGAGTACACCGAATTGAAGGAGCGGGTCGAACACTTCGACGGCACGAATTTCGTCGGCGTCAGCACCGAAGATCAGCAGATCGAGGCCGGGAAATGGCACTCTGAGAACGAACGCCTTTCCAGCGAGCTTGAGAAGGCGACGCAGGCGGTGATGAACACGACCGGCGAGTTGAAGAGGGTCAAGGGCCAGCGCGAGAAGCAGGCTGAGACGTTGGCGCGAGCGCTCGATCTACTGAAGGCACTCACAACGCGCCCAGCGGATGATCTGATCGAGGTCGCGCAAGAGACCGAGGCGTTTCTGAAGGAAATGTTCCCCGAGAACCCCGCATCCGCATGGGGGCCGCTGTGGGATCAGCATGCCCAGCATCCTGCGGATGCCACGCAAGTGACTCCGCCGCAGCAGAAATCTCGTTCAGACCGGCTCGATCACGTCGAGCAGGTACTACAGGATGCGGTCGAGCGCGCCGCGACGATTTCACCTACGGTGGGGGACGAAACCGATGAGGCTAGGGTCGAGGAGGAGACTGCGGCCAATGACATCGAGATACCAGAGGTCTACTTATTGCCGGAGTCGGACGAGGCCAAGATATGTCGCACGTTTTGGATCGCCAAAGAGGGCGACACCTACTGCGTCTATGTGAGGCAGGGAGGGGAGTGCCACAGAAAACCCGCCGCATCGGGACCGATCGCGCTGTCGATGGCGAACGCTCTCCATGTCGTCGCCGCCAGGGACCGCAAAGC
>JBARAK010000187.1:0-23227 GCA_049791955.1 Caulobacteraceae bacterium
GGCCATCAGCCACAGGGCGGCGACGACCTCCGCCGCCCGGCCGTCCCTGCGCGCCTTCAGTCCCCGCGCACGGCGCGGAGGCGGGGGATGGCGGCCGGCCGTCATGCATCGCTTCCGCCATTCCGCAGCGCCAGGGCGCGCTGGTACAGGGCCCGGCGTGGCAGGCCCAGAGCCCGGGCGACTTCGCCAGCCGCGTCGGCCGGCGAAAGCCGCGAGAGCGCTTCGGAAAGGGCCATGTCTGCGTCGGCTTCGCTCGCGGTCTCTTCGCGGCCCGGACCGACCACCACCACGATCTCGCCCCTGGGGGCCTCCAGGGCTGGGTGCACGGCCAGGGCGTCGAGCGGTCCGCGCACGAAGGTCTCGAACCGCTTGGTCAGCTCCCGGCATACCGCGGCTTCGCGCGCGCCGAACACCGCCAGCATGTCTGTCAGGCTGTCGCGGAGCCGGGGCCCGGTCTCATAGAACACAAGGCTCGAGCGCACTGCCGCCAACTCCTGGAACAGGGTCCGCCGGGCGCCGGATTTAGGCGGGGGGAAGCCGGCGAACAGGAAGCGGTCGGTCGGCAGGCCCGCGCCAGCGAGCGCGCCCAGGAGAGCGGAGGCGCCCGGGATCGGGATCACCGCCGCGCCCTGCTCCAGCGCCGCCTGCACCAGCCGGTAGCCGGGGTCGGAGACCAGGGGCGTGCCGGCGTCCGAGACCAGGGCGATACGCCCGCCTTCGGCCAGACGGCGCAGGATCGCCGGTCGTGCGCGCTCGCCGATGTGGTCGTCGTAGCGTTCCATGCGCTTGGACAGGCCATAGGCCGTCAACAGCTTGGCGGTGACGCGGGTGTCTTCCGCCAGCACGAGGTCGCAGGCGCTCAACACGTCGAGCGCGCGGAAGGTCAGGTCGCGCAGATTGCCGATCGGGGTCGAGACCACATAGAGCCCCGGCTCGAGCGGCGCATCCGACGGCGGCGGCGGCGCAGGCGTCATGGGCCGATAATCACCCTCTCCCCGAATTCACCCTTTCCTGGCTCCGTCATGGACGAGAGGCCAAGGGGGTGGGGCATAGCGCCTCCCGTTCCGAGCCGCCAGCGGGGCCGCGCACAGAAACTGGCGCCGCTCTTGCGCCGTGGTGCGGTGATGACGCTCGCACCCTTCCAGGATTTCGCAGGGATCAAGGCCTTTTGCGCCCCGAGCAGGGTGGTTTGGGCTGGGATGGGCAAATGCTGCCGGGCAGTTGCTGCCATTGAGGGGGAGTGCGGCCGGTGATCAACTTCTCCTCGCTCAGCAACATCCTCAATATCGCCACCAGCGGTCTCCAGGCCGCCGATGCGGGCCTTGGCGCTGTTTCCAACAACATCTCCAACGTCAACACGCCCGGCTACGCTCGTGAGGTCGTCAACCAGTCGGCGGACAACGTCGGGGGGCAGGCCAACGGCGTCTCGGTTGACAGCATCACCCGCATCACCAACCAATTTCTGGAAGCCGCCAACTACAGCGCCCAATCCCAGAACGGTTCGGCCGCGATCATCAACACCATACTCGGTCAGGCGCAGGGCCTGTTCGGGGATCCGAGCGACTCGTCGTCGTTCTTCAGTCAGTTGGATAATGTCTTCTCGAGCTTCTCGACCCTGGCCTCCAACCCATCCAGCGCCGGCCAGTCCGCCGCGGTCACCCAGATCCAGTCGTTCCTGACCCAAGGCCAGTCGATCGTCTCCAGCCTCCAGAACATGACGGGCCAAGCGGACCAGAACATCGAGTCCGATGTCTCCACGGCCAATTCGCTGATGCAGCAGATCGGTCAGCTGAACACGCAGATCTCGCAGGCGACCGCCTCGGGCGGCGACGCCACCGGAGCCGAGAATCAGCAGAGCTCGCTGATCAATCAACTCTCCAACCTGATGAACGTCAACGTCAGCCCGAACTCGACCGGAGGGGTGACCATCACCGCGGCCGACGGGTCGCCCCTGGTGACCAACCAACAGTCGGCCACCCTTGCCTACGCGCCCGGCGCCACCTCCGGCCAGCTGTTGCTCACGCCGGTCGGCGGCGTGCAGCAGCCCATGGGATCGCGCCTGAACAGCGGCGAGCTGAGCGGTCTGCTGGACCTGCGCAACACCGAACTGCCGCAGATCGCCAGCCAGGTCTCGGGCCTGATGAGCGCCACCGCTAACGAGCTCAACTCCGTCTCCAACAGCTTTTCGGCCCAGCCGGCGCCCACCACCCTGACAGGGCGCAACACCGGCATGGACCTGCCCACCGACATCTCGGGCTTCACCGGCACGACCAACATCGCGGTGCTGGATTCGTCGGGCAACGTCCAGACCCAGGTGGCTATCGACTTCGACGCCGGCACCATGACCGTGAACGGCGGCGCCCCGGTCAGCTTCACGCCGACCAGCTTCCTCTCCACCCTCAATAGCCAGCTGGGGACCTCGGGCTCCGCCAGCTTCTCCAACGGGGCGCTGTCCCTGTCGGCCAACGGCGGCGGCGGCGTGGTGGTGTCGGATGATTCCTCCACGCCCAGTTCGAAGGCCGGGCAGAACTTTTCCGACTTCTTCGGCCTCAACGACATAGTGCAGTCCGCCGGTAATACCGACTACAACACCGGCCTCACGCCCACGAGCCAGAGCGGCTATCCCGCCGGGCAGAGCATCACCTTCGCCCTGACCGCGCCGGACGGTTCGCTGCTGAAGAACGTGACGGTGACCACGCCCGCCGGCGGGACCATGCAGGACATGCTGAACGCCCTCAACGATCGGGGGAGCGGAGTGGGGCTGTACGGTTCGTTCTCGCTGGATTCCAACGGGCAGCTCAGCTTCACGCCGAACGGCGGGTCTGGCGTGTCGCTGGCGGTCCAGAGCGATAATACCGCCAATACCGCCACCGGCATGTCGATGAGCCAGTTGTTCGGCATCGGGGACGCCGCTCGCACCCAGGCGGAGAGCAGCTTGTCGGTAAATCCGGCCATCGCCGGCAATCCGAACCTGCTGCAGAGCGCCACGATCGACCTGTCCGGCGGCGTGGGTTCGGCCGCCCTCAGCCAGACCAACAATTCCGCCTACAGCGCCTTCGCCAACATCAACACCGTCTCGACCTCCTTCGACGCGGTCGATGGGGTTGCAGCCCAGACCGGCACCTTGTCGGACTACGCCTCCACCATCAGCCAGGCCATCGCCACCCAGGCCAGCAACGCGTCCGAAGCGGCTGACACAGCGACCGGTGTGATGAGCGAGACCCAGACACGACTGGGTTCGACCGAGGGGGTCAACATGGACCAGGAACTGATATCGCTGACCACTTACCAGCAGGCCTATAGCGCCTCTGCACGTTTGGTTCAGGCTACGCAGGATATGTTCACCACCCTGCTCGGCATGACCGGGACCTGAGTACGAGAGCAGCCATGACGCCCGTCTCCACCGCCTCCATGTTCGCCAACACCACGCTGAGTATCAACAACGGCCAGAGTCTTCTCACCCAGCTGACGAACGAGTTGAACAGCAACGAGGTCTCGCAGAACCTCGCCGGCTATGGCGACCAGGCGGGGCAGCTCACGGCCCTCAACTCCACCGCCGCCAAGCTGACGAGCTATGTCAATGGCGCGACCTCGGTGTCCAACATGCTGGATCAACAGAACACCGCCCTCGGCGAGGTCGGCACCGCCAGCCAGGCGGCGCTCACGGCGATCCAGAATGCGGTAGGGCAGAACGACGGCACGACCCTAATGCAGACGCTGCAGGCCCAGCTCACCAACGCGGCCGGGGCGCTCAACACCCAGTTCAATGGCCAGTACCTGTTCTCCGGCGGCAACGTGAATACGCCGCCTGTGGCCAATAGCGACCTGTCCACCTTGACCACCACGGCCTCGGTCACCGCGGCCTTCCAGAACGGTCAGGCCATTTCGTCGACCCAGCTTGGCGGGAACACCACGGTGCAGACCGGCGTGCTGGCCAGCAACGTGGCCACGCCGCTCTACAATGCGCTGCAGCAGGTCGCCGCCTTCAACGCCGGCCCGAATGGACCGTTGAGCGGGCCGCTGACGCAGGCTCAGACGACCTTCCTCAGTGGGGTGGAGGCCCAGTTCACCACCGCCGTGAACACCGCCAACAACGCCACCGCAGACAATGGCGTGGTGCAGAGCCAGGTCGGCGACATCCAGACCAACCTCAAAGACCAGCAGACTTCCATCAACACCACGATCTCGGACATCACCAATCAGGGTGGAAATCTCCAGGCCAACCTTTCCAGCCAGATCAACCTGGCCAACTCGGCCCTGCAGCTCTCGGCCCAGGCGTTCCAGATCCTGCAGGGCTCGTCGCTGCTCAACCTGCTCAGCCCCCCCACCACGGCCTGATCGGTCGCCGGGCGCACAGGGCGTGCAGTCCGGCGCTCCGGCGGCTATGGATCGAGGATCATGGCCGACCTGAAAGCGATCCCGAACCTGCTCACCAGCGCCCGCATCGGCCTCGCAGTGCTGGTGTTCATGCTGCTGGCCAAGGTGGGAGCCGATCCATCGGGCGCCCGCGTCCTGGGGTTGGTTGCATTCTTCGCCTTCGTGGTCGCCGCCCTGACCGATTATTTCGACGGCTGGCTGGCCCGGCGGCTGAACGCGCAATCGGCCTGGGGGACGGCGCTCGATCCGATCGCCGATAAGATCGCGGTGCTGGCCGTGGTCCTGGGTCTGTTGCTGGTGCAGCCGCGTCTCGGGTTGGCGATCCCGGGCTTCCTGATCCTGTTCCGCGAGATGTTCGTCTCGGGCCTGCGGGAGGCGGGGGCGGGCTATGCGGTGAAGCTGCCGGTGACCTGGCTGGCCAAGTGGAAGACCACAGTGCAGCTTGTGGCCCTGTCGGTGGAGCTGCTCGCGGTGGGTCTGAGCGCGCCCATGTTGCGCAACGGCGGCGACCTGCTGATGTGGGCGGCGGCGGCGATGACCCTGTGGACCGGCTCCCAGTACGCTCGCGCCTTCTCGCGGGCCACCGCCAGCGGTCCTGGTCGATAGGCTCCCCGTTCGGTTCGGATGGGTTCGTAAAAATTCACAAAGATGTTTCAAATCAGCCGGTTGCCGCTCGTGGCCACCGCCGTGGGCCTCCACTAGAGGCTGTCGGGCTCCGGGCTCGGGCGCGACAAGACTGTAGCGCCTGTTCTTGCTGGCGATTATCTGCGCTAAGCAGGCGGCTAGGCTGTCGGGCGTACGCCGCGCCGACGGCGCTTCCATCCTGGCCATCCCCTCCCATTGAGGGCGGCCCTTTGAACTGACCGGATCCGATACGTGAGCACTCCTTCGGCCCTTCTAAAGGTGATGATCGACGCCGCCCGCAAGGCCGGCCGCAAGCTGGCGCGCGACTTCGGCGAAGTGTCCGAGCTGCAGGTGTCCAAGAAGGGCCCTGCCGACTTCGTTTCCGCCGCCGACCTGAAGGCCGAGCAGGTGGTGTTCGAGGAACTCGCAAGGGTGCGTCCCGGCTACGGCTTCCTCGGCGAGGAGCGGGGCATGATCGAGGGGACGGACAAGACCCACACCTGGATCGTCGATCCGCTCGACGGCACCACCAACTTCCTGCACGCCATTCCCCACTTCGCCGTCAACATCGCGCTGGAGCGGGACGGGGTGGTGGTGGCGGGCGTCACCCACAATCCGGTCACCAACGACACCTTCTGGACGGAGAAGGGCAAGGGCTGCTTCAACAACGACAAGCGTCTGCGGGTCTCCGCCCGCAAGCATATGGACGAGAGCCTGCTGGCGACGGGCGTGCCGTTCCTGGGCAAGCCCGGTCATGGCCAGTTCCTCAAGGAGCTGCACCAGATTTCGGCCCGGGTCTCCGGCGTGCGCCGGTTCGGGTCTGCGGCCCTGGACCTCGCCTGGGTGGCGGCCGGCCGCTACGACGGCTACTGGGAGCGCGACCTGAAACCCTGGGACATCGCGGCCGGTTCGCTGATGGTGCTCGAAGCGGGCGGAGCCATTTCGTCGGCGTCGGGCGAACGGTTCGACACCAACGAGGGCACGCTCTGCGCCGCCAACCTGGACCTGCATCCGCAGATCCTCGAACGTCTCAAGGCCGCGTCCGCCTGAACGTGATCGTCTCTCCGACCCGTGGTGGGTAGGAGAGGAAAGGCGGGCATCAGCCCGCCGCGCCTTCTTCGGCCGCGATGATGCGGGAAACGGCGTTGATCACCGCACCGATGCGGAGCGCCGTCTGGACGTTGAGGCTTGGTACGCCGCGCTTGCGCAGCTCTTCCTCATGGCTGTCCAGGCAGAGGCCGCAGCCGTTGATGGCCGAGACCGCAGTACACCAGAGCTCGAAGTCGTCCTTCTCCACTCCCGGATTGGCGATGACGTTCATGCGCAGCTTGGCGGGAATGGTGGCGTATTCCCGGTTCTTCATCAGGTGCAGCGAGCGATAGTAGATGTTGTTCATGCCCATGATCGCCGCCGCGGCCTTGGCCGCGGTCGCCGCGGCCTCGCTCAGGGGGGAGCCGTCGTTCAGCTCGCGGATCACCCTTCCGACTCCCACGGCGTAGGCGGAGGCGATGAAGCAGCCCCACTTCTGCTGTTCGGTCAGCACCGTCTCGCTGGCGAGCGAGGAGAGGTTGAGGCTCATATCCTTGGCATATGCCGGCAGGGCCTGGCGCAGGCTGTCGATCGACATGGCGGGTCTGCTTTCTCCGTTTTTAGGCGAAATGAAAGGGTGAGCCGGGGGGCGCGGGGGGGAGGACAGCCCCCCGGCTCAGCTGAAGCCGCGCTCAGGCAGCAGGCTTCAGAACCTCGCCGCCGACCTGGCGGTTGCAGGGGCACAGCTCGTCGGTCTGCAACGCGTCGAGCACCCGCAGGGTGTCGGCGGGATTGCGGCCCACGTTCAGGTTGGTGACGTAGACGTGCTGGATGGTGTTGTCGGGGTCGACCACGAAGGTGGCGCGGAAGGGCACGCCCTCATCCACGTCCAGGACGCCCAGCTTGCTGGCGAATTTGCCGGCTGGATCGGCGAAGGACCAGATCGGCAGGCGATCCAGGTCCGGGTGATTGCGCCGCCAAGCCAGTTTTACGTGCTCGTTGTCCACCGAGCCGCCCAGCACCACCGCGTCACGCTCCTCGAAATCCCTGGCGAGGCGCGCAAATTCGGCGATCTCGGTCGGGCAGACGAAGGTGAAGTCCTTGGGATAGAAGAAGATAATCTTCCACTTACCCTCAAAGGAGTCGTGGGTAATTTTCTCGAACGCGGACTTGCCGCCTTCCTCATGGGCGTTGAAGCCGGGCTTTACGCCCGTGACCTTGAAGTGAGGAAGCTTTTCGCCGACGCCAAGCATGCAGAAGTTCCTGATGTCCGGCGTCGGCGCCCGCGGGAATGGGGCGCGACAAGCCGCCGCAAGCTGGGGCGTAGGGGGCCTGTCGCCAGAAATCCAATCAATTGTTTCTGGATTGGCCATAGGGCGTGCCTATATTCGAGCGATGCTCCCCACCCTGCGCCAACTCCAGTACCTCAAGCTCCTGGCCCAGCACCGTTCGTTCAGCCGCGCGGCCGAAGCGGCCCACGTCACCCAGCCGACCCTGTCGGCCGGCATTCAGGAGCTGGAGCGCATCCTGGGCGCGCCGGTGGTGGACCGGGCCCGATCCGGGGTGATCCTGACCGCGGTCGGCGAAGAGACGGTCCGCAGGGCAGAGGACATCCTCGCGCGGGCGGAAGACCTGGTCCAATCGGCGCGGGTCGCCGGCCAGCCCCTGGTCGGCCGCTTCCGGCTCGGGGTTATCCCGACGGTGGCCCCGTTCCTGTTGCCAAAGGCCTTGCCGCTGCTGCGCGAGCGGTTCCCGAAACTGCGCCTGTTCCTGCGCGAGGACTTGACGGCCAAGCTGACCGCCGCGCTCAAGACCGGCGCGCTGGACGCGGCCTTGATCGCGCTGCCCTACGACACCTCGGGCCTGAAGACCGCTTCGGTCGGAGAGGACGAACTGCTCGCCGCGACCCCGGCGGGACACCCGATCTCGCGTGGGGACACGGTCGATCCGGGCGCGCTGGAGAACGAGGACGTGATCCTGCTTGAGGATGGCCATTGCCTGCGGGAGCACGCGCTCTCCGCCTGCCGGGCGGAGGGGGGCAAGGTGGCGAACAGCGGCTTCGCTGCGACTTCACTGCATACGCTGGTGCAGATGGTGGGATCGGGCCTGGGCGTGACCCTGCTGCCGGCGATGGCGGTGGAGGCGGGGCTTGCCGACCAGGCGGCGGTGACGGTTCGGCCGTTCCGCGCCGAGGCCCCCAGGCGCGAAATCGTGGTCGCCTGGCGCGCCGGCTCAAGCCGTGAGGCTGAGGCCCGCCTGCTGGCGGAGACCCTGCGCGGACCCGACCGCCGGGTTCAGATCCCCTCCACGGTGGAGGCCAAGGCGTCGTTGCGGGTGAGCGCCAGCGGCGGGAAGGCGACGTAGGCGGCCATCTCGGGATAGGCGGCGTTCATCGCTATATCCACGCCGGTATTGGGCAGGTCGCGGTCCAGCAGCGGGATGAAGACGCTTTCCGGCCGGAGCGGAAAACAGCGAGCCAGCAGGACCTGCGCGCCACGCGGCGTGACCGTGTAGCAGACCGTGCCCAGGGCCCGGTGCAGGCGCAGCAAGGTCGGTTGAACGCGGTCTTCGCGGAACCGGTCGATCGAGCCTCGCATCCGCGCCTGATCGAAGCCCATGGCGAAGGGCGTTTCGCCGAACAGCCGTCCGGCCAACACCGAATCGAAGTTCCAACCCCACAGGATCAGTTCGGCGCCATCGACTTGTGCAGCGGTCGCGGCCGCTGCGGCGGCGAAGTCGGGCCGCAGGATCGCATCGTCTTCGCAGACGGTGAGCGCGTCGCCGCTTTCCACGCATCGCCGCCACAGCGCGGCGTGGGACAGGGCGCAGCCGAATGCGCCGGGCGTGTAGCCGAGTCCTGCGTCCGCCAGGCCCGCTTCGACCAGGGCGACCAGGGGCGCCGCGCGCCCGTCGACCGCGGCGAAGCGCTCCATCGCGATCCCCGGATTGTCCGCCTGGAAATGGCTCCAGCGCTCGGGCGTGCGGTCCAGGCTTATGACGTGGACGGCACCCGGCGGCCTCCCGCCACGGGCGGCGGCCGACATCAGTCCATCAGCTTCTGGGAAAGATAGGTCATCTCCAACGCCTGTTCGTGCGCCACCTCCGTCAGGTTGGCGCCCGCGGAATGTCCGCCCTCGGTATTCTCATAATAGAGGAAGGGCAGACCCATGGCCTCCATCTCGGCGGCGAACTTGCGGGCGTGGACAGGCCCGACCCGGTCGTCCTTGGTCGTGGTGTAGATGAAGGGCTCCGGATATTTCATCCCGGCCTTCAGGTTGGCGTAGGGCGAGATCGACGCCAGAAAGGCGCGCTGGGCGGGGTCCGAGACGCTGCCGTACTCGCCGACCCAGGACGCGCCGGCGGCGATCTGCTCGAAGCGAAGCATGTCCAGGAGCGGCACCTCGATGATGGTGGCGTTCCAGAGATCGGGATGCTGCTCGAACTCAACGCCCATCAACAGCCCGCCATTGGAGCCGCCGCGGATACCAAGCCTCCGGGGCGAGGTGACCTTGCGGGCGATCAGGTCCTGGGCCACTGCGGCGAAGTCGTCGTAGGCGCGCTGCCGGTGCACGGTCAGGGCCGCCTCGTGCCAGGCGGGGCCGAACTCGCCGCCGCCGCGGATGTTGGCCAGGGCGTAGGCGCCGCCGCGCTCCAGCCAGAGTTTGCCAAGGGTGGCGGAATAGGCCGGCGTCTCCGACAGCTCGAATCCGCCGTAGCCGTACAGTAGGGTGGGGTTGGAGCCGTCGAGCCGGATGTCCTTGCGGTGGACCAGGAAATAGGGAACGCGGGTCCCGTCCTTCGAGGTCGCCTCGAATTGCTCAGTGACCAGGTTGGCGGCGTCGAACTTGGGGGGAAGCGCCTTCACCTGACGCAGCATCCCGCTCCAGCCGTCATTCAGCCACAGGGTGGTGGGCGCCAGGAAGCTGGTCACGCTGAGGAACGCCTGGTCGTCGTCGCTGCTGGTGCTGGCGATGGAGATGGTCGCGTTGTCGGGCAGGTCGAGCCTGTGCTGGCTCCAGCCGCTGTCGGTCGGGGAGAGCACCCAGGCGCGGCCCTTCACGTCGTCCAGGCCCGTGATCACCAGCCGGTTGCGGGTGGCGGACACCTCGTCCAGCGCCTGGCGGGGTCCTGGGGCCCACACCAGGGTCGCGACCAGATGGTCCGGGTCAGCTTCCGTGGCCGTCAGGTCGAGTGACACCACTGAACCCGCCTTGAACGTCGTCCCGCCCGGCGACCAGTCCTCATGCAGGGTGACGATCAGACGGCCGGCCACCAAGTCGTCGATATTGGCCTTGTGCGGCAGCGCGAGCCGGCGACCGCCCTGGGGTGTGACCAGGTACTGTTCGCTTTCGAAGAAGGTGACGCCCCGGGTGATCACGATCGCGCGCCGGCCCTGGCCGTCGACCAGCACGCGCGGAATGGCCCCGGTCTGGTCGGTGGGCTCTCCGCGGAAGATCTCCTGGGCCTGGCGCGGTTGCTGGCCCCGGTGAAGCACCTTGACCACGAAGGGGTAGCCCGACGCGGTCATGCTGCCCGGGCCCCAGTCGCGGGTGAGGATCAACGTGCTCTCGTCGATCCAGTCGGCTTCCTGCTTGCTGTGGGGCAGGTTGAAGCCGCCGGCCACGAAGCGGCTGTTGGAAAGGTCGAACTCCCGCAGGGTGACCGCGTCCTCGCCGCCGTCCGACAGGGCGATCAGGCACAGCTGCTCGTGTGGGCGCTCGCAGGCGGCGCCCTTGAACACCCAGTTGGCGTTCTCCGCCTTGGCGAGCTGGTCCAGGTCCAGCACTGTGCGCCAATCCGGTTCGGGCTGGGCGTAATCGGCGACGCTTGTCGCGCGCCACAGGCCCCGCACATGGTCGGCGTCCTGCCAGTAGTTGTAGACCTGACCGGCCAGGAACTCGGGTTGGGGGATGCGATCCTTGGCCTGGACCAGCTCCAGCGCCTTGGCGTGCAGATCGGCGTAGCGCGGATCGCCCTCCAGCCCCTTCAGCGAACGGGTGTTCTCGGTCTTGACCCAATCGAGCGCCCGCGCCCCGTCGACATCTTCCAGCCAGAGGAACGGGTCGCTTGAGGACGCCTCCTGCCCAGCCTGTCCCCCCTGGGTGGCCGCGGTTCCCTGGCTGGCGAGAAGGGACGAAGCCGCGACGGCCAGCATCAGTGCGAAGGTGGACGGGCGCATGAGGGGTCCGGAACAGGAAAGCGGATAGAGTAACAATAAAGCCGAGCTTGCCGGGGTCCACCCGCTATCCGCCTGGGGCCGTGGATTCAGGCCTCAGGCCACGGCCACCCTCTTCAATACCCCAACGAAGCTCAAGCCGTACCCACGGGTCCAGCTCAAGCGGAAGATGCGATCAGAGGCCGGGCAGCTTGAACTTCTTCTTTTCAGGCGCGCGCTGGATCACCACCGCCTTGTCCCCGGTCAGGGCGGCGACGGTCTTCTGCACCACGGCCGGATCGAGCGGCGCGGGATTTTCCGCTGCGGCCGTAGCGTCCTGGACGCTGGCCGGGACCTGCGGCTGGCCGCGGCGCCAGAACATGACGCGGTCGGCGAACGGCTTCTCCTTGTGGGCGATGTCGCCGTACTGGTCGTCGACCACGTAGCGGATCAGCGGGTCCGCCTTGGCGGCGCCGGCCCGGTTGGCGAGCAGAACCTCGCCTTCGCTGCGGTTGATCGCTTCGCGCTGCCCGAGCAGGGCCTGGCGGGCCTGGCTCTCGGGCTGCAGTTCCTGCGGGCGCGGCTCGCCGGGCGTCGGCGGGCGCAGGGCGTATTCAGGCGGCACCACGAGGGGGGCCTTGGTGACGACGCGGAACTCATCGGGCGCCAGCTTGGCGTTGCTGATGGCGCCGCCGACCGTATGGCACCCCGAAAGGGCCACGCCGGCGACCACCAGACCCGCCGCCGCCGCTCCGGCTCGAACGCGCATATTGCGGCTGGAAACCATGACCTACTCCGTAGCCGCCCCGGCTATTTGCCCCGGCCATTTGGAAGGGCGATACAATACTCCGGCCGCCGAGCAAAGGCGCGCGGCGACGCAGCCCTGTTTGCGGAGGGCGCTAAGAGGTGGCCGGAGCCGGCCGGGTTAGCAGGCTGTCGAGCAGCAGCAGGGCCACGCCCACGGTGATGGCGCTGTCGGCGACGTTGAACACCCACGGGAAGCCCAGGTTGGTGAAGTCGAGGAAATCCACCACCGCTCCCAGCCGCACCCGGTCGATGGCGTTGCCGACGGCCCCGCCCATGATCAGTCCCAGCGCCAGGGCGGGCAGCCAGCGGCTGGCCCGCCGCGCCCAGATGGCGAGCACCACCGCCACCGCGATGGAGAACAGGAACAGGCCCCACCGCGCCAGGCTGGTCTCGGACAGCAGCCCGAAGCTGAAGCCCCGGTTCCACACCAGCGAGAGCCGGAACACCGGCAGCACCGGGACCGGAATCCCGGGGGTCAGGCGGACCCCGTGCAGGATCCACTGCTTGGAAGCCTGGTCCGCGCAAATGGCGACCAGCGCCAGGACATAGGCGAACACGCCCTGGCGGGTGACGGAAAGGGGAGCGGCCGTCATCGCATTCATTCCGCCGCGGCCGCTTCGAGCTCGCCCACCGCCGCATCGCAGCGGTCGCACAGGCATTTGGGGGTGTGCACTTCCGGCAGCACGCGCCAGCAGCGCAGGCACTTCTCGCCGTCGGCCAGTAGGGGTTCGACGGAGACCAGGGGCGTCTCCGGCAGGCGGAAGCCGGTTTCGGCCCCCCCGGCGACCAGACGGCCCTGGCTGGTGCGGAACACCTCGGCCGCATCGAGACCATCGAAGGCCGAGAGCAGCTCCGGATCGTCCACGTGGACGACCGGGGCGGCCTCCAGCGCGGCGCCGATGCGCTTCTCGCGCCGCTCGATCTCCAGCGCGCCGGTGACCACCTCAAGCACCCGCTCCACCCTGGCCCAGCGGGCCGCCTCGGCGTCGTTGCGCCACTCGGCGGGCGTGTGGGGGATGATCCGCAGGCAGTTGGAGCCGTGGCCCGGATAGCGCGTGGTCCAGGCTTCCTCGGTGGTGAAGGGCAGGATGGGCGCCAGCCAGATCGTCAGCCGCTCGAACACCAGGTCCATCACCGTGCGGGCGGCGCGGCGGCGCAGGCTGGAGGGCGCGTCGCAGTAGAGCGCGTCCTTGCGGATATCGAAATAGAGCGCCGACAGCTCCTGGGCGGCGAACTCCGACACCGGACGCCACACGTCGTTGAAGCGGTACTCGGCGTAGGCCGCGCGCACCTGGGCGTCGAGCTCCCACAGGCGATGCAGGACGTAGCGCTCCAGCGGCGGCAGGTCGGCCAGGGCGACGCGCTCGGCCGGGTCGAAGCCGTCCAGCGCGCCCAGCAGGTAGCGCAGGGTGTTGCGGAACTTGCGATAGCCGTCGGTGGCGGTCTGCAGGATCGCCTTGCCGATCCGCTGGTCCTCCGCGTAGTCGACCATGGCGACCCACAGGCGCAGAATCTCGGCCCCGCTGTCCTTGATCACGGTCTGCGGGTCCACGGTGTTGCCCTTGGACTTGGACATCTTCTCGCCCTGCTCGTCGAGCGTGAAGCCGTGGGTCAGCACGGCGTCGTAGGGCGCGCGACCGCGGGTGCCGCAGGATTCGAGCAGCGAGGATTGGAACCAGCCGCGGGCCTGGTCGGAACCCTCCAGATACAGGTCGGCCGGCCAGTGGCTGTCGTTGCGGCCTTCCAGGGTGAAGGCATGGGTCGACCCACTGTCGAACCAGACGTCCAGGATGTCCTCGACCTTTTCGTAGGCTTCCGGATCGCGATCGGGGCCCAGGAAGTCCGAAGCGGGACGGGTGAACCAGGCGTCGGCGCCGTCCTGCTGGATCGCCTCGCGGATGCGCTGGTTGACCTCGGGATCGCGTAGCGGCTCGCCGGTCCTGGCGTCCACGAACATCGCGAGCGGCGTGCCCCAGGCGCGCTGGCGCGAGACCAGCCAGTCGGGACGTCCCTCGACCATCGAGCGGATCCGGGTCTGGCCGGTCTGCGGATAGAAGGTGGTGGCGTCGATGGCCTTCAGCGCCCGCTGACGCAGGGTGTCGGTTCCCTCGATGGCGTCATCCATCTTGATGAACCATTGGGGGGTGTTGCGGTAGATCACCGGCGCCTTGGACCGCCACGAGTGCGGATAGCTGTGCGTCAGCCTTCCGCGGGCCAGCAGGTTCCCGGCTTCGATCAGCCTGTCCATGACCGCGCCGTTGGCGGGGCCGAACTTGCCGGCCTTCTTGCCTTCGGTCTCGATCACCTGCAGTCCGGCGAACAGGGGCACGCTGTCGAAATAGGCCCCGTTGGCGTCGACGGTTTCGGGAATCTCGCGCCGGCCAGAGGACAGCCAGACCACATAGTCCTCTTGGCCGTGGCCGGGGGCGGTGTGGACGAAGCCCGTGCCGGCGTCGTCGGTCACGTGATCTCCGGCCAGCATCGGCACGTCGTAGCCATAGGCCGGCGTGAGCTGAGCCAGGGGGTGGGCCAGGGTCACGCCAGCGAGTTCCTCGGCCGAGACCGGGCGCTCGATTGTCCAGCTCTCGACGCTGGCGGCGGCCAGCACCTGCTCGGCCAGGGCCTCGGCCAGCACCAGGCGGTCGCCCGCCTTGGCCCAGGGCTCGTAGTCCAGCCCGCCTTTGAGCTGCTCGACCCGGTAGACGGCGTAGGCGATCCTGGGGCCATAGGCGACGGCGCGGTTGGCGGGGATGGTCCAGGGCGTGGTGGTCCAGATCACCACCGAGGCGCCGGCCAGCGACGGAGCCCCGACCGGCAGGGCCGTTTCGCGCACGACCGGGAACTTCACCCAGATCGTGGGCGAGGTGTGTTCGTGGTACTCGATCTCCGCGTCGGCCAGGGCGGTGCGTTCGACCGGGCTCCACATCACGGGCTTGGAGCCGCGGTAGAGCTGGCCCGACATCAGGAAGCGGTGGAACTCCTCGACGATCTTCGCCTCGGAGCCATAGTCCATGGTGGCGTAGCGATTGGCCCAATCGCCCAGCACGCCGAGGCGCTTGAACTGTTCGCGCTGCACGTCGATCCACTCGGCGGCGTAGGTGCGGCAGCGGGCGCGGAACTCGGCCTTGGACACCTCGTCCTTGCGGCGGCCCTTGGCGCGGAACTCCTCCTCGATCTTCCACTCGATTGGCAGGCCGTGGCAGTCCCAGCCCGGGACGTAATCCACGTCCTTGCCCAGCGCGAACTGCGAGCGGACGACGAAGTCCTTCAGCAGCTTGTTCAGCGCATGGCCGATGTGGATGGCGCCGTTGGCGTAGGGCGGCCCGTCGTGAAGCACGAACAGAGGCGCGCCCGCGTTCTGCCGCGCCCTGCGCATCTCGCCGTACAAGCCTTCCGACGCCCACTGGTCGAGGAGCTTAGGCTCGAGCTTGGGCAGCCCGGCGCGCATCGGGAACTCGGTCTTCGGCAGGAACACCGTATCGCGGTAATCGCGGCCGGCGGCTTCCGAAGATTCGGGGGAGGGCGAGTGGGGAGCGGGGGGCTGGTCGTCGGGCATCTGAAGGATATGGGGAGCGTGAAGTCCCGCCTTATAGCGGCGGCGCTGGAAAAGTCCCGACCTAACGCCGCGGCAGGTAGCGGCCGAGCAGGAAGCCGATGACGCCGCCCACCACTACCGCCGCGGCGGTCGCCGAGCCGCCGCCCAGGGCGAACTTGCCGATGGTCCTGGCGCGCTCGCGACGGTCGTAGTCGGCGACGGCGCGGCGCATGACGGGCGGGGCCAGGGCGTGCGGAGGCTCCGCCGCCCGGCTGCGGCGGAACACGATGCGTTCGCCGTCCAGGTCCACGTGGTCCACCCGCCAGCCGGCGTCGAGCCACGCCTGTTCATGCGGCCGGACGCGCGGCCAGGCGTTGGACCACCAGCCGCGTCGTTCATGTGCTCGCCGCGGCAGGGGTTCGCCCAGCAAGGTCTCGATGGCGGTGAAGCTCGCAACCCAGCTATCGCCCTGCAGGCGGGACAGGTGTTGGGTCAGCGGCGCCAGCGAGCCCACGGCGTTCTCCCTGAGATGCGTGATGCAGGTCTAACACCTGAGCCGCCGGACGCGTTGCGCAGGGCGTGCGCGGCGTTGCGTCTCCGGGTTCGGCCCGCCCCAGGTGGAGAAACCCTGTGGCCTTTGGCGGGGCGCTGCGGCTATTGACCTCGGATGACCACCGACGATCCCGTTCAGATCATCGCCAGAGGCCCCCGTGGGGCCGCCGAAGCCGCCGCCCGCGCGGTGGACGCCGACCTGTTGCTGGAAGGCGCGACCTACTCGATCCTGGAAGAAGACGAGGATCGCGGCGTCTGGCGCATCGACGCTTTTCCCACTGACGCCGACGAGGCTGAACGGTTCCGCACCGTCCTGGCGGGTTTCGCCGAGCTGAGGGTCGAGACCGAGGTCCTGGCCGACGCGGACTGGCTGGCCATGGCGCTTTCCGGCCTGCCGCCGGTGCGGGCGGGGCGGTTCTTCGTCTATGGGGTCCACGACCGTGGCCGCGCGCCGGTGAATGCGGTGAACCTGCGTATCGAGGCGGGTGCAGCCTTCGGCACCGGTCACCACGGCACCACGGTGGGATGCCTCTACGCCTATGACGCCCTGCTTAAGCGCAAGCGCTTCCCCAAAGTGCTGGACGTGGGCGCGGGTACGGGCGTGCTGGCCATCGCCGCCGCACGGACGGGGTCAGAGGTTGCGGTCGGCACTGACATCGATCCGATCTCGGTGCGGATCGGACGCGAGAACGCCAAGGTGAACCAGGTCGGCGCCCGCTTCGTCTACGCCAATGGGCTGAAGCACCGCGCCGTGGCCGATGCAGCGCCCTACGATCTGGTGTTCGCCAACATCCTGGCGCGTCCGCTGGTGTGGCTGGCCTCCGACATCAGGGACGCCCTGAAGCCGGGCGGGACGGCGATCCTGTCCGGCCTGTTGCGCAGCCAGGAGCGCTTCGTACGCGCCGCCTATCTCTCCAGGGGCTTCACCCTGGAGCGCCGTTATCATCGCGACGCCTGGGCGACGCTGGTGCTGCGCCGAGGGCGCTGAGCGACGGTATAAAACGATCGGCGTTTGCGGCTGGCGACGCTGGCGCTAGATTAAGCAGATGCGCCAGACCTTCGACGACGCCGCCGACCCCTCCTTCGGCCGCCAGCACCTTCCCCTGATCCGCGCCGAGATGGCCGCGCAGGGACTCGACGGGCTGCTGATCCCGCACGAGGACGAGCATCAGAACGAATATCTTCCCGCCGCCAACGAACGCCTGGCCTGGGCCACGGGTTTCACCGGCTCGGCCGGGGCGGCGGTGGTGCTGGCGGACAAGGCGGCGGTGTTCAGCGACGGACGCTACACCCTGCAGTTGGCCGCCCAGACGGATCCTGAACTGTTCGAGCGGCGCGACATCGTCGAGGGCGGTGTGCCGGCCTATCTGGAAACCATGGCCCCCGAAGGCGCGGTGATCGGCTACGATCCGCGGCTGTACAGCCCCGACGCCCTGGCGCGACTGCAGGCCTCGGCCGGCAAGGCCGGCGCCACCTTGAAGGCGGTACGGGACAATCCCCTGGACCGGGCCTGGGGCCAGACCCGCCCCGGTCAGCCGCAGGCGGCGGTGGTTCCGCATCCGCTGGCCTACGCGGGCGAAGCCTCGGCGGATAAGCGCGCGCGCGTTGGCCGCGCTATCGCGGAAACGGGGGCCGAGGCGGCGGTGCTGACGGCCCCGTCCTCCATCGCCTGGCTGTTCAATGTGCGGGGCGGAGACGTCATCCGCTCGCCGCTGCCGTTGGGCCAGGCGATCCTGCGCGCCGATGGGACCGCGCGGCTGTTCCTCGACCCCGCCAAGGGCAGCGAGGGCCTGACGGCGTGGCTCGGCAACGGGGTGACGCTGGAGAGCGACGCCGCCCTGCCTGCGGCCCTGGCCGAAATGAAGGGCGTCCGCGTGCTGGTCGATCCCGCGCAGTCCTCGGCCTGGTATTTCGACACCCTGGAGGCCGCCGGCGCCTTGGTGGTTCGGGCGTCCGATCCCTGCGCCCTGCCGCGGGCCCGCAAGAACGAGGTCGAGATCGAAGGGGCCCGCCAGGCCCACCTTCGCGACGGGGCCGCGGTCGCGCGGTTCCTGCACTGGATGGGCACCCAGGCCCAGACCGCCTTGCCGGACGAGGTCGAGGTGGTGGCCAAGCTGGAGGGTTTCCGTGAGGCGACCGGCGCGCTGAAGGATCTCAGCTTCGACACCATCGCCGGCGCCGGCCCCAACGGCGCGATCGTCCACTACCGGCCGACCCACAAGACCAACCGGCGGATCGAGCCAGGTCAGTTCTTCCTGGTCGACTCCGGGGCCCAGTACGTGGAGGGCACCACCGACATCACCCGCACCATCGCGTTCGGCGAGGTCTCGGCCGAGATGAAGGATCGCTTCACCCGGGTGCTGAAGGGCCATATCGCCCTGGCCCGTATCCGCTTCCCCGCGGGCACGACGGGGTCGTCCCTGGACGCCCTCGCCCGCCAGCCCCTGTGGATGGCGGGGCTGGACTATGACCACGGCACTGGTCACGGGGTCGGTTCCTACCTCGGCGTGCACGAGGGACCGCAGCGGATCGCCAAGGCCCCCAACACCGTGGCCCTGGCGGCGGGCATGATCCTTTCCAATGAGCCGGGCTACTACAAGGCCGGCGCTTACGGCATCCGGATCGAGAACCTGCAGACCGTGACCGCCGCTTCAGGCGTCAAGGGCGGCGAGCGGCCGATGCTGGGCTTCGAGACCCTCACCTTCGCGCCGATCGATCGCAAGGCCATCGCGGTGGAGCTGCTGGACGCTGAGGAGCGGGCCTGGCTCGACGCCTACCACGCCGAGGTGCTGGCCAAGATCGGCCCCAGGGTCGAGCCGGAGGTCCGCGCCTGGCTGGAGCAGGTGTGCGCCCCGCTCTGAGAGGCGGGTGTCAGGCTACTTCACCCGCGTCCAGGTCTGGCCGCCGCATACCGGGAACACCAGGCATCCGACCACGTGCACCCGGTCCGGCGCGGTCATGTGCAGCTGCCCACGATAGGTGCGGCCGTCGTTGGGGTTGTAGATGCGCCCGTCGCTCCAGTCGTCCGGACCGCCGCGGAAGCCGTGGAAGATATCCAGCCCCTTGAGCCGGCGGTCGCGCAGCTCGGGGTGCTTGTTGTTGACGTCGCGAAGGTCGGGGTTCGCCTTGAGGTCGTCGGAGTCCGCGATGCGGCCGCACAGGGCGTCGCCGCATCGGTGCAGCTCGATCACGCCGCCACCGGACTTAGCCTGCCAGAAGCCTTCGATCGGCAGGGGGGCCGCGCCAACGGCGGCGACAGCCCCCGCGAGCGCCACGGCCTTAAGCAGCGTACTCAGCATTCACGCCTTTTGGCCGCTCATCGCTGCCGATGCCAGACCTGCGTCTGACACAGGGGGAAAACGACGCAGCCGGTGAGCTTCAGCGTGTCCGGGTCCGCCAGGGTGATCGTGCCGTGATAGGTATGGCCGTCGTCCGGATTGTAGATTTCGCCGCCCTTCCACTTATCCGGGCCGCCGGTGAAGCCGCGGATCATCTGCAGGCCCTTCACCTGCCGGTCGCGCAGCCCGACGTCGCCGTTGTGGACGTCCTTCATATCGGGATGGGCGCGCAGCAGATCGGAGTTGATCACTCTTCCGCATACGGCGGGTCCGCAGTCGTAGACTTCGATATCCGCATTGTGCACCGGCGCGCGCCAGACCCCGGCGACCGGCGACGCAACTGCCGCGGTGGCGAAGGCGGCCGCGGCGAGGGCGCCGAAGAGCATCGAACCACGCATTCCCGAAACCTCCCTGTTCTCGATCGCGCCCCAGGCCAGGGGGGCTTAACCCGTATAGGTCAGGCGCCGTCCGTAAGCGTCAACCATTCGTCCTCGGTTATGACCGCTACGCCGAGATCGGCGGCCGTCTTCAGCTTGGAGCCGGCTCCAGGGCCGGCCACCACCAGGTCCGTCTTCTTGGACACCGAGGAAGCGACCTTCGCGCCCAATCGTTCCGCTTGGGCCTTGGCTTCGTCGCGGGTCATACGCTCCAGCGAGCCGGTGAAGACCACGGTCTTGCCGGCGACCGCGGTGTCGGACTTCGGACGTTCGGCCGGCTGGACCTGGAGTTCCGCCCGCAGACGATCAACCCGGGTCGCGTTGTCTGGCTCGGCGAAATAGGTGGCGAGGCTCTGGGCGGCCACCAGGCCCATGCCCTGACCGCGGGACAGCTCAAGGAAGGACTCGCCCGCGCGGTGGGCGGCGGCGGCGCGCGTGGCCTCGACGAACCGGGCCCAATCCTCGAAATGCTCGGCCAGCCTTGCGCGGACCGGCTTGGACAGGCGCGTGATCCGCTGGCCGATCTTCTCCGCCAGGGGGGCGTCCGGCCAAGGGTCGTCGAAGGGACCGCTGTGGCCAAAGCCGATCAGGGCCTCCAGGTTCACCGGCCCGATCCCCTCGAGCACCGCCAGGTCGAAATAGTCTCGTCCGGGCTGGTCGGCCGCCGCGCGCCGGCAGGCGTCCAGGAAGCGATCGACCTCTTCGTAGTCGCGCGCCAACAGGCCAGCGGTGGTCTCGCCCACGTGTCGCACGCCCAGCGCGAAGATGAAGCGCGCCAGCGGTATGGCGCGGCGGGCCTCGATCGCCGCCGCCAGGTTGCGGACCGAGGTCTCGCCATAGCCCTCGCGGTCCCGGAGCCTGGTGAGCGCCTCTTCGTCCTTGGCCAGTTTGAAGATGTCGGCCGGCTCGCGCACCAGCCCTTCGTCGTAGAAGGCGGTGAGCTGCCGCTCGCCGAGGCCCTCGATGTCGAACGCCTTGCGCGAGACGAACAGCTTGAGGTGCTCGACCCGCTGGAAGGGACAGGCGAGTTCGCCCGTGCAGCGGCGAACCACCGTCTCCACGCCCGCCGCGGTAAGCTCGCGGGCGACCGGCGTCTTCAAAGGGCACGGGCACACCTCGGGGAAGGCGTAGGGCTCCGCCCCGGTGGGACGGGCTTCCAGCACGACTTCCACGATCTGCGGGATCACATCGCCGGCGCGCTGCACCACCACGGTGTCGCCGATGCGCACGTCCTTGCGCGCGATCTCGTCGGCGTTGTGCAGGGTGGCGTTCTGCACCACCACCCCGCCGACATTGATCGGGGCCAGCTTGGCCACCGGCGTCAATGCGCCCGTCCGCCCGACCTGGATCTCGATATCGTTCAGGATCGTGCGCGCCTGCTCCGGCGCGAACTTGTGGGCGATGGCCCAGCGGGGCAAGCGGCCGACGAAACCCAGCCGGCCCTGCCAGTCCAACCGATCAACCTTGTAGACCACCCCGTCGATGTCGAACCCGAGCCGCGGCCTGCGGGTCTCCAGGTCCTGGAACCGCGCGGCCAGGCCGTCGGCCCCATCCACCCGGGTCGAGAGCGGGTTCACCGGCAGTCCCCAATTACCGAAGCGCTCCAGCGCCTCCCACTGGGTGGCGGCGAAGGCGGCGCTGGCTTCGCCCCAGGCGTAGGCGAAGAAGCGGAGCGGCCGTTGGGCGGTGATCTTCGAATCGATCTGGCGCAGCGAGCCGGACGCCGCGTTCCTCGGATTGACATAGGTGCGCGTCCCCGCGGCCTCGGCCGCGGCGTTCATGGCCGCGAAGCCGGCGTGGTCGAGGAACACCTCGCCCCGCACCTCGATCAGGTCGGGCCAGCCCTCGCCGGAAAGGCGATGGGGAATATCCTTTACGGTCCGCAGGTTGACGGTGACGTCCTCACCGGTGCGCCCGTCGCCCCGGGTGGCGCCTTGGACCAGCACGCCCTTTTCGTAGCGCAGGTTGGCCGACAGGCCGTCGATCTTGGGCTCCACGGTGAAGGCGAGCGGTTCGCCCGCATCGAGCTTCAGGAACCGCCGCACCCGAGCGACGAACTCCGCCACCTCCTCGTCGGTGAAGGCGTTGTCGAGCGACAGCATGGGCACGCCGTGCTGGACCGGCATGAAGGCGGAGGAAGGCGCCGCGCCGATCTGCAGCGAGGGCGAGTCCGGCCGCACCAACTCCGGGAAGCGGGCTTCCAGGGCGGTATTGTGCCGGACCAGGGCGTCGAACGCGGCGTCGTCGATCTCCGGCGTCTGCTCGGTCTCGTACAGCGCCCGATGCCGCGGAATCTCCCGCGCCAGCCGCTCCAACTCGGCCGCCACGGCCTCGAAGGAGAGATGCTCGATATCCTGCTCCGTCACGCCATCCTCGCTCGGCCTGAGTCGGGAGCTTATAGGATCGGAGCTGCCTTCGGGACCACCCCGACGAGGGGACGCTTCCCCGGACTCAAGCGCCCATCAGCGCGCGCGCGGCGGCGCGGGCGGCGTCGGTCACGTGGGCGCCGGCCAGCATGCGCGCCAGTTCTTCCTGGCGGTCGGCGGGGGCTAGGGTGGCGATGGCGGTGGTGGTGCGCTCGGCCTTGACCGCCTTGGAGACGCGCCAATGGGCGTCGGCGCGGGCCGCGACCTGGGGGCTGTGGGTGACCACCAGGACCTGGCCCGATTGCGCCAGGCGCTTCAGGCGAAGGCCCACCGCATCGGCCACGGCACCGCCGACCCCCTGGTCCACCTCGTCGAAGATCAGGGTGGGACCAGCCGTGTCCGGTCCGCCGCGCGTGGCCAGGGCCACCTTGAGCGCCAGGGCGAAGCGGGCCAGTTCGCCGCCCGAGGCGATGGCGTTCAGGGGCCCGAACGGTGCGCCGGGGTTGGTGGCGATCTCGAAGGCCACGCGGTCGGCGCCCTCGGGTCCTGACCTGTCCTCGGGCAGAGGATCCACGGCGACGCGGAAACGAGCCTTGTCCAGCTTCAGCGGTTTGAGTTCCGCTTCCACCGCTTCCGACAGGCGGTCGCCGGCAGACCGGCGGGTGGCGCTGAGGGTGGCGGCCGCCTGGCGGTAGGCGGCGGCGGTGAGTGCTACAGCCTGTTCGGCCGCGGCCAGGGTCTCGTCTGCGTTTTCGAAACTGCGCAGCAGCTCGGCGAAGCGCACCCGTTCGGCCGGCAGGTCGTCGACGGCGACGCCGAGCTTGCGGGCGATGGCCCGCAACGCGAACAGCCGCTCCTCGGTCCGCTCCAGCCGGGCGGGCTCGAAGACAAAGGCGCGGGCGGCGGCGTCCAGGGCCGAGACGGCTTCCTGAGCTTCCAGCAGGGTGCGCTCGCCTGCGCTCACGGCTTCGGCGAGCTTCTCGATCGCGCCGCCGGCTGCTTCGCCG
>JBARAK010000188.1:0-1580 GCA_049791955.1 Caulobacteraceae bacterium
TCAAAGACACACATTGCTCATTGGCGCCGTAGTAAGACCCGAGGTACTGCTGATAGTCCGCCAACGTGGCCGCAGATGCTGGCGTTGATCCTGGCGTTCCGGCCCCAGGAGATCCCGGCGTTCCCGACGGTCCGGGTGTCCCGGCTCCGCCGAGGAGCGTCGTCCCTACTTGATTAAAGTTGAACGCCGGAAAGCCCGGCTCCGGATAGGTCGGTCGGACCTGGGCCGGCAAACCGCTCGGCGACACAACCTGCGGATCGGCCCAGCTCTCGCCGCACGCCACCGCAATCCCAAGCCCGACCGGCCCGATCAGCGGCCACAGTCGCTGAACCGACCGCCTCGCCTTCCGTTTGCCCGTCCCGGCGGCGCGCCGCCAAAGGACAGGCGACCGGTCTCCCGTCGCCATGATCCATCTCCCTCGACTTCCTGAAAGTCAGGGTCTGGGAGAGCCGCGCGAACAGGAATCGCTTTTTTCGAGACGGCGCGCCTCGGTGGTGCATTCCCTGAAGAGTGCGCTGCGGCCTAGTGGGCGAGCGCCGTCTCAGCCACGATCAGCGCGTTCATGTCGTCCTCGGCGTTCGATGGCCGCCACGCCTCGCCGCGCTTGGCGAACTCGATCGCTCGCCCCGCGCCATGGGCAGTCTGCGCGGCCTCATGCGCAACGATCTGTAGCCGCGCCGCCTCAACCGCCCAATAGTCCGCAACCGCCTTCAGCGGCGCCAACCAATAGCCGCCCTCCATCTGCGCCTTGGCAAACTTCTCGTTGTTCGCGTCCGATTGTAGCGAGGCCTGTCGCGCCTCAGCGCACGCGGCGACCGCGCGATCGATAAGCGGCTTCAGGATCGCGTCCAATGCGGCCCGCCGCTCCTGTCGGTCAACGGGCAAGTCCATCGCCGCGATCCTCTCTGCCATCGCCCGATCGGCCTTCGCCCGCCCCTCCGTGTCCGGCGCATCCAAACCGAACGCCTCGGCGATCAACTCGACCTCACGCGAATCCGGCGCAACATCCATCAGGAGATCGATCGAGGGCTTCGCGCGGAACTCGACCGGGAAGCGGATGACATTCCCGCCCAGGGTCAGGGTTTCGTAACGCATGGACAGCTCCAGATCGAACAAACCATGAACAATTAGCAGGGCCGCCTGTCCTGGTCAACACAAGATGTAGGGGTCCTTCAGAAGAAAGGACAAGAATGAAGGAGACGGCAAGCAGAGAACGCACAAGAAACCCGATGGACGGGCTATGCCATGCCCGTGCAGGCCCTCGGGTTTTCACGGCGGCCATGAAGCCGGACAAGCCGGGCCGCAACGGCTGCATTCGACGATTTTCCCCTGCGGCCTGAAGGCCGAATTCCTCGCGCGACAAAATCGCCGCCCTCCACCGTCCTTCGCTCAACGCTTCGGCCCGCTCGTGCCTCGCGGGTGCTGGCCCGGCCCGCCCGACTTCCTTTGAGCCGCACCCGAGGGACCGACGGCATGAGCCGAAGGCCCGAGGAGATGGAAAGAGGAACGAAGCCATGAACACGATTGCGGAATTCACGATCATCGGCCGGGTCGGCGAGATCAAGCAGGTCGGCACGACC
>JBARAK010000189.1:0-2192 GCA_049791955.1 Caulobacteraceae bacterium
GTGCTGGGCCCCGCCCGCACCTCCGAACCCCGCCTGCAGTCGTCCGGCCTGATCGTGGAGGTCGCCGGCCCCTCGGCCATCCTGCTGTCGATCGGCCTGACCAACAGCGCCCACATCGACACCGGCAGTCCCCAGAGCGGCGTGACCCTGCCGCAGGGCGCGCTGATCCGCTACCGCGGCTCGACCTGGGCCTATGTCCGGCGCGGCGACGCCATGTTCGAGCGCCGGCTGGTGCAGGACCCCGCCTCCCAGGACCAGGGCGTGTTCGTCGCCGGCGGCTTCTCCCCCGGCGAGCAGGTCGCGACCCAAGGCGCCGCGGCCCTGTTCGCGGCGGAACTCGGCCAGTCGCCGGACCAGGCGAGATAGACGTGCTGTCCCGCCTCATCCGCGCGGTGCTGCATCATCCGCGCCTGGTCGTGGCCCTGGGGGCGGTGTTCTTGATCTACGGCGCGCTGCTGGCCCGGACCGAGACGTTCGAGACCTTTCCCGCCCTCTCGCCCGCCCGGACCTCGGTGGAGACCGAGGCGCCGGGCCTAGTGGCCGAGCAGGTGGAGCAGCTGGTCACCCGCCCGATCGAGAACGCCCTGGGTGGCGCGCGCGGCGTGGCGGCGGCGCACTCGCAGTCGGTGCAGGGCCTGTCGATCGTCACCCTGAACTTCCAGCCGGACACGCCGCCGGACCGGGTGCGGCAGGCGATCTCGGAAGGGCTGGTGCAGACCGCGGGCCTGCTCCCCGCCGGCGTCGGCGCGCCCCGCCTGTCGCCCCTGACCTCCGGAAACGGCGAACTGCTGGCCCTCGGCTTCACCAGCGCCAGCCTCTCCCCGATGCAGTTGCGCGACCTAGTGCAGTGGACGGTCCGCCCGCGGCTGCTGTCCACGCCCGGTGTCGCCAGCGTGCAGGTCTATGGTGGGGAAACCCGCCGGATCGAGGTGCGGGCCCGGGCCGGCGACCTGTCGGACAGCGACCTCGGCTATGTCGACGTGTTCAACGCGGTGCGGCGCGCGACCGGGGTGGCGGGGGCCGGCTTCATCGACACCCCCAGCCAGCGCATCCAGATCGAGCCGCACGGCCAGGCCCTGACCGCCACCGACGTCGCCGCCGGCCAGATCCAGATCGTGGGCAGCGCCCCGGTCCGCATCAGCGACGTGGCCGACGTGGTCGACGCTGCCGCCCCTGCCTTCGGCGACGCCCTGGTCATGGGACGGCCGGGCGTGGTGGTGAGCGTCGCCGCCCGCCACGGCGCCAACACCCTGGAGGCCACCCGCGCGGTGGAGGACGCCCTGACCCTGCTCAGACCCGGCCTGGAGCGTCAGGGCGTGGCGATCCGGGCTGACCTGAACCACCCTTCCGCCTTCATCGACCGGGTGGTGCGCGAGATCGTCTGGGAGTTGCTGGTCGCGGTGGGCCTGCTGGCGGTGCTGCTGGCGCTGTTCCTGCGGGACGGGCGGGCGGCGCTGGTGTCGGTGGCCAGCATCCCGCTGGCGATCCTCGCCACCATACTGGTGCTGGAGCTGCTGGGCTGGACGCTCAACACCATGACGCTCGGCGGCATGGCCGTGGCGCTGGGCCTGATCGTCGACGACGCGGTGATCGACGTCGAGAACATCTTGGCCCGCCTGCGCAACGCCGAGCTGCGCCACGCCTCGCGCGCCAACGCCGTGCTGCTGGCCTCGCGCGATGTGCGTGCGCCGGTGCTCTACGTCACCCTGATGGTAGTGGTGGCTCTGACGCCGGTGATGCTGATGGGCGGGGTGCAGGGCGCGTTGCTGCGGCCGCTGGCGGTCACCATCGCGGTGGCTTCCCTGGCCTCGCTGCTGGCCGCCATCCTCATCACCCCGCCGCTGGCGCTGCTATTCCTCAAGCATATCCGCCCGGAGAAGGAACCCGGCTGGCTGGCGACGTTCAAAGCCGGCTACGTGCGGATGCTCGACCGCATCGACCGCCTGCCGCGCGTGGTGGTGGGACTGGCCATCCTGGCCGCGGTCGTGGCCGCGGCCCTGTCCCTCACCTTCCGGGCCGAGTTCCTGCCGGCCTTCCATGGCGGCCAGCTCACCGCCGAGATCACCGCCCCGACCGCGACCTCGATGACGGCCATGAGGGCCTATGGCGAGCGCATCACCCGGGACGTGCTCGCCATCCCCGGCGTCGCGGCGGCGGCCGAGCGGATCGGACGGGCGGAGGCCGGAACCGAG
>JBARAK010000190.1:0-2253 GCA_049791955.1 Caulobacteraceae bacterium
CCCCCGTGCTGACCAGGGGCAGCCAGGGCCCATGCGGGCTCCAGTCACGATCGCCACCCGCGAGGCTGGCGGCGGCGCTGGAGGCCGTGCTGACCTGCCAATCCGGCGCGCCCTGGGCCGAAGCGGCGGAGCTGAAGGCGGCGATGCTGATCGTGGCCGCCGCCAGCAGGGTGAAAGCGGAGGTATGAAAGCGGGACATCTTGGCGCTCCTTGGCTGAACCAACGACGCCACTATCCCGCCATCACCTGAGACTTATAATCCACAAAAGGCTCAATATCATGCTCTAACGTCTCATTCAGATTCGATCCTGTGGCGATCGGCGGCCCCCTGGCGGGAAAGGCCGCCGCCGCTGCTCGGCGCTTCAGGCCGCCGCGCTTTGCCTCAGGCGCGCGAGCAGATGCTTCGCCCCCGGGCCCGAGGACGCCGGGTTCTGTCCGGTGATCAGCAGCCCGTCCTCGACCACATAGGGCTGCCAGTCGGCCACCTTGGAGAAGATGCCGCCCTTGGCCTTCAGCTCGTCCTCGACCAGGAAGGGCACGACCTTGGTCAGTTGCACCGCCTCTTCCTCGCTATTGGTGAAGCCGGTGACCTTCTTGCCCTTCACCAGCGGCTCGCCGTTGGGCAGCTTGACGTGGCGCAGCGCGCCCGGCGCATGGCAGACCAGCGCGATCGGCTTGCCGGCGTTGTAGAAGGTCTCGAGCAGCCGGACCGAGACCGGGTCCTCGGCCAGATCCCACATCGGACCGTGCCCGCCGGGATAGAACACCGTGTCGAAATCAGCGGCGGATACGCTGTCCAGCCGCACGGTGCTGGCCAGTTGCGCCTCGGCCGCGGCGTCGGCCTCGAACCGCAGCGTGAGGTCGGTCCTGAACTCCGGCTCGTTGCTCTTCGGATCGAGCGGCGGCTTGCCGCCCTTGGGCGAGGCGAGCACCAGTTCGACCCCGGCGTCCTTGAAGACATAGTAGGGCGCGGCCAGTTCCTCCAGCCAGAAGCCGGTCTTGCGGCCGGTGTCGCCGAGTTTGTCGTGCGAGGTCAGGACAATCAGGATCTTCATCGCGAATTCCTTTGTCTATGCTTTCGGACAGCAAGCAAAGCTGACCCGTACTCCGCCGCGGTATCGGGGAGGAATGGAGGGGGAGCGGTCAGCCGTTCGCGACAATGGACCGCCCCCGCAACTGAGGCAACCGGAGCAATGCTTGCGCAGCGGCTGAATAATCACTGCAATTCTGCATGTATTTGATTATACAGCGCGCCAAGAACATTTTATCGATTCTGCGTCCGCCGCCGGAGAGACCTCAGGCCGCCAGCCTGCGCCCCAGGTCGCCATCGTAGCCGTTCTGGACCGCCGGCAGGATCTCGACGATGTCGAAGTAGCGATCCCACATCGGGGTGTCGCGAAGCGCCTCGACCAGCGACTGGTAGGCGCGGTGGCTGGTCGCCTCCCATAGCCAGATGTCGGTGACGCGCGCGGAATAGAACTCCACGTCATAGAACCGCACCTTCACCTCGTCCTCATGCCGGCGAAGGATCGGCTCGACGTGCTCGACCAGCATCCGGACCCGTCTTTCCTGGCTGAGCGCGAGCCATTCCGGCGAACTCTTCACCAGCATGAACACCGTCAGCTCGATTTTGCCGGGGACGGCGGGGGTATCTGTGTGGGTGGACATGATCTCTTTTCCTGATCGGAGGATGCGGATAGAATGCGAGCAATCGCTCACATCTGAAACTCGCCTTTCGCCATGCCCGGCTCCCCGCCCCACGCCCCCAGGAAATCTCCCGCCCAGGCGCGTTCGGCGGCGACGGTCTCGGCCATCCTCGAAGCAGCGGCTCGCGTTCTGGAGGACCAGGGGCTGGAGGGCTACACCACCAACGCCATCGCCCGCCGCGCCGGGGTCAGCATCGGCTCGCTCTACCAGTACTTCCCCGGGAAGGAGGCGATCACCCGGGCGCTGATCGAACGGCAGGCGGCCGCCCTGCTCGACGAGGTCCGCGCGCTGGATGGCTGCGAGGACGGACGCGCCGGGCTGGCGCAGCTGATCCGGGCCGCCGTCGGCTATCAGCTCGACCGGCCGGCCCTGGCCCGCCTGCTCGATTTCGAGGAGCGCCGCCTGCCCCTCGGCGACGAGATCGCCAGCGTCGAGCAGACCATCCACGCCACGCTGGAACGCCTGCTCGGCCGGCCCGACCTGCCGCCGCAGGCCGACCCGGCCACCGCCGCCCACGACCTGCTCGCCATCGCCAAGGGCCTGACC
>JBARAK010000191.1:0-15670 GCA_049791955.1 Caulobacteraceae bacterium
GTCGGGGAGCGCTTCGGGGCGCCTTGGGTGCGGGGACGGCGGGGCGGCGGTCGGGACATCGGCGGCAGTATAGGGCGCCCGCGCTGAGTCGGCTGTGTCTCCTTCGCGCGGGGGATGGGCGGGCGCCGCGATTTTCGGCACGGGTCCCCGGACGCCCCGCCCAGGCGCGGCGGGACAGTTGGCCGCTTGCCCCACGGGGTTTGGGTGGGCCACTGTCGCGCGCCGACTCGTGGCCAATCCGGGGATACCTCTATGCGCCGTCTGCTTGTTCTCGCCGCCCTGGCGCTTCCGTCCGTCGCCGGCGCCCAGGTCGAAGCGCCCGCGCGGCTGGTGCGCCAGACCACCGGGGCGGTCAGCGAGGGGGAGTTGCGGGCCACCATCACCCACCTGGTCACCTTCGGCACCCGCCACACCCTGTCCGACACCACCGCGCCCGACCACGGCATCGGCGCCGCGCGGCGCTGGGCGACCGAGCGGTTCGAGGCGATCTCGCGCGGCTGCGGTGGCTGCCTGCAGATCGACACCCCGCAGGAGACCTTCACCGGCAATCGCCTGCCGGCTTCGGGCGTGATCGTGCAGGACGTGCTGGCGATCCAGCGCGGGACCACCGATCCGGGCCGGGTGATCGTGATCAGCGGCCATATCGACAGCCGCGTGAACGACGTGATGGACGCCACCTCGGTTGCGCCGGGCGCTGACGACGACGGCTCGGGCGTGGCGGCGGTGCTCGAGGCCGCGCGGGTGCTCTCGCACCACAAGTTCCCCGCCACCCTGGTGTTCGCCATCAACTCCGGCGAGGAGCAGGGGCTGTACGGCGCGCGCGTGCTGGCGAACTACGCCGTGGCCCACGGCTGGCGGGTCGAGGCGGCGCTCAACAACGACATCATCGGCAACACCAACGGCCAGAACGGCGCCCACGTCGACGGCTACGTGCGGGTGTTCTCCGAAGGCGACAAGTCGGTGCAGACCCCGCAGGAGGCCGCGCGCCGCCGCACCACCGGTGGCGAGGACGACAGCCCCTCGCGCGAGCTGGCCCGCTACATCGAGGGCGTGGCCGTGCAGGCGACCCCGAACTTCAAGGCCCGGATGATCTTCCGCACCGACCGCTACGGACGCTCGGGCGACCAGGTGCCGATGCTCGACAAGGGCTTCCCGGCGGTGCGCTTCACCGAGGCGGCGGAGAACTGGGACCGCCAGCACCAGAACGTGCGCACCGAGAACGGCCGCGCCTACGGCGACGTGCTCTCGGGGGTGGACTTCGGCTACCTGGCCCAGGTGACGCGGATCAACATCGCCACCATGGCGCTACTGGCCTCGGCCCCGCCGGCGCCCGAAGGGGTCAAGGCTGACGGAGCGCTGAAGGACGACACCGCCGTCAGCTGGAAGGCCGCGCCGGGCGCGGTCGGCTACCATGTCTGGTGGCGCGACAGCACCGCTCCGCGCTGGGAGCACGTGCAGGACGCCGGCGACGCCACCACCACCACGCTGAAGGATGTGCTGCTGGACGACTGGCTGGTCGGCGTCGCCTCGGTCTCCGCCGAGGGCTTCACCAGCCCGGTGGAATATCCCGGGCCGACCGGCGCCTTCGTCAACCCGCCGCCGGCCAAGTAAACCCTCCATCCGCTCTTCCCCGCGCAGGCGGGGACCCAGATCAAATCCGCCGGCGTGTGAGAACGAATCTGGGTCCCCACCTGCGCGGGGAAAAGCGGAACGATGGGGTCGTGAATTAAGACTGGCGGGATGTCGTCCCGCTCATGTAGGCGCGTAAGGGCTGGGCATTTCCGCCCGCGCGCCTACATCCCCACAATGCTTCAGCTTCCGACCACCGCCACCGCCCCCTTCTGCCCCAGCGAGGTGCAGGGGACGGTGCGGGTGCCCTCGGGCGTGCCGGCGTGGAAGCAGTTGCTGCGCTTCCTGGGCCCCGGGCTGCTGATCTCGGTCGGCTACATGGACCCGGGCAACTGGGCCACCGACATCCAGGCCGGCTCGCACTTCGCCTATGCGCTGCTCAGCGTGGTGCTGCTGTCCAGCCTGGCGGCGATCCTGCTGCAGGTGCTGAGCCTGCGCCTGGGGCTGGTGACCGAACGCGATCTGGCCCGGGTCTGCCGCGACGAGTACCGTCCCTGGGCGGCGCGCAGCCTGTGGGTGTTCGCCGAGATCGCCATCGTCGCCTGCGACGTGGCCGAGGTGCTGGGCTCGGCCCTGGCGTTCAAGCTGCTGCTGCACGTGCCGCTGGCCTGGGGCGTGGTGCTGACCGGGCTCGACACCCTGTTCGTACTGGGCCTGAAGGGGCAAGGCTTCCGCCAGCTTGAAGCCATCGTGCTGGGCCTGATCGCCACCATCGCCCTCTGTTTCGCGGTGGAGCTGGCGTTCGCGCGGCCCGACTGGCTGGCCGCCGCCCGTGGGCTGGTCCCCACCCCGGCGATCTTCACCAGCCACGAGATGCTCTACGTAGCGGTGGGCATCCTGGGGGCGACGGTGATGCCCCATAACCTCTATCTGCACTCCTCCATCGTCCAGACGCGCAAGTCCGACGTGGGGCGGGCGGGACTGCCCACCGCGCTGCGGATGTCGACCATCGACACCGTGGTCTCGCTGCTGCTGGCCATGCTGGTGAACGGGGCGATCCTGGTGCTGGCGGCCGCCGCCTTCCACCGGCCGGGCGGCCAGGGCGTGGAGAGCATCGAGGACGCCTACCGCCTGTTGGCCCCGCTGACCGGGATCGGGGCGGCGGGCCTGCTGTTCGGCCTGGCGCTGTTCGCCTCGGGCCAGAGCTCGACCTTCACCGGCACCATCGCCGGCCAGGTGATCCTGGAGGGCTTCCTCGACCTGAAGATCCCCTGCTGGCAGCGCCGGGCGATCACCCGCGCCCTGGCCATCGTTCCGGCCCTGGCCGGGGTGCTGATGCTGGGCGAGCATTCGGTGGGGCGGATGCTGGTGTTCACCCAGGTGGTGCTGAGCGTGCAGCTGCCCTTCGCGATCTTCCCGCTGGTGCGCTTCACCGGCAGCCGGCGGCTGATGGGGCAGTACGCCAATCCGGCCTGGCTGGGCGCCGCCGCCTGGGCCCTGTTCGTGGCGATCACGGCGGCGAACCTGTGGCTGGTCAGCCAGGGCGCCTTCAGCTGAAGCGCAAAAGCAAAGGCGGCGGCCCTTTCGAGCCGCCGCCCCGCTGTAGAAGTCGATCTCCGGACGTTTAGAAGTCGGCGGTGATGCCGAAGAAGAAGACCCGACCCAGAGAGTCGTAGGTGCCGGGGAAGGTGTTGCCGTTGGCGGAGCCGGAGCCCGCCGCCGGGAAGGTGACCGAGTCGACCACCGGCGGATCCTTGTCGGCGATGTTGTTGACGCCCATGCGGGCGGTCAGGTTGTCCCGGATCCGGTAGGTCGCCGCGAAGTCCACGTAGTTGTAGGCGGGGATGTTCGCGTCGATGGCGTTGAAGGTGCTCTTGTGCAGCAGCGGGTTGGACGAATTGCCGTCGAACTCGGTTCCGCTGATGTAGCGCCAGGCCAGGGACAGGGTGAACGGATAGGGCGGCGACCAGGTCAGGCGGACGCGGTGACGCCAGCGCGGGAAGACGGGTTCCGCTCCGTTCGTTCCGCAGGTGTCGCTGCCGTATAGGCCCGCGCAATCATAGGCTCCGCCACCCGATACGGCCTGGCGGATGTATTCGGTCATGTAGGTGCCTTGCATGTTCAGGTCGAACACGCCCACATCCCGCACGGAGAAATAGTCGGTCGGCCTGAAGCGATAGCTGGAAGCGATATCGATGCCTTCGGTGCGCAGGAAGCCCGTGTTGACCTTGGTGGCGTCCACGAAGCCATTGCTGCCGAAGATCACCCCGTCGGAGGGATCGCGGTGGATCTGGTTACAGAAGACGGGGTTGCCGGTGCTGATGCACTGGTTGAGCGTGACGCTGGCGCCGCCCACGCCCGTGGAGATGATATTGCTGACCTTGATGTCGAACCAGTCGACCGTCAGGGTGAAGCCCCGCAGGAAGGTCGGGGTGAACACCGCCCCCACCGTGAACGTGTCGCCACGTTCCGGCTGCAGGTTGGGGTTGCCGCCGCCGAGCTGCGAGCACTGGCCCGACGCGCACTGGATGATGTTGCCGTATTGGCCCGGCTTCACGCCGGTGAGGGCGCACTGGGCCTGCGTCGCGGTTGGCGCTGCTCCGGCGCAGGGGTCGCTGCCCGAGAACAGGCCCCGGGCTTGGGGAGCGAACAGTTCGACCACGTTCGGCGCGCGCACCGAGCGGCTGTAGCTGCCCCGGAAGCCGATGTTGCGGTCGACATTATAGTTGAACGACCCCTCGTAGGTGTCGGTGCGGCCCGCAGTCGAATATTGCGAGAAGCGGTAGGCTCCGTCGAGCGAGAGGTTCTTGATGAACGGCTTGTCCTGCACCAGCGGCAGGCGCCCTTCGCCGAACAGTTCATAGACGTCGAACGTGCCGGAGTTGCTCAGGGAAGGGCCGCCCTGGCCGGCCAGGTCGCCGGTGGTGAACTCCTCGTCGGTGTTGAACGTGAGGTTTTCGCGCCGGTACTCCGTTCCGAGCGCAATACCCATCCCGTCCGTCGCGAACGGGCTTCTGATCCCATACTGGCCGAGGTCGCCGGTGACCGAGGCGCTGGCCACCTGCTCGACGGTGTCGCCTTCCTGGAAGCCCGGCGTGTAAAGGTAGTTCAGCGCCGATTGGGTAAGGCCGTTGCTGCTGAAGATGTTCAAGGGCACGCAACCGACGGCGGAGGCGTTCATGCAGGCGCCGGTGGTGGGGTTCACCAGCAGGGCGTTCTGGGTCCGCGTGGTGGAGACGTCGTTCTTGTACTCCTCGGCGCGCATCGAGGTGCCGTACTGGAGGTAGGCGTCATAGCTCCAGCCGGGCGCGATCTCGCCCTTGCTGCCGATGTCGATCTTGTAGTCGGTGTGGCGCAGGTCGTTGATGCGGGGCAGCGAGCCGTTGTTGATGAAGCGGTAGGCGGCGTTGAGGTTGGCGAGCGCGCCGGTGCCGGCCTGGTTGCCGCAGAGCGCCTTGGCCTGGGAGGCCGACAGCAGCGGGTTGTTACAGTTGACCTGGAACGTACTGGATCCCGGCGCCGCGGTGCCCGCGAACAGGCCGCTCTGGGCGATCTGCGCGTCGGTGTGGTCGTCGGCGAACATGAAGTCCGAATACAGGTCGAAGTGGTCGTTCACCCGGTAGTGGGCGAAGTAACCGGCCGAATAGCGCTCATCGTTACGCTGGATGTAGTTCAGCGGTCCGGTGTTGTAGGCGAGGAGCGAGTTATACGGCACGAACGTGTTGCTGCCGTTCGGGTTGTCGGACAGGGTGCCGGTGTTCACGCCCGCCGCGGCCAGGTTGGCCGCGCCGCTGATCGCCGTACCGCCCGGGGGGGTCAGCGAGGTGACCTGGTAGTGACCGAAGTTCGTGTTGCTGGACCCCGAGCAGACGTGGGTGTCGGCGACGCCGGGGGTGTTGGTCACGACGCTGGCGATCGAGCAGGCGCTGTAGGAGCGGCTGGCTTCGGTCACCGGTTGGATGTTGCGATATTCGATGTAGCTGGTGACGTTGCCTTTGTCGTCCGGCGTGTTGGCGCCGAAGATCGCGGTCACGTCGATGGTGCGGCCATCGACGTCGCCACTCGGCGGATTGACCTTGGGCCCGGGGGTGGCGGCGTTGAAGCTGGCGATGGCGCTGTCGACGGAGCTGTTCGATCCGTTCGTATGCTGGGCGAAGCCGCCCTGGGCGTCGATCCGAACCCCTTGGAAGTCGCGCTTCATGATGAAGTTCACGACGCCCGAGATGGCGTCCGAGCCGTAGATGGCCGAGGCGCCGCCGGTGGTGACTTCGACCCGGTCGACCAGCTGGGCGGGGATGTCGTTCAGGTCCGCGACGGGGGCGGTGGGATCGCCGGGCATCAGGCGCCGGCCGTCCACCAGCACCAGGGTGCGGTTTGAACCGATATTCCGAAGGTTGACGGTCGCCGTGCCGTTCGACCCGTTCGAAACCGATGAAGTCTGGGCAGAGAAGGCCTGCGGCAGGTTATTGAGCAGGTTCTCGATATTGGTTGTGCCTTCGAGCTTGATTTCCTGGTCGTTGACCACAGCCAGGGGGCTGGCGCTGGTCAGGCCTTTCTGGGCGATGCGCGAACCGGTGACGATGACTTCCTTGACGGCGGGCGCCGGAGCCTCTGCTGGCAAGGAGCTGGTTGCGGGTTGGCCGGCGGTGGTCGGCGCAGGCGAACCCGCCTGGGCCGTCTGAATCGCCTGGGCGTTGGCCGCACCGGACGCCATCGTAAGGGCCGCGGCTCCAACCATGACGGTGGAAGCGAGCAGCCGCTCTCGCATGCTGTTAAGCCTCAAAGTCATATCCCCTATTATTCGCTTCCGGCTTTCGTCGGAGCGAGTCCCCAGGCCATGTTTCTGCGTCGACGCCTGCCTTTTGCGTCGACTGTTCATTACTCCTGCAGATGTTCAGCGGACTACGCCAAGCAGATTGGCTCTTCAGCGGCTTAGATTTATTAGGCGCCCAAAATTTGAGCGTGCTGAATGATCTTTTACGCCAAAGCTACAGGAGGGAATTGTCGCATCCGGCGCAATACGCGCGCCCCATAGGGTAACGTATGCGTAAAGCGCAGTGGCGCTCCACGCGGATCGCGTGCATTAAGGTTGTGTATGCACGACCTTAAGCTGTGACGACTTTGATGTACTGTTACGCAAGCGACTGGCAGCCATGGGACGATAGCCCAGGACACGTGGAATTCATGTCGATCAGCACGTGTAGCGTAGATATTCTTCCATGTTTCAGGGATTGCAAACCCGTAATACAGGGTGCGACAACGCGGCTACGCTCAGGATATGGAGCGGCCGTGAAGTCCCTTACGGACGCTGGAAAATGGATTTTGGCAGCATGACGTGCACGCCCTTGTTATGGTCGACCAGCTCGGTGATATCGATGTCGCCGGCCACGCTGATCAGCATGTAGGCGTCGTCGCGACTCATGTGCTTCTGCTCGACTAGGAAGTCGATCATGCCTGCGACGGCCTTGTGGGTCGCCACTGTCAGGTCGTCATCGAAGCCCATGCTGATGAAGTGGGTGGGGGTTTCGGCGCGGGGATAGGGGCCGGTCTTGACGCCCTTGTGCAGCACGAACTCCAGCGTGCCGACCAGCGAGGTCTCCATGGCGGTGATGTCCACCTCGCCATTGCCCTGGCCGGCGTGGCCGTCGCCGATCTGGAACAGGGCGCCGGGCGTGAACACGGGGTAGTAGACGGTCGAACCGGCCACCAGTTCCTTGTTGTCCATGTTGCCGCCGATGATGGTCGGGGGCGCGCTGTCGTAGCGGCCGAAGGCCGGCGGAGGCGCCACGCCCATGCTGCCGAAGAAGGGGTGCAGCGGCAGGTCGATCCCCGGGGCGAAGTGCGCGGTGTTGGTCGCGCGGTCCAACGGGATGATCTTGATGCGGGCGTAGGGGAAGTCGTCGGTCTGGAAGCCAGCGCCGTAACGGAAGGCGTTATAGGCGTAGGGGATGGCCAGATCGATCTTCTTGACCCGGACCTCCAGCGTATCGCCGGGTTCAGCCCCCTCGATATAGACCGGGCCGGTCAGGATGTGGCCGCCGGGACCGCGATCCTTGGCTTCGACGCCCTGGAAGAGGTCGCGCAGGCTCTGTTCCACGTCGGTTGGGGCCACCCCGGCTTTCTCCAGGCCCGTGGGGCTGTTGGTGAGCACGGTGTGGAACACCACCGTATCGCCGGAGCGGATGCGCAGCACCGGCGGGGTGGTGGCGTCGTAATGGCCCCAGGCTACGGTCTTGGGCGTGGCGAGCAGGGTGTAGGTCTTGCCGGCGTCCAGAGCGCGTACGGCGACAGGGGCCGCAAGCAGGCTGGCGGCCAGGGCGGCGGTGGAAACCTTACGCAGCACGAACCGAACTTGAGAAACCGACACTTGCATACCCCCTTGGCGCCCGACCGCACGGCGGTTTGACCGCCTGAGCTGGACGATATTCGAATATTCGTCGGGAGATGCGCAAGAGGCTTTCAGGGTGCTTGCGCTCCGACCCGCGAAGGCGCCACAAAAAGCATCGTATAAAATACACCACAAGGGGGTCGGGAATGGACGGAACGAGGAATTGGCGCGCGGCCCTGTTCGGAGCGGCGTGCACGCTGGCGGTGATTTCGGCGCCCATGGCGCACGCGCAGCCGATCGCGGTCCGGCCCACCCAGGCGGCGACCTCCTATACCCGCTACGAACTGCTGGCGCCGGAGACCGGCAAGTTCCGCATCCTGTACGACGTCACCGAGTACAGGCCTGGCGCTGTCGCCCTGTTCAACCCGATCCGTAAGGGCAGCGTGTCGACCGACGAGAGCGTGATCGACCTGGCGACCGGCCAGCCGCTGCATTTCGAAGTGGTGAGCGGGGAGAAGGCGCGCGCCACCGGCTATCCCAAGGCTGACCTGGCGTCCGACTACATCCGCGTGGCCCTGGCCCGTCCGGTGCCCGCGGACGGCGGCGAGGGACGGGTCCGTATCCTGAAGACCTACGAGGACAAGCCCAGCTATCACGCCGTCGGCCAGGACATCGTGTTCGAACGTCCCCTGGGTAACAAGCGCAACGCCGTGGTGCTGCCGCTGGGCTACAGCCTGGTCGCCTGCAACGTCCCCTCGCAGGTGACGCAGGAGGCGGACGGGCGCCTGCGGATCAGTTTCCTCAATGAAACGCCAGCCGAGGCGCCGCTGAAGATCCGCGCCACCCCGACGCCCGGCCTGTCGAAGGCGCCGTCCAGCGTTCCACGCAAGTTCAACAACCAGCGTGCTTTGCAGACGCGCGACATCGTCTATTTCCTGCGGCCGCCCGAGACCCACACCTTCGATCTGTACCACGACTATACCGAGGAGAAGGAGGGCGTCGGTCAGTACGTCAATGTCGTGCGCCCGGGCAGCGAGGCGTCCAATCCTTCGGCGCGCAACCTCGACACCGGCGAGACCATCCCGGCCGTGATCCTCAAGGGCGACCAGATCACCGCCGCCGGCGTCCACGATCCGGAGCTGGAGCATGTCACGCCCGACACCGAGATTGTGCTGTTCCGCTTCACCTCGCTGAAGGCCGGCCAGTCGATCCGCCTGCGCTTCACGGAGACCTATACCGATCCCGGCCGCTACAAGGTGGTCGGCGACGAGATGGTGTTCGACCGCAGCTTCGGCAGGGCGATCAACTCGATTGTCTTGCCGGCCGGATGGCGGCTGACCAATTCCGCCAGCCCGGTGGAGGTCAGCCAGATCGAGGACGGCCGCACTCGGCTCGACTTCCTCAATCCCCGCAACGATGAGACCGGAGTGCTGTTCACCGCGCGGCGCGTCCAATAAGGAAAAGGCCCCTCCTTATTTCAGGAGGGGCCCGTTCTTCAGTAGGAGGAGCCGGTCCTTGATGAAAGGACTTAGGCTCCTCCAGGATCTGCGGAATTCTATTCGGTTCCGGGCGCCGCCTCGTCGTAGAAGCTCACCAGGTCTCGCTTCATCACCTTCAGCGCGTCCGGGTTCAGATAGACCATGTGACCCGATGGGTAGTACTCGTAGTGCAGGTTCTGCTGCAGCGTCTTGTTGATCTGCATGTGGTTCAGGTCGTACTCGGTGCCGCCAAACGGGGTGGCGAAGTCGTAGTAGCCGTTCAGCGACAGCACCTTCAGGTGCGGGTTCTCACGCATGGCCTCGCCGAGGTCGAGCGCCATGTCCGCCACCGCCGACTGCCGCCGCGAGCCAGGCGGCCGATGCCGCCAGTCCCACGCCGGGCCAATGGCGGAATAGTAGTTGGGCCGGTAGGTCAGCTTGGTCTGGTAGCCCAGCTCGCCACGCAGGTAGTCGTTCAGCAGGCCGACATAGGGGCCGCCGACCTGGACGTCGGCGGGATCGTAGCTGGCCGACTCGTTGGCCGCATCCGGCTCTGTGCCGGTGAAGCGGGAGTCGAGCCGCCCGATGATCTCGCCCTGGTCGCGCAGCAGCTCGGCGCGGAAGCGGCCAAGGTCGACCCGCAGGTCGGAGCGCTTCAGGAACGCCGGCGACAGGCCGGTGAAGTAGCTCATCTTCTGGGCTGTCTGGTCGAGCTCCTCGGGCGAGATCGAGTCGCCCTTGCCCAGCGCCAGGGCGTAGGGACCGCGAGCGAAGTCGCGGGCCTGCTGCACGAAGGCGGCGAGGTCGGCGGGACGGTTCGGCACCCGGTTGTGATACCAGGCCGCCGCCGCATAGCTCGGCAGGAAATTGATCAGGTTCTGGTCGTAGCCCGCCTCGCGGGTGCCGAAATTCAGGATCGACGACAGCAAGACCACGCCGTTGATCTGCATCCCCTGCTGCTGAAGGGCGTAGACCAGTCCCGAGGCGCGGGGCGTGCCGTAGCTCTCACCGAAGATGAACTTGGGCGAGTTCCAGCGGTTGTTCATGTTGACGTAGCGGGTGATCCCGCGGGCGAAGGCGTCGATGTCCTGGTCCACCCCCCAGAACTTCTCGCCCTTGGTGTCGCCCAGCGGCCGCGACAGGCCGGTGCCGATCGCGTCGATGAACACCAGGTCGCTGCGGTCGAGCAGGCTGTTGTCGTTGGGGACCAGATGATAGGGCGCGCCGCGGCTGGGCTGGGGTTGGTCGGTCTGCACCCGCACCGGGCCGAGCGAACCCATGTGCAGCCACATGCTGGACGAGCCCGGGCCGCCGTTGAACATGAAGGTGATCGGTCGGGTGGGGGCGCCCTTCCCGTGGTCTGCGACGTAGGCGACGTAGAACATCGAGGCGGTTGGCCGGCCGTCGTCGTCGCGCAGCGTCAGCGTCCCGGCGGTGGCTTCGTAGGAGATGGAGCGACCGCCGATCACGGTGGTGTGGTGGGTGGTGCGGGAAACCTCGTTGATCGGGGCGGACACGTAGTCGGCCGGCGTGATCTTGGCCTCGGCGGCGTCGAGCGCCCGTGCGTCGGCGTGTTCTCCCGTTCCGGTGTCGGAGGCGGCGGGTTCGTCCGAGCTGGCTGAAGCGCGGGCGCCATGGCCCTTCGGGGCGGGAGGGTCGGCCGCGAACGCGCTGCCTGCGAGCGCCAGGGCCAGGACGTTGGTGATGATGAAGCGGGCCGGAGCGCGCATTAGTCTTCCTTTGTCTGCGGGTGGGGTTGAGCCGGGCCGAAGCCTGTCGTCGGGAAGAGGTCCAAAGCAAGAGGGCGGCAGCCCTTTCGAACCGCCGCCCCCGCCTGTTTCCATCTGCCGGCGGTTTAGAAGTCCGCGGTGATGCCGAAGAAGAAAGTCCGGCCCAGGGAGTCGTAGATGCCGGGGAAGGTGTTGCCGTTGCCCAGCGACGCCGAGGAGGCGGGGAAGGCGTTGGAGTCCACCGTCGGCGGATCCTTGTCGGCTATGTTGTTGACCCCCATGCGGGCGGTCAGGTTGTCCCTGATCCGGTAGGTGGCCGAGAGATCCACGTAGTTGTAGTCAGGCAACCGGGCGTCGATGGCGTTGAAGTTGGTGGTGTGCAGGAACGGATTGGCCGAGTTGCCGTCGAACCCGGTGCCGCCGATGTAGCGCCATTGCACCGAAAGGGTGAACGGATAGGGCGGGGACCAGGTCAGGCGGGCCTTATGCCGCCAGCGCGGCAGGGGCTGGCCGCAGGTGTTGCTGCCATAGAGGCCAGCGCAGTTGTAGGTGCCGCCGCCCGACACCGGCTGGTCGATGAACTCGTAGGTGTAGGTGCCCGCCAGGTTCAGGTCGAACGAGCCGATGTTGCGCATGTTGAAGTAGTCGGTGGGCCGGAAGCGGTAGTCCGAGGCCACGTCGATGCCCTCGGTCCGCAGGAAGCCCGTGTTGACTTTCGTCGCCTCCACGAAACCTGAATTGCCGAACAGCACCCCGGTGTTGGGGTCGCGGTGGATCAGGCTGCAGTACACCGGGTTGCCGGTGGAAATGCACTGCTGGACCGTGACGCTGGCGCCGCCCACGCCCGACTGGATCAGGCCGTTCACCTTGATGTCGAACCAGTCGACGGTGAGGGTGAAGCCGCGGAAGAAGCTGGGCGTGAACACCGCGCCGGCTGTGAAGGTATCCGACTTTTCCGGCTGCAGCTTGGTGTTGCCGCCGGTCAGCTGGGTGCACTGACCCGCGGGGCAGGGGATGATGTTGCCGTACTGGGCCGCGGTCACGCCGGTGCGTTGGCACTGGGCGAACGTAGAGGTCGGGGTCGGGCCGGCGCAGTTGTCGGTGCCGGCGTAGTTGCCGGTCACTTGGGCGGCGAACAGTTCGTTGACGTTCGGCGCGCGGACCGCGCGGCTGTAACCGCCGCGGAAGCTGATATCGCGGTTCACCGCATAATCCAGCGTCGCCTCGTAGGTGTCGGTGCGGCCGGCGGTCGAATACTGCGAGAAGCGGTAGGCGCCGTCGAAGGACAGGTTCTTCACGAACGGCTTGTCCTGCACCAGCGGGAGGCGGGTTTCGCCGAACAGCTCGTAGACGTCGAAGGTGCCCGCGTTGCCGATGTGCGGGCCGCCCTGGCCGGCCAGGTCGCCCGAGGTGAACTCCTCGTCGGTCTTCAGGCTGAGGTTCTCACGCCGGTATTCCGTTCCGAGGGCCACCCCGGCGCCATCGGTGGCGAAGGGGCTGCGGAAGCCATATTGGCCCAGGTCGCCGGTGAGCGAGGCGCTGGCCACCTGCTCGACGGTCTGGCCTTGCTCGAAGCCCGGCGTGGCGAGGTAGTTGACCGCGCCTGGCGTCAGGCCGTTGACGTTGAAGATGTTGAGCGGAACGCAGCCGGGTTGGGCGCCGCTGCAGGTGGTGCCGTTGGTGCTCAGAAGAGCGTTCTGCGACTTGCTGATAGAGACGTCGCCCGTGTATTCGCTGGCGTAGATGGACGTGCCGTACTGCAGATAGGCGTCGTAGTTCCAGCCGGGGGCCAGGTCGCCCTTGGAGCCGATGTCGATCTTGTAGTCGGTGTGGCGGATGTTGTTTACCCGTGGCTGGCCGCCATTCAGGAAACGGTAGGCGCCATCGATATTGGAAAGCGCCGAGGTTCCCGCCTGATTGCCGCAGAGGGCCTGCGCCTGGGAAGCGGAGAGCAGCGGGTTGTTACAGTTGACCGCGAAGGTGCTTTGGCCGTTCGGTCCGACGCCTTGGAACAGGCCGCTGGCCGCGATCTGGCTGACGCTCTGATCGTCGGCGAACATGAAGTCGGAATACAGGTCGAAGTGGTCGTTGGTCCTGTAATGGGCGAAGTAACCAGCGCTGTAACGGTCATCGGCGCGCTGGATGTAGTTGAAGGGGCCGAAGTTGAACGCCAGCGCGCTGGTGTAGGGCACGAAGCTGTTGGTGCCGTTCGGATTGTCCGAAAGCGTCCCTGTGTTCACCCCGTGCGCGGCAAGACCGGCGGTGGTGTTGGCGATCGTGGTCCCGGCCGGATTGGTGAGCGAGGTCACCACGAAGTGGCCGAACTGGGTGTTGCTTGATCCGTCGCAGACGTGCTCGTTCGCCACCTTGGGGTTGGCCCCCCCGGCGACGCTGGAGAGGGAGCAGGCGGCGTAGGAATAGTTGTTCTGCGTCACCGGCTGCATGTTGCGGTATTCCGCATAGGCGGTGACGTTGCCCTTATCGTCAGGCGTATTGGCGCCGAACATGGCGGTGACGTCGATGGTGCGGCCATCGACGATGCTGCCCGGCACGTGGATCGCGCTCTGGGGGTTGGACTGGTTGAACGAAGAGATGGCCCCATCCACGGAGCTGTTGGGGCCGTTGTCGTGCTGGGCGAAGCCGCCCTGGGCGTCGAGCCGCACGCCCTGGAAGTCGTGCTTCATGATGAAGTTGACCACGCCGGCGACCGCGTCCGAACCGTAGATCGCCGAGGCGCCTCCGGTGGTGACTTCCACCCGGTCCACCAGTTGGGCCGGGATATTGTTCAGGTCGGCCACCGGAGAGCCCGGGTCGCCCGGCATCAGCCGCTTGCCGTCCACCAGCACCAGGGTGCGATTGGAGCCGAGGTCGCGCAGATTGACCGTCGCGGTGCCGGTTGAACCGTTCGAGAGGCCCGATGTCTGACCGGCGATGGCCTGGGGGAGGTTGTTGATGAGGTCTTCGACGTTGGTCGTGCCCTCGAGCTTGATCTCCTGATCGCTGATCACCGCCAGCGGACTTGAGCTGGTCAGGCCCTTTTGGGCGATGCGCGAGCCGGTGACGATCACTTCCTTGACGGCGGTCGCCGGAGCCTCCGCCGGCGCGCCGATGGCGGCTGCGGGCGGCGCGGCCGAACTGGTCGGCGCGGGGGGCGTATTCTGGGCGGTCTGGATCGCCTGCGCGGCTGCGTCGCGAGCCGTCATCGCCATGGCGGCGGCCCCGAACAGGACAGTCGAAGCGAGCAAGCGCCCGCGTGCGGTGGTGGTGCTTATCAAGATCAATCCCCTTCTTACGGTCGGTCGGGCGGTCGCCAATGCGGCCCCGCCTTCTTTTCGACAGTCTGTCATCGGCGTCGTCGCAGAGTAGATGGCTGCTTCTTGCTCTGGCGCCGAGTCTAGAATGAACGTCCCGTCTCCCGATGTGGATTAAGCCCGAAATTTGAACTTACATGCAAGGGGGATGTGCATAAAATATTCATGCACATTTCGCATGTGTCGATGATGTTATTTAAGTGTACATGGAATTTAGTCGTAGCAAATTCACCACGTGCTTTAGCGCATGGCGTCAATAAATGCCGAGGGCGGCGCCGATCCGGATGTGCGCGCCGCGCAGATCGTTCGAGCCGTGCTGTAGTTAGTATACGGTAGACGGTGTTCGATCCCGTGTCTGTCGCAAATTTGATACACCCGTCCGGTTTGCGGCGGTTTTCGCCACTATTCCGCCCGGCTTGCGACAGCTCGGGCGCAGCTTCCCGATTTGCGGAGGATGGGGTCGGCGGGACCTACCCTCGCCGGCAGGTTCCGGCGAAGCGGCTCTAAGATGTGATGGGGGACATCGGAAGCTCGCCGCAGGTTGCGGCGATGCAACTCTATGATTTTAGAAGATTTTTATCCGGTTCTAATGAGCCCGTTCAAGCCGATGAGGCTTTAGGCGGCTTGACCCTGCGCCAAACACAGTACGCCGAAGGCGGGACCGGCGGTGTGGTCCGGATCCGGGTCGAATCGCACCAGCACCGAACCCTTGCCGGCGGTGAGCTGCGGCGGGATCGGATAGTCCTGGTCGAAGAAGACGCCGGGGTGGCTTCCGTCCAGTGTCTCGTGGGCGATGGGCGTCCCGTCGACCAGGATGCGGAAGGCGCGGTTGCGTTCCTCGCCCCAGTAGGTGGCGCGCAGGGTCAAAGGTCCCGGGCGCACCTTCATGCGGAATTGGAAGTAGCCGCCCGCACGTGCATCGCGTCCGTTGCGGCCGCGATAGATCACCGGATAGGAGATCTTGGACTCCAGGTCGTGGTCATGCTCGGCCTGCATTTCGCCGAGGTGCATGACGTCGGTCGAGCGGGCCTGGATCTCGCGCCGCTTTTCCTCTTCGGCGCGGAACTGGGCCTGTTCTTCGGCCCAGGCGGCTTCGGTGAAATGCGGGAAGTAGACCGCGGTGCGGCGCTCGTGCTGACCGGCGAAGGGGCGCAGCACCAGGTCCTGCGGCCGGCCCATGCCCGCGGTCCGCCAGGCGGTCGCCTCGCCGTCGACCGGCTTCAGCCCTTCCAGCACCGCGGCGCTGACCAGGGC
>JBARAK010000192.1:0-4093 GCA_049791955.1 Caulobacteraceae bacterium
GTCGCCCATCCTGGTGGTCGACAGCAGCTCCCAACCCCCGCCGCTCGTGGCGGCCACCGCGACCAAGAGCGAGTCGAGTTCCGCCACGGCAGCCAAGTCGGAGACCTACTTCTCGCAAGACGAGCAGTTCGCCGCCCGCGCGGGTGAGGAAAAGGTCCCCACCAGCCACATCCAGAAGCTGGAACATCCGGACAAGGTCATCGCCCAGGGGGCCGTGATCCCGGCGGTGCTGGAGACCGCGCTGAATTCCGACCTGCCCGGCTTCGCCCGCGCCCTGGTCAGCCGTGACGTGCGGTCGTTCGACGGCTCCCAGGTCCTCATCCCCCGCGGTTCGCGCCTGGTCGGCCAGTACAAGAGCTCGCCCCAGACCGGGCAGAGCCGGATGCTGATCGTCTGGACCCGCCTGCTGCGGCCGGACGGCGTCACCATCCAGCTCGGCTCTCCGACCACCGACGACATCGGCGAGGCCGGCCTGTCCGGCAAGGTCGACCGGCATTTCCTGCAACGCTACGGCTCGGCCATCCTGCTGACGGTGGTCGGGGGCCTGGCCACCGTCGCCGGGGGCAACAACACCGTGGTGATCGGCACCGCCAGCCAGGGGTCTTCGGCCGCCAGCGTGGCGCTGCAGAACGACGTCAAGATCTCCCCCACCGTGAAGGTGATGCAGGGCGCGGCGATCCAGGTGTTCGTCGCCCGCGATCTGGATTTCTCGGAAGACGCCTCGTGACCGGCGAGCCGATCCTGCTGGAGGAACACGCCACCGGCGGCGTCTATCTGCGCGCCTACCTGCGCCCCTTCGCCCCGTACCTGGAGCAGCCGGACGTGACCGAGGTGATGGTCAACCGGCCGGGCGAAGTCTGGGTGGAAAAGGCCGGCCAGGTCGCCATGCGCCGGATCGAGGCGCCGGAAGTGGACGACATGCTGCTCGGCCGCCTGGCCGCGCAGATCGCGCGATCGACCTACCAGGGCGTCAACCGGGAAAGTCCGCTGCTGGCCGCGGTGCTTGAGGGCGGCGAACGGGTGCAGATGGTCGGGCCTCCGGCCACGCGATCGGGCTGGGTCCTTTCGATCCGCCGCCACCTCTCCATCGAGCGGCCGCTCGAAACCTACGACCGCCCCCTGCCGCCCCGCGAGGAAACCGGTGGGGACCACGCGATCAACTTCGACCACGCGCGGACCGAACCGATCGCCTTCCTTCGCCAGGCCGTGCGGGATCGCAAGACGGTCTTGATCTCCGGCGGCACGTCGTCCGGCAAGACCACCTTCCTCAACGCGCTGCTCAAGGTGGTGCCGGCGGAAGAGCGGATCGTCACGGTCGAGGACACACCCGAGATCGTGGTCACCCAGCCCAACACGGTAGGGCTGGTGGCGGTGAAGGGCGACCTGGGCGAGGCGAAGATCACCGTCGAGGACCTGCTGCAGGCTTCGCTGCGACTGAGGCCGGACCGCATCATCGTCGGCGAGATCCGCGGCCGGGAAACCGCCACCTTTCTGCGCGCGATCAACACCGGCCATCCGGGGTCGTTCACCACGGTCCACGCCAACACCCCCGACGGCGCCCTGGAGCAGATCGCGCTGATGGTGATGCAGTCGGGGCTGACGCTCTCCCGCAGCGAAACCCTCGCCTATGCGCGCTCGCTGATCGACGTGGTGGTTCAGCTTGGCCGTGTCGGCGGCGAGCGCCGGATCGTCGACATCCGCACGCATCAGAGCAGCGCGGCGGCCTGACGGCCCGCCCTCTCCTTCCCTCCCCAAACAACCCAGGAGTTCAGATCATGGTTCTTTCCGCCAAGCGGGCCGCCTTTGCAGTCCTCGGCCTCTCCGCCACCCTCGCAGCGGCACACGCGATGGCCCAGCCCGCCCCGACCGTGATCCCGGTCGAACTGACCGAGTTCCACTACAGCCCGGCCAATATCGAACTGGAGCAGGGCCACAGCTACGTGCTGCGCGTAGCCAACACCGGGGGCGTCGCCCACGACCTAAGCGCCAAGGCCTTCTTCCAGACCGTCGCCCTTGCGCCCGGCGCCGCCGACAAGGTCCACGACGGCGACATCGAAGTGCCCAAGGGCCAGACGGTCGAGGTCGCCTTCGTCGCGAGCAAGGCCGGCTCCTACGAGATGCACTGCACCCACCCGCTGCACACCATGTTCGGCATGAAGGGCCACATCGTCGTCCGCTGACCTGGCGGGGGCGCTTCTGTCGCCCCCCGCTCCCTCCTCACTAGGAGCTCCCATGCAATCCCGTTATTCCCCCCTGAACCAGGCGCTCCACTGGATCACCGCGCTCTGCATGTTCGCCATCCTGCCGCTGGCCTGGGTGATGACCAATGCGAAGGAGGGCTCCTCCCTCCAGCATTCGACCTACAACTGGCACAAGACGCTTGGCCTGATCGTGCTGGCGGTGACAGCCTTCCGTATCGTCTGGCGTTTCGTCGATCGGCCGCCGGCCTACCCGCCGAAGATCGCCGCCTGGGACCGGGCGGTGGCGCACCTGACCTACTGGTTGTTCTTTGCCGTCATGCTCTGGATGCCGATCACCGGCTTCATCGACAGCGCCTACGACGGCTATCCGATCAAGCTGTTCAATATGATCAACACGCCGGAGATATTCCCGAAGAACCAGGAGTTGTCTGACCTGTTCGCCACCCTGCACGCGCTTGGCCAGTGGCCGGTCTATGGCCTGATCGTGCTGCACCTCTGCGCGGTGGTGTTCCACCTGGTCTGGGGCAAGGATGGCGTGCTCGGCCGCATGCTGCCGGAAGGCGCCACCGAAGCGTAAGTCACTTCGCGCTGATCGACCGGCTCGCAGGCGACGGCTCGTCGTCCAGCCGGTCGCTTTCAGCGGCGATGTCGACCGGCGGCTCGGGGAAACTGGACCATGGCAGGCTCTTGTTCAGGGCCAGCGACCAGCGGCTCAGCCACTCCTCGCCGTCCGGCCCGACATAGGTGTCCTTGATGCCGTAGGCGGGATCGGTCATGGCTCGCGCCAAGGTCACGCCCCGCAGGTGATTGGCGCGCAGGATGGCGGCGATCTGGTCCATGCTGTCCGCATTCAGCCGGCTGGCGTGCAGCAGCATCACGAACGCCGGCCGGCGGCCAAGCAATCCGAGCGCCGCTGTCCGATACCAGGGGACCACCTTGGCCGTGTAGGTCAGATAGGCCTGCTGGACCCGCTCGGCGGCCGCCCGATCCCGCCGCAGGATCGCATCGTCGTAGGGCAGCGCGAACATCCAGTCGGCGTTCTCCAGCGACACCGGCGCCACCCGATACCCATGCGCCGCCAGCCAATCCTCAAAGGTACGGCGGATGTCCTGGGTCGCACCCGTCTCCAGATAGGGATGGCGGAACCAGCGCGGCCGGCGCCCCCGGGCGGCGAGCAGGGCTCGCGTCACCGTCTCGCCGCGGCTGACGTCGCCGATATACGCCTGCACCGGCGTGCGGTTCAGCGACTCGTGGGAATAGCCGTGATTGCCGAGGTCCATGCCCGCGTTCAGCCAATCGCTGAGCAGGGCGATACGCTGGGTGCGATCGGCCCCCTCCAGCTTGCCCTCGTTGACGAAGCCCGTCGCCGGCAGGCGGTGGCGTCGAAGGCGGCCCAGCAGTCGTTCGGTGGTGATCCTGGCGTAGGGCGTCGACGACGTCAGGGCCAGGGTGGGCAGATCATCGAACGTCAGCGCGACCGGTTCGGCCCGGGCGAATCCCACCGACGCCAGCAGCGCAACGGCGATGGCCGGGCCGAGGCGCCAGGTCCGGCCTGCCTTAACCATTCGAATCGCGTTTGAATGGGAGCGTCCACCGGCGACGCTTTCCAGGCGCATCCGCCCGGGCGACCAGCGGGTAAGGTTTGACAAGGTGGCGTTGGCCGGCGCGCGAAGCACGATCCTGAGCCCGACCCTGCCGGTTCCGATGACCGATCGGCGCGCCGTGGGCCGCTGCCACATACTGAAGATCGGCGCCATTCAGATCGCCCGTCGCGATTGGATCCTGCCGTGACTAAGCCCCCGCTGTCGCGTCGGGGCAAGGTGCTGGGACCGTCCCGTGGCGCCGTCCCGCCAGCCGTCCGACGCGCCGCCGCCTCCGCCTTGACCTTCACG
>JBARAK010000193.1:0-5344 GCA_049791955.1 Caulobacteraceae bacterium
CTCGGTGTTGGTGGAATCGAGCTCCTCGAAGCGGAGGATGGGGACGTCGGTCCCCTCCCCCGCGCCGGGGGTCGAAAGGCCCATCTACCTAGTTCAGCTTGAAAGCGGCGGCGGCCAGGCGGGACAGGGGATCGATCGCCGCCAGGGCCGGCAGCACGACCGGGAAGGAGAAGGCCGCGGCTGCGAAGGCCACGCCGCGCGCGTCCACCGGGGCCGCATCGGTGCGCCCGCCGGGCGGATCGAACCACATGGTCTTGATCAGGCGCAGGTAATAGAAGGCCGCCACCACGCTGGAGAGCAGGCCGAGCGCCGCCAGCCACCCCAGGTGTGCGTCCGCCGCCGCCTTGAACACATACACCTTGCCCCAGAAGCCGGAGAACGGCGGCAGGCCGAGCGCCGACAGCGAGAACGCGGTCATCGCCAGGGCCAGGCCCGGACGCTCGCGCACCAGGCCGGCCATGTCCTCGAAGCTCTCCATCGCCCGGCCGTCGCGCGACAGGGCGGTGAGGCAGGCGAAGAAGCCGGTCACGTCGATCAGATACAGGGTCATGAACACCAGCATCGACTGCACGCCTTCCTGGGTGCCGGCCGAAAGGCCGACCAGGGCGTAGCCGACGTTGGCGATCGAGGAGTAGGCCCACAGGCGCTTGAGGTTGCGCTGGGCCAGGCCCGCGAAGGCGCCCCAGACCATGGAGATCAGGGCGATGGCGATCAGCACCTGGCGCCACTGCTCCACCGCGCCGGGGAAGCCGTTGTCGAGCACCCGGGCGAACAGCACCAGGGCGGCCATCTTGGGAGCCGCGGTCATGAAGGCCACCACCGGCGTCGGCGCACCCTCGTAGACGTCCGGCGTCCACATGTGGAACGGCGCCGCGGAGGCCTTGAAGGCGATGCCGCACATCAGGAACACCACGCCGAAGATCACCCCCGTGCCCGCGCCCGCATGGACGGCGGCGGCGATGTCGACGAAGCGGGTCGAGCCGGCGAAGCCGTAGATCAGCGAGGCGCCGTACAGCAGGATGCCCGAGGAAAGCGCGCCCAGGATGAAGTACTTCAGCCCGGCTTCCGACGCCTTGGCGTCGTCGCGCTGGAACGCGGCCATGACGTAGAGCGCCAGGGATTGCAGCTCCACCCCGATGTAGGACGAGATCAGGTCGCCGGCCGAGGCCATCATGCCCATGCCCAGGGCCGCGAGCACGATCAGCACCGGATATTCGAAGCGGCTGTTCTTCACCCGCTTCAGCCAGGGTTCGCCCAGCAGGATGCCCACCGCGCTGATCAGGTAGATCACCACCTTGGCGTAGACCGCGGCGTTGTCCTGCACGAAGCCGCCGTTGAAGGCGGTCCCGCGCGGGCCAAGCACGGCGGCGGCGGCGGCGGCGACCAGCACCAGGCCGCAGCCCGAGGCGATCAGGCGCGTGGCCTTGTTGCCGAGGTAGGCGCCGAGCGCCAGCAGCACCAGCGCGCCGACCGACAGGATCAGTTCGGGGAGCGCGATGGACAACGCGCCTTCAAAGGTCATGGGTAGTGTCCCCTCACCCGCCGGCGCCGGCGCGCCAGAGGTCGATCAGGTGATTGACCGACGTCTGGGTCACGTCGGTGATGAAATGCGGATAGATGCCGAGCGCCAGGGCGCCGACCACCAGCGGGGCGAAGATCACCACCTCGCGCCAGTCCAGGTCGGTGATGGCGGCGAGCTTGGGATTAACCAGCTCTCCGAACACCACGCGGCGGTACAGGGTCAGGGCGTAGACCGCCGACAGGATCACGCCGGTGGCGGCGATCAGGGCGGTGGTGGTCGAGGCGCCGTAGGCCCCGGTCATGGTCAGGAACTCGCCCACGAAGCCCGAGGTGCCGGGCAGGCCGACGTTGCCCATGGTGAACAGCATGAACACCGCCGCGTACCACGGCATCCGGTTCACCAGCCCGCCGTAGAAGGCGATCTCGCGGGTGTGCATGCGGTCGTAGACCACGCCGACGCAGAGGAACAGCGCGCCCGAGATCACCCCGTGGGAGAGCATCTGGAAGATCGCCCCCTGCACGCCCTGCAGGTTGCCCGAGAAGATGCCCATGGTGACGAAGCCCATGTGCGCGACCGACGAATAGGCGATCAGCTTCTTCATGTCGGTCTGCCGGAAGGCGACCAGCGAGGTGTAGACGATGGCGATCGCCGACAGGGCGAACACCAGGGGCGTGAAATAGGTCGAGGCGTAGGGGAACATCGGCAGGCTGAAGCGCAGGAAGCCGTAGCCCCCCATCTTCAGCAGCACGCCGGCCAGGATCACCGAGCCGGCCGTGGGCGCCTCCACGTGGGCGTCCGGCAGCCAGGTGTGGACCGGCCACATCGGCATCTTCACCGCGAAGGAGGCGAAGAAGGCCAGCCAGAGCCAGAGCTGCAGCCCCGGGGCGAAGTGATAGGCGGTCAGGGCCGGGATCGAAGTGGTGTGGGCGATACCCGCCATGGTCAGGATGGCGGCCAGCATCAGCACCGAGCCGGCAAGGGTATAGAGGAAGAACTTGTAGGCCGCGTAGACCCGGTTCTTGCCGCCCCAGATCCCGATGATCAGGAACATCGGGATCAGGCCGCCTTCGAAGAAGACGTAGAACAGCAGCAGGTCCATGGCGCAGAACACCCCGATCATCAGGGTTTCCAGCACCAGGAAGGCGATCATGTATTCCGCCACCCGGTTCTCGATGGCCTTCCAGCTGGCCAGGATCGCCAGTGGCATCAGGAAGGTGGTCAGCAGCACGAACAGGATCGAGATCCCGTCCACGCCCATCTGATAGTGGATGCCTGCGAACCAGGGCATGTCCTCGACGAACTGGAGTCCGACCTGGCCGGGACGGAACGCCGCCACCGGCAGGATGGACAGGGCCAGGGTCGCAAGCGTGGTGGCCATGGCGATCCAGCGCGAGGCCTTGGCCACCTCGGCGTCCTTGGCCTTGGGCGCGAGCACCCGCATCGCCAGGATGGCGAGGACGCCGACCAGCGGCGCGAAGGTGACGAGGCTGAGAATACCGGTCATCGCAACCCCCTCAGCGCACCCAGGCCCACATGGCGTAGGTCAGAAGACCCGCCACGCCGAGCAGCATCACGAAAGCGTAGTGGTAGACGTAGCCACTCTGCAGCACGCTCAGCCCACGCCCGGCCTTGGCCGAAACCTGCGCCACCCCGTTCGGCCCCAGGCCGTCGATGATGGTCTCGTCCCCGCCCTTCCAGAACAGATCGCCGAGCGCCTTGGCCCCGCGCACGAAGATGAAGTCGTAGAGCTCGTCGAAGTACCACTTGTTGTACAGGAAGCGGTACAGGATGCCGTTGTTGGCCGCCATCCGGGCCGCCAGCCCCTCATGCAGGATGTAGTAGTAGGCCGCGATCAGCAGGCCGAGGATCGAGGCGCCCAGCGGCAGCAGCCCGACCCAGGCCGGCACGTGCTCGATGTTCTCCAGCGTGTTGTTGCCGGGGGCGGTGAAGATCGCGCCGCGCCAGAAGGCTTCGCGACCCTCGCCGATGAACATGTGGGTGAACACCCCGCCCGCGAAGATCGCGCCCACCGACAGCAGCAGCAGCGGCAGCAGCATCACCCAAGGGCTCTCGTGCGGCTTGAAGTCGTGGCCGTGGCCATGGCCGTGGTCGGCGGCGACATCGGGCTCCGAGTGGGTCTCGATCTGGGCCGGGGACGCATGGCCGGCGTCGTGGTGCGCAACCGCCGCCGCGCCATGGGCGTGGCCGTGCGCCTCGTCATGGCCCCACTTGGCCGTGCCGTTGAAGGTCATGAACGCCAGCCGCCAGGAATAGTAGGCGGTCAGGCCGGCGACCAGGGTGCCGACGATGTAGGCGAAGTAGCCGTAGGCCTGGCTATGGCCGGCCGAGAAGGCCGCCTCCAGGATGGCGTCCTTGGAGTAGAAGCCCGCGAAGCCCAGGTCCAGGCCGGGGATCGGCAGGCCAAGGCCGGTGATGGCGATGGTGCCGATCAGCATGACCGCGAAGGTGATGGGCAGCTTGTTCCACAGCGCGCCCATCTTCCGCATGTCCTGCTCGTGGTGCATGCCGTTGATCACCGAGCCGGCGCCCAGGAACAGCAGCGCCTTGAAGAAGGCGTGGGTGAACAGGTGAAACATGGCCGCCTGGTACACGCCCAGGCCGGCGGCGAAGAACATGTAGCCGAGCTGCGAGCAGGTCGAGTAGGCGATCACCCGCTTGATGTCGTTCTGCGCCAGACCGACGGTGGCGGCGAACAGGCAGGTGATGGCGCCGATCACCGTGACGATGGCGCGCGCGACCGGCGCGTACTCGTACAGCGGCGACAGCAGGCAGAGCATGTAGACGCCGGCGGTCACCATGGTGGCGGCGTGGATCAGGGCCGACACCGGGGTCGGGCCTTCCATGGCGTCCGGTAGCCAGGTGTGCAGGAAGAACTGGGCCGACTTGCCGGCCGCGCCGATGAACAGCAGGAAGCCCGCGATATCCAGCGCCGACCAGCTCACGCCCGCGAAGGTCCAGCTCGTCCCCGCCTTGGCGTGGATCAGCGGGAACAGCTCGGCGAAGCGGATGGTGTGGAACATCCAGAACACCGTCATGATGCCGAGCGCGAAGCCGAAGTCGCCGACCCGGTTGACCACGAAGGCCTTGATGGAAGCGGCGTTGGCGGTGGGCTTCTTGAACCAGAAGCCGATCAGCAGGTAGCTGGCCAGGCCCACCCCTTCCCAGCCGAAGAACAGCTGCATGAAGTCGGCCGCGGTCACCAGCATCAGCATGGCGAAGGTGAACAGCGACAGGTAGGCGAAGAAGCGCGGCTTGGAGTCGTCGTCGGCCATGTACCCCCAGGAGTACAGGTGCACGAGGGCGGAGACGGTAGTGATCACCACCAGCATCACCGCCGACAGGGTGTCGAGGCGGATCGACCAGGCCGACTGGAAGTCGCCCACCCCGATAAAGGGCAGGATCTCGAACACATAGTGCTGGGTCCAGGTCCCCCACGCCACGTTGGCGAAGGTGAACCAGGACAGGGCGCAGGACAGGAACAGCAGCCCCGTGGTCACGGCCATGGACGGCTTGTCGCCGATGCGCCGCCCGAACAGGCCAGCGATGATCGCCCCCGCCAGGGGCGCGAACACAAGAAGGGTAAGCAGGGCCTTCACGGTACGATCAGCCCTTCATCATGTTGACGTTGTCCACGGCGATGTCGCCGCGGTTGCGGAAGAAGGTCACCAGGATGGCCAGGCCGACCGCGGCCTCGGCCGCGGCCACCGTCAGCACGAACATGGCGAACACCTGGCCCGTCACCTCGTGCAGGTAGGACGAGAAGGCCACCAGGTTGATGTTCACCGCCAGCAGGATCAGCTC
>JBARAK010000194.1:0-1554 GCA_049791955.1 Caulobacteraceae bacterium
CGCCACCTGCGCCGCCCGAGCGAGGCGTAGCGCGAGGCGCCGACATTGCGCTCCCCCACCTGCCGCCGCTCGATCTCGTAGGAGTCGAGCAAGGCCGGTCCGCCCCAGCCCGCCAGCACCGCCGCCAGCTTCCACGACAGGTCGAAGGCGTCGCCCACCCCGGTGTTCATGCCGAGCCCGCCGGTGGGGATGACCAGGTGCGCCGCATCGCCGGCCAGGAACACCCGCCTTTCCCGGTAGGCGTCGGCCAGCAGCAGGTTCTGCCGCCAGGAGCCGCAATAAAGCATCTCGTAGTCCACGGGCAGGCCGACGACCTGTTCGAACTGGGCCTTCATGGCCTCGTCGCTGTCGACCACAGCGTGCAGCGTCCAGTGGCGGGTGGAGTCCTGCATGATCAGGAAACTCGCCCGGTCGTCGGCCACATGGTAGTGCCGCCCGCGCCCTGGACCGTCGCCCAGCGGCAGGCGGTCGTAGAGCTCATCGCAGCGGTACAGCGCCTGGCGCAGCTGCAGCAAGTTGCCCTCGCCGCGCAGGGGAATGGCGAGCTCGCGGCGCACAGCGCTGCCGCCGCCGTCGCAGCCGACCAGGTACTGGGCGCGCAGCCGCTCGGCCGCCCCGCCGTCGGGACGCACGACCACCTCGACACCCTGGGCGTCCTGGGTGAACGCCTCGAACGCGCAGCCATAGCGCACGGTGACCGTGGGCAGGCGTTCGGCCTCCGCCTTCAGCAGCGGCTCGACGGTGTACTGGGAGATGAGCTGGTAGGGCTCCAGCGGCTGGGTCCCGTCGTTCACCTGGCGTCCGGCCGCACGCGCCTCGTCCACCGAGGGGTAAGGCAGGCGCAGCAGCGGCGGCTGGGTCATCGACAGCACGACATAGACGTCCATCGGCACGTCCGAAGCCAGGCCCGCCGCGCGCATCTTGTCCGCCAGGCCGATGCGCCTGAACATCTCCATGGTGCGCGCGTTGCAGCGCTCCATCTTGGGCAGGAACTCGGGCTCGGACTTGCGCTCCAGCAGGGTGCAGCGGACGCCGCGCCGGCCCAGGTCCACCGCCAGCGTCAGGCCGACCGGGCCCGCGCCCACGATGACGACCTGGCTGTCCTCCGCACGCTGCATCTCGACCATGCCTCGCCCTCATTCCGCGAACGGCCATGCCTTTCGTCGCGGTTCGGCGGGCAATAGCGCACCGGCCGAATAATGCGTCAAGCCCAAATAATGGGATTCACATAGGCTCCTGATGCACGGTGGCGCGCACCACTTCGGCGCAGGCGCGCACCCTCTCGACCAGCCGCCGCAGGTCGGCCTCGCTGCGTTCGCCCGCGGCGATGGTCAGGCTGAGGCTGCCCAGGATCTCGCCGCCGCGGTCGAGCAGGGGCGCGGCTATGCCCATGACGCCGGGGGTGACCTGGGCCTCGGTGATGTCCCAGCCCGCGCGCCGGATACGGCTCAGCGTGGCCCGCACCTCGGGCTGGTTGGCGCCGAGCCCGCAATCGGCGAATTGCTGGGAGAACTCCGCCTGGAGGCGGTTGATGGTGGCTGTGTTGAGGTGGGC
>JBARAK010000195.1:0-3345 GCA_049791955.1 Caulobacteraceae bacterium
GCGCGGCGCTGGCCGCCGCGCAAGCCCAGCTCGAGATCAGCCGGGCCGAATACGTCGCCGCCGTCGGCGAGCCGCCGGGAGAGCTGGTGGCCCCGACCGGGTTGCCGGGCCTGCCGATCTCGGTGGACCAGGCGTTCGAGCTGGCCGAGGCGTCCAATCCCCAGCTGCGGGAGAGCGAGCTGAAGGAACGCTCGTCGCGGGCGGAGATCGCCGCCGCCAAGGCCGCCTACCGGCCGACGGTGTCGTTGCAGGGCACCTATGGCTATGTCGGCCCGATCACCCCGATCGAGGTGCGCGACTACGCCCAGGACGTGACGGCGGGGGTGACCATGACCATGCCGCTGCTGACCGGCGGCCTCACCGCGTCCCAGGTGCGCCAGGCCACCGCCCAGAACAGCAGCGACCGGGTCGCCATCGAGACGGTGCGTCGCCAGGTGATCCAGAGCGTCGCCCAGGGCTGGAACCAGCTCCTGTCCGGCCGGGCCGGGGTCAAGGCCGGCGAGGCGCAGGTCACGGCGGCCGAGACTGCGTTGAAGGGGGCCCAGGCGGAGTATGTCTACGGCCTGCGCACGACCCTGGACGTGCTGATCTCGGACGAGAACCTGCGCTCGGCCCAGCTTTCGCTGGCGCGGAGCCGCCATGATGTCTTCCTGGCCGAGGCCGCGGTGCTGGACGCCAGCGGGCGGCTGGAGGCGCGTTACCTGGCTCCCGCCGAGCCCGCCTACGACCCGCAGACCCACTTCGACCGGGTCCGAAACGCCGCGCGGACGCCGTGGGAGCCGGTGGTCCAGGCTCTGGACGAGGCGGGCGCGCCGGGGGCGCCGGCGCTGGTCGAGAAAAGGTGATCGAAGGCGTGTGGAACCACGCCGGACGCCAGGAACGCCCCTCTGGCGCCAGCGTTTAGCGGGCGTCGGTTTCCGGAGGCGTCCCATGTATCTGCTTCTTGGCGTGGCCATGGCCGCCGCGGCCCTGAGCGGGCCAGCGGGCGGTGAGGATCGCAACGTCTGTGAGGTGGACTGGCAGGCCGCCCACGCCTCTGGGACGCCGCTCAACCATGACCGCTTCATCGCGGCCTGCCTGAAGGGTGCGCCCGCGGTCACGGCCCAGATCGCCTTGCCCGACCCGCCGAAGTCGGACGTGACCGTGCCTGCGGTTTCCGACGCGGTGCCCAGTTCGCTGGGCGCCATGTCGACGTGCGGTTACGGTCTCCCAGCCAACGCCCAGACCGCGGCCGGGCCGGGCTACGACACCCTGAGGGCCAGCACCCTGGGCCAGGCCTGCACCGGCCCCGGCGGCTTGCCGAAGGGCGTGCGCTAGGACGAGACTCGCCTAACGCCCGGCCAAGTGGATGCGCAGGTCGTGCAGGCCGTCGATGTGGCCCCATAGATCATCGCCCGGCTCGATCCGGCCAACCCCTTCGGGCGTGCCGGTGTAGATCAGGTCCCCCGGCGCCAGGGCGACGTAGCGCGAGAGGTAGGCGATCACCTCTGGCGTGCTCCAGATCAGCTTCGACACGTCGCTGGACTGGCGGGTCTCGCCGTTGATCCTGAGCCAGATGGCGCCGCGGTCGAGCGGCCAGGTCGCGTCGGCGCGGGTGAGCGGGCCGATGGGGGCGGAATGGTCGAAGCCCTTGGCCATGTCCCACGGCCGGCCGAGCTTCTTGGCCTCGTTCTGCAGGTCGCGACGGGTCAGGTCGACGCCCACCGCATAGCCGAACAGGTGATGCAGCGCCTCGGCCTCGGGGATGTCGTGTCCGCCCTTGCCGATGGCCGCCACCAGCTCGATCTCGTGGTGCAGGCTGGCGGTCATGGACGGGTAGGGGATGGTGGCCCCGTCGAGCACGATGGCGTCGGCAGGCTTGGTGAAGAAGAAGGGGTCTTCGCGGTCCGGATCGTGTCCCATCTCGCGGGTGTGTTCGGCGTAGTTGCGGCCGACGCAGAAGATGCGGCGCACGGGGAACTCGCCGCCGCCCTCGACGGGAACGGCGGGAACCGCGGGGGCGGGAACGACGAAGTCCATGCGGGTCTCCAGAGGCGGGGATGGCGGGAAAGGAGCGACGCGGCGCGGCCGTGTCAGAGTCGGCGCTTCATTTCCTCGACCTGCTGGATCCATCGCTCCAGCGTTGGTTCGGGGGCGTTCAGGCGGAAACTCGCCAGGGCGTCGAGGTAGGCGTAGGGCGCTTCGTGGCGGCGCACCTCGACGATCTCGCCGGAGGTGAGCGCGGGTCCGAATTCCAGCGTTGCGTTCAGGGGCGTGACCTCCAGCCGGGTCTCCCAGACCACCCCTTCGGCGGCGGCGTAGAGCGCGGCGCGGCCGGTGCGGACCATGTTGGCGGTGGTGCGCGAGCGGGGCCAGGTGGCGATCACCACCTTGGCGCGGTCCTTGGCTACGACTTCGCCCAGGCTCAGGAACGCCAGGTGCGGCCAGCCGGCCTCGTCCACGGTCGAGAGCAGGGCGGTCTCGCCGATCTTGTCGGCCAGCCGATCGCCGTCGAACAGCGCGTGCCACGAGGAGGGGAGCTGGGCTTCCTTGGTCATGTGCGTGTGTCTCCCCTCCCCGAGGGGAGGTCGGCTGAAGCGGATACGGGGTCGAGCTTAAACTCCACCGGACGCATCCTGTTCAACCTTATCCGCCCCCCGTTTGTCGGGCGGTTTTATCGGGCGGTGTTTTCGACCACCCCGCAGGTCCGGCAGACCAGCCGGCCGCCGACGTGCGAGCGGGCGATGTCGCCGCAGTCGGGGCAGATGTCGTCGGCGCCCTCCACGATCTCCGGCGCCGCGCCGCGCCGAGCGGTGGGCAGGAACAGCAGGTTGTCGGGCGCCGCGCCCCGGGAGAAGCCTTTGGAGATGAACTTCGCCGCCGGCATCGGTTCGGGCTCGCCCAGCCCGTCGGCGTTCAGCTCGTCCGGGTCGGCGTTGGCCAGGTCCTGGCGGTCCAGGTAGGACACGCCCAGTTCGCGGAAGATGTAGTCCAGGATCGAGGTGGCCGAGCGAATGCTGTCGTTGCCGGTCACCGCCCCCGCCGGTTCGAAGCGGGTGTAGACGAAGGCGTCGACGAACTCGTCCAGCGGCACGCCGTATTGCAGGCCGATGCTGATGGCGATGGCGAAGTTGTTCATCAGCGAGCGGAAGGCGGCGCCTTCCTTGTGCATGTCGATGAACACCTCGCCGAGTTCGCCGTCGTCGTACTCGCCGGTGTGCAGGTAGACCTTGTGGCCGCCGACCGAAGCTTTCTGGATATAGCCCTTGCGGCGGTCGGGCAGGCGGCGGCGGGTGCGGTCGCGCTCGACGATCCGCTCGACGATCCGCTCCTGCGGCTGGGGCGGCAGGCCGGCCGGGGCGGGGC
>JBARAK010000196.1:0-7028 GCA_049791955.1 Caulobacteraceae bacterium
ACGCCGACCTGGGCGCTGGCGGCGTGCAACTGAGCCTCGGCGATGCGCACGTCGGGCCGCTGTTCGACCAGCCGCGCTGGCAGGCTGAGCGGCAGGTCCCCGGGAAGCGTGATGGAGGTCAGCTCAAGGTGGATATCGTCGAGTTCGGCTGGCGTGCGCCCGACCAGCGACGCCAGCAGGTCCCGGTTGGTTTCGAGCTGCTTCTCCAGCGGCGGCAGGCTCTCCTGCGCCTGCGCCAGCAGCGCCTCCTGGGCGGCGACGTCCGCGCGGGAGGCCTGGCCAAGGTCTAACTGGCGCCTGAATGAGGCCAGGGTGCGCTCCTGGTCGATGATGATCGAACGCGTTTCGGCGATCTGGGCGCGCAGCGTGGCGTCCTGCACGGCTGCGGCGACGACGTTGGTCACGATGGTGAGCCGCGCCGCCTCCAGCTCGAAGCGTTGGGCGTCCCGCTGCGCCGCGAGCGACTCGACCGCGCGGCGATTGGCTCCGAACAGGTCCGGAACGTAGGAGATGCTTAGCTGGGTTGTCGTCAGGCTGTACAGGAACGCGTTGTTATCCAAGGGGCTCGACAGCGTCTGCGCAACCTGTTGGCGCGAAGGCTGTACGCTGAGCGACAGGCTCGGATAGTAGGCGCCCCGTTGGGCCAGGACCTGCTCGTGCGCGGCGCGCAACGAGGCCTTGGCGGCGGTCAGGCTCGGATTGTTCTTCAGCGCTGTCTCGACGAGGGCGTCGAGATCCTTCGAGCCGAAGACGCGCCACCAGTCGGCCGCCACGTCTTGTCCCGTCACCACCCGCGGCGCTTCCTGGGCGTCCGGCTGCGCCGTCGGGCGCTCGTAGCCAGCCGAGGCCGGCAGCCCGGGCCGGTGATAGTTCGGCCCCATGGCGCAGGCGGCGAGGAGCAAGGGCGCGGCGAGCGAGGTTCCCCTGAGGGCGGTCCGGAAGGTGCGGGCGATCATCAGTGCTCGGCCTCCGCCTGGGGCTCGGCGGGCCGCCGGCTCTCGAACCAGCGTTCCATCGCGAAATAGAGCGCTGGCAGGATGAAGAGGGTGAGAAGGGTGGCGATGGCGAGGCCGCCAACCACGACGGTCGCCAGGCCGCGTTGCACGTCGGTGCCGACACCCACCGCCAGGGCCGCCGGCAGCATCCCCACCGATGCGACCGTGGCGGTGAGCAACACGGGGCGGAACCGCTCGGCGGCGCCGGCGATCACGGCGTCGGCCAATGTCTGGTGGCGGGACCGGACGCGATTGATGTTGGAGACCATGATGATCGCGTTCTGCACGGCCACCCCGAACAGGGCGATGAAGCCTACGGCGGTCGCGATGTTCAAGGTTTCGCCGCGGACGTGCAGCGCCACGAGCCCGCCGAGCGTCGCCAGGGGCACGACCCCCAGGATCAGCAGCACGTGCCGCAGGGTGCGGAACTGGAAGAACAGCAGCGCGCCCATCACCAGGATGACGAGCCCCATCACCACGGTTAGCCGGGCCTGGGCGCGTTGCTGGTTCTCGAACTGCCCGGCCCACTCCAGGTGGAAGCGGGTGCGGTCGAACCGGACCTTGGCGTCGATGCGCTTCTGGGCGTCGGCCAGATACAGCGACAGCGCACGGCCCTCGTTGTCGACCCGGATGGTGACCTGCCTCAGGCCCTTCTCGTGGGCGATGGTGTTCTCGCCCGATTGCAGGCGGATGTGGGCGACCAGGCTAAGGGGCACCTGGGCCCCGCTCGACGAGGTCAGCACCATCTGGCCGAGCTTCCCGGGGCTCGACGCCACGTCGGGTGGGACCCGCATGGTGATGTTGTGGATCTGGTCGGCCGTATAGATCTGTGTGATCGGCGCGCCGCCGACCGCGGTCTGGACCAAGGTCATGATGTCGCCGACGTTGACGCCGTAGCGCCCTGCCGCCTCGCGGTCGGCCTCCACGACCAGTTGCGGTACGGGCGGCCCCTGGAATATCGAGGCGTCCGCCGTGCCGGGCGTATCGTGCAGCACCGCGACGATCTCATCGCCGATCCGGCGCAGCTCCTTGAAGTCGTTGCCGTAGACGCGCAGCACCAGTGGGCTGTGCGCCCCTCCGACCATGTCGTTCACGCCGTCGACGATCGGCTGGCTGATGCCCACGGAGAAGCCCGGCAGGTTCTGCAGACGCGCGTTCAGACGGCTCACGAACTCCGCTTTGGACTCGTGATTGGGCCAGCTGCTGTAGGGCTTTAGTCCGACCGAGGATTCGATGTGCGACGGGGTCCAGACGTCGGTGCCCGTGTCGTTCCGCCCGGTCTGGGTGACGATGTAGGACACCTCGGGAAACGACCGCACGACCCGCCGCAGTTCGCCGGCCATCTCGCTTGCCTTGTCGAGCGACAGGCCGGTCGGCATTTCCACCTGCATCCAGAGCGTGCCCTCGTCGAGCTGCGGCAGGAACTCGCGTCCGATCGTGGCCCCGAGCATCAGGACGGCGGCCAGGGCGGCGGCGGTGCAGATGTAGACCATCCACATATGGTTGAGCAGCCGGGTCAGGGTGCTGCGATAGCCGTTGCGCAGGCCCTCGATGAAGCGGTTGGCGCGGATGTGCTTGGGGTCCTTGAGCGCCATGAAGGCGAGGCCCGGCGCCAGCGCCACCGCGTAGATGAGCGCGCCCAACAGGGCGAAGCCGACCGTGTAGGCCATCGGCCGGAACAGCTTTCCCTCCGCGTTCTCGAACGCCAGCAGGGGGAAGTAGGCGGTGATGATGATCAGGGTGGCGAAGAAGATCGGCCCGGCGACGTGGGTGGCGGTGTTGACCGCGAGCGCTGGCGATATCCGGTCGTCCTTCATCCGCTCGCGCAGGCGCAGCAACGCCTCGGTGATGACGATCGCCGCATCGACGATGACGCCGAAGTCGATCGCGCCCAGCGAGAACAGGTTCGCCGGCATGTGGAACAGGTTCATGAGCATGAACACGGTCGAGAGCGCGAGCGGTATGGTGGCGGCGACGATCAGGGCGATGCGGGCGCTGCCCAGGAAGATGAACAGGATCAGGCAGACCAGGGCCACGCCTTCCATCACCGTGTGGGCGACGTTGTCGACGGTGGCGTGCACTAGGTTGTCGCGGTCGATATAGGGCACGATCTTCACGCCCTGTGGCGCGAGTTGCCTGTTGAGCTGGTTGACCCGCGCGTGGAGGCCTTCCAGCACCTTTGATGGGTTCTCGTACTTGAGCAGGTCGACAATGCCCGAGACCGTGTCGGGGTTGTTGTCCTTGCCCAGGATGCCCTCGCGGACCTGGTGGCCGATCTTCATCCGGCCGAGGTCGCGCACGAGGACCGGCACCCCGTTGCGGGTTGCGACGGCGGTCGAGCCGATGTCCTTGAGCGTCAGGACCCGGCCTATGCCCCGGATGACGTAGGATTGCTCGCCCCGGGTCACCCGGCCGCCGGCGGCGATCGCGGTGTTGTTGTTGATGGCGTTGACGATGTCGTTCACCGCCACGCCGAAACGGGTGAGCTGCTTCGGGTCGAGCTCCAGCTGGAACTCCTTGGTGTAGCCGCCGAAGTTATCGACATTGGCCACGCCCTGGACCTGGTTCAGCGCCGGAATGACGATCCATCGCTGGATCTCCGAAAGCTCCATCAGGTTCCTGGTGTCGGACTCCAGGGTGTAGCGATAGATTTCGCCGGATGGCCCCGACACCGGATCGAGCGACGGCGTGGCCCCGGTGGGCAGGGTGACGCCGCCCAGGCGCTCATTGACGCGCTGGCGCTCCCAATAGTCTTCCGCGCCGTCGCGGAAGATCAGGGTGATGAGCGAAAGGCCGAAGGTGCTGGTCGAGCGGTACGAGACGAGGCCGGGCGTGTTGGCGAGCGCACGCTCCAAGGGAATGGTGACCTGCTGCTCGACGTCCTCCGCCGCCAGGCCCGGAAGCTGCGTCGTAACCTGGACGGTGACCGGCGCAAGTTCGGGATAGGCTTCGATCGCGATCTTGGTCCAGGCGAAATAGCCGACCGCCACCGCCAGGAGGGCGATCGCGATCGCGGTGTGGCGACGGTTGAAACAGAACTGAAGCAGGCGGTTAATCATTGAGCAGGACCCCGCCCCTGACCACCACCCGCTCGCCCGGCGCCAGGCCGTTCACGACCTGAACGGTCGTTTCGGTCTCGTCGCCGATCTGCACCACCCGGCGCTGGAACACCCAGGGACGGACCTCGACCATCACGGAGATGGTGTCGTTGTTCATCAGCAGGGCCGACTGCGGCACGGAGACGGACGCCGTTGTGCTCGGCGCGGCGCGGAGCAGCGTCACGGTCCCGTACATGTTGGGCAGCACGACGCCATCGTGATTGTCGAGCGCGATGCGCACCTTGCGCCGGCGCGTGTCCGGTTCGAGCAGCGCGTTCACCGAGGTCACCCGCCCGTGCAGGATACGACCCGGAAATGCGGTCAGCCGGATGTCCGCTTCCTGCCCCACCGCGACCGCGCCCGCGTCGCCTTCCGCGACGTTGGCGGTGACCAGCACGCGCTGGATGTTGGTGACCGTCATCAGCGTGGCGGTCGGGTCGCCGACCTGGGAGCCCGGCGCGATCGAGAGCGCCGTGACCACGCCATCCTGGGGCGCCGCCAGCACCAGCTGGCTGCGCGTCGCGGAGCCGTTCAGAGCCCTTTGCCGCTCCTTCGCCCGGTCCAGCTCGGCCGCGGCCTGGTTGGAGGCGCTCTGGGCCGCCTCGATGTCCTTCTGGGCCGCGCCGCCCGCCTCGCGTACGCCACGCGCCCGGTCGAGCGCCTTCTTCGCCAGTTCAAGGGCGTCGGCCGCCTTGACCACATCGGCATTGGCCTGGGCGAGGTCGCCCGAGGCGAGGATGGCGAGCGCCTGGCCGCGGCGGACGCGATCTCCAAGCCTGACCCGCAGGTCCACCACGCGGCCGGTGAGCGGCGAGATGATGTTGCTTACGCGGGTCGGGTCGGCCTCGACCGCGGCGGGCGCCTCCAGCCGATGTTCGGCCGCGCCGCCGCCGACCGCTTCGACCACCAGGTGCGTGCGCAGCGGCGATTTGGCCGGAATGGTCAGAAACCCGTGGTCGCTGACGAGCATCGGGCCGGCGTCGTCGCCCGATCTGTCCTTGTGGCCGCACGCCGCGACCGATGTGGCCATCAAAAGCGCGCAGGCGATCGCGCTGAGTTTGCTAGGTCGTTGCACGATGCGCCCCCAGGATGCCGTTGCCGATTACGCGAAATCGTTGGGTCTGCCGGGCTGAGCCGTATGGACCGCGGCGGCCCCATAACCTATACCTGGGTATAGGTTCAATATGGATCGCCGCTCAAAGTCGTTATGGCCCACGTCGCGAACGAGAAGACCAAGCTGCTGCATCGACTGAAGAGGTTGCGCGGCCAGATCGAAGCCATCGAGAAGCTGGTGGAGAGCGAGGGCGAATGCGCCCGGGTCCTGCAACAGGCCACAGCCGCTCGCGGCGCCATAGAGGGCTTCATCGGGGAGGTGATTGAAGACCATATCCGCGAACACCTCGTCGATCCCGAAGCGCCGAGATCAGATCCCCGGGTTCACGCCGCCGAGGAGTTGGTCGCGATCGTTCACTCCTACTTGACATAGGTTTGTGACAGGCGCTTGGGCGAGAGAAGGGCGGCAGGGCTGCGTTGTCGCAGGCTTACGCTGCATGGCGTCAGCGTCCGAATGGTTGCGACGGATCGGCCGCCGCGGAACTGTCATCGGAAAACTTTTGGAAAACACGAAGCCCTTTAGGGGCTAAGCCTTGGAGCGGGCAGCGGGAATCGAACCCGCACGAGCAGCTTGGGAAGCTGCCAGGCTACCACTACATCATGCCCGCGCTCACGCGTGTTCTAGCGTGGCCGCCCCGCCGCTGTCACCCCTCCTTCGCACATTGTGGATTTGCGACACCAGGCGGGTTCGCGACACTGGAGTGACGGGACGCAGGACCTCATAGCTGTTAAGCGTCCGAGGATTCGCCTGCATCCGCCCGGCACGCCCATGAACGATCTTTCCGAGCCCCACTCTCACGCCCATGGCGGCCATGGCCATTCCCATGGGTCAGCGGACGGGCATGGCCACGCTCACGGCCATGATCATGACGGGCACGACCATCATGCGGGCGGCGGTCATCGGCACGCAGGCCATCACCACCATCACCACGCGCCGACTGACTTTGGCGCCGCGTTCTTTGTCGGTGCGCTGCTCAATGTCGGCTTCGTCGCGGCGGAGGCGGTGTTCGGCGTCCTGGCCCACTCCATGGCCCTGCTGGCGGACGCCGGCCACAATCTCGGGGATGTGCTGGCCCTGCTGGCGGCCTGGGCGGCGAACAGACTGGCGAAGCGCGAGCCCAGCGCGCGATTCACCTACGGTCTTGGCTCGACCTCCGTGCTCGCCGCCTTATCCAATGCGGTGGTGCTGCTGATCATCACCGGCGCCGTGGCGTGGGAAGCGGTACGGCGGCTGATCGCGCCTGAACCCGCCGCCGGCGGCGTGGTGATGGCGGTGGCGGCCCTGGGCATGCTGGTCAACGGCGCGGTGGCGCTGCTGTTCGCCGCCGGGCGCAAGGGCGACCTCAACGTGCGGGCGGCTTTCATGCACCAGCTCTCCGACGCCCTGGTGGCCGCGGGCGTGGTGGTTGCGGGCGGGATCATCCTGCTCACCCGCTGGACGTGGATCGACCCGGTGGTGAGCCTGGTGATTTCCGCGGTCATCGTGTGGGGGACCTGGGACCTGCTGAAGGAGTCGCTCAACATGGCGCTGGACGCTGTGCCGACGGGGATCGAGCCTTCGGAAGTGCGCGCCTACCTGCTTGGCCTGGAAGGCGTCCAAGGACTGCATGACCTGCACATCTGGGCGATGTCCACCACCGAGACCGCCCTGACCTGCCACCTGCTGATGCCGGGCGGCCAGCCGAAGGACGCGGTATTGGCGGAGGCGTGCGAGATGCTGCACAAGCGCTTCCGTATCGGGCACGCCACCATTCAGGTCGAGACGGACACCACCTACACCTGCCGCCTGGAACCTGAACACGTGGTGTGAAGAGCCCATCTC
>JBARAK010000197.1:0-5708 GCA_049791955.1 Caulobacteraceae bacterium
GCTATCGAGCAGCGGCTCCACCTGGGCCCAGTGGGTGTCGGCGAAGTCCAGCGCCAGCTTGGGATGGGCGGCCGAGACCGCCGAGATGATCCCCGGCGCGGTGGTGGGCTCGGTCTCGCCGGACACCGACAGATCCAGCGCCCGCTGCGCCAGCGCCGGGTCCTGGGCGCGCCCGAGCAAGGTGTAGAGCTCGGTCTTCTCCAGCGAGGTGGACGCCTTGCGGGCCAGCTGGTGGATGCGCTCCCAGGTCGCGGCGTCGGCGTTGAACCCGACGATGGACAGCACCGCGCGCCGGATCGCCGGATCGAGCGGCTCGCCCCGCATCAGGGCGTCGAAGCGGCGATGCGCCTCGGCCACCACCTGCGGATCGCCCATGCGGCCCATCGCCGCCAGCAGCACCTGCCGTTCGCCGGCGGTGTTCACCGGGTCGCCCGGCTTCACGTCCCAGCCCAGCCGCTCCAGCTCCGGACGCAGGCGCGACAGGGCGTAGGCGCGGAACTGCGCCTGGCCTGGCAGGCCGTCGTAGAGGCGGTCCAGGCCGGCGAACTGGCCGGCGAGGGTGGACCAGACCACCGGATCGGCGCCGGCGGGCAGCTTGGCCGACAGCGCCAGATAGTCCGCCATCGGCGCATAGCCGGCGTTCGCCTCGGAACTGGCGTCGTTCACCACGCCGAGCTGATCGTCAGGTGAAAGCCGGGGATAGAGATCGGCCAGGGCCTTCGCCGCCGGCCCTTGGTAAAGGACACGCGCGTAGCTGGTCTGCCCGGCGTTCACGATCGCCGGGCAGTTGGCCCGCACGGTCTGGGGGGCGTCGAGCACCAGGGCGCGGTCATAGCCCGGTCCCGAAAGCTTGAGCGGAACACGCCACCGCGCCGTCGGCGTGGCCGGAAGCCCGAAATACTGATCCGGCGCCAGCTTGAGCTCGCCCGGGACCCGCTCGCCCGCGCAGCCGGCCTCATCCACCCTAACCATCGGCACGCCGGCCTGCAGGGTGAAGTCGTGGGCGATGCCGGCGACCTTGCGCGGGCTGACCGCGTCGATCTCGCGCCAGAGGTCGTCGGTGACCGCGGCGCCGTAGGCGTGGTGGGCGATGTACTGGCGGATGCCCGCGCGCCAGGCGTCCTCGCCGGTGTAGGACTCCAGCATCCGGATCACCGAGGCGCCCTTGTCGTAGGTGATGTCGTCGAAGGCGCCGGACGCCTGCAGCACGTCGTCGATCGGGGTGATCACCGGGTGGGTGCCGTCCTTGGCGTCGACCTGCATGGCGCGCTGCTTGGAGTTCAGTTGCTGCAGCCAGACCTTCCATTCCGGATGGAAATGGTCGGTGACCTTGTTCTCCATCCACGAGGCGAAGCCCTCGTTGAGCCACAGGTCGTCCCACCAGGCCATGGTCACCAGGTCGCCGAACCACTGGTGCGCCATCTCGTGGGCCACCACGATGTAGACGTTCTGGCGGTCGTCCTCGGTGGCCAGGCGCGGGTCGATCAGCAGGTCGCGCTCGAAGTAGAAGATCGCGCCCCAGTTCTCCATCGCGCCGAAGAACTGGCTGGAGCCGGGCCCGCCGATCAGATCGAGCTTGGGCAGCGGGAACCTGGTCCCGAAATAGCTGTCGTAGTAGGGCAGGATCTGGCTTGCGGCGTCCAGGGCGAACCTGGCCTGGGCCAGGTCGCCGCGCTTGACCACCACGCCCACATCCACGCCGTCGACCTTGCGCGACACCCGCTCGAAATCGCCCAGGCCGAAGAACAGCAGATACGAGCTCATCTTCGGCGTCTCGGCGAAGCGCACCCGCTTCAGCCCGCCCGGCAGCGCCTGGGTCGAGGCGATCGGCATGTTGGAGATCGCCATCCGGTCGGCCGGCGTGACGGCGGTGAGGGTGAAGCTGGCCTTGCGGCCCGGCTCGTCGAAGGAGGGCGTAAAGCGCCGCGCGTCGGAGTTCTCGAACTGGGTGAACAGGGCGCGCGCCTTGCCGTGCGGCGTGTCGTAGTCCAGCGCGAACAGGCCCGAGGCCTGCTGGTAGATCTTGCCCTTGTAGTCGATGTGCAGTCGGTGCAGGCCGGGGGCGACCGGCTGGGCGAAGGTGAAGCGCGCGGTCTGCTGGACGGGGTCGAGCGAGATCTGCGGCGCGCCCGTGCGCTGGTCCAGCCGGACCCGCCCGAACACGATGTCGGCGGCGTTCAGGGTGATGCTGCGCACGGTTTTGTGCGCCCGCACCACGATGGTGGTGGAGCCGGTGAAGGTCAGGGCCTTGGCGTCCGGGGTCACGGCGATGTCGTAGTGCTCGGGCGTGACCGCGTCGGGCAGGGTCAGTCGCGCCTGGGTAGGCCCTGTGGCAGGCGTATGCGAAGCGGTCGGGGCGGCCAGGACGCTATTTGCGGAGATTCCTGCCAGAACCAGGGCCGAGCCGACGCAAACCAGCGTGTTGCGGTGCGGAAAACGGGTACGAATTCGCATTTTACGCCTCGCGAAAGGGATGCTCCGCCTTAAGCGACTTCCGCCGCGCACGCCATAGGTGCGGATGGCCCTTTGCGCCGCAGCCAAGGAGGCTTGCGGTTTCGCTTTCCCGCCGATAGGTTCCGCGCCCTCGCTCTAGGCCACTTCGGGGGCCGAGGAACCCCGGAGAGGTGGCTGAGCGGTTGAAAGCACCGCACTCGAAATGCGGCATACTCGCAAGGGTATCGAGGGTTCGAATCCCTCCCTCTCCGCCAAATCTACATTGAAATCGCTGGTGAATTTAACCGCCTCGGCGGCTAGTCCAGCTTTCACTCCCTATTCACCGGGTTGGACATTTGGCCGTTGCCGGACAGATGGGTGGGAGCGCCCGAGACCAGGCTCAGGGCGCCCTCCGAAGTTCTACTGCGAGACGGCGGCTGCGCTGCCGGAAGGCGGCGCCACTGTGGGAAGCGTCACATCAATGTCCTGGTCGGCATAGGCGACGACCTTCTGGCCTTTTTCGATAGTCATTTCATGGCCATGCTTGAGAAGGCCGAGGGGGCCGAACAGCACGACGAGCGCGACGGTTGTTCCGGTTGAATCCTTGCCGGAGCCGCCCTTCGCTCCACGCAGGCGGACGTGCTGGCTTCCAGCCCTGAGATAGTCGAGTCGTATCGACAGCTCGCCGCCCTTACCCATCATTCCACGTTTGTGAGCTGCGGTGACCTCACCCACGCCCATCAAGCCTGCCGGCAGGACTTGCCCATTGGGAAGCGTCACCGGGTCAACGGATTCGATGGTGAATTCGTCGCCCACTGTGGCGCTTGCCGACGAAACCTGGTCGTCGAATTTGATTGAAAACTGTGTGCCTTCCGGGATGTGCAGCATTGCTGGAGCAATCGACTGGGCCGGCTGAGCCATAGCGATCGATGCAGCGCATAGAGACGTGACTGCGCAGATTGCGCCTAAGGACGAAAATTTCATGTATCCCCCATGTCGCGCAATGGCGCGACTGGCGCGCGATTAGATGCCAAGCGTACGCGCGCACAAGTGGCGTGACGACATGGTGCGCGCATAAGTCGCTTGACGCCTCAGCCCTATGGAAGCGGCGGCGTAGGTCTGTAGTCGCTCAGATCACGATATTCCGGCTCGTCGTCCACCCCACCCGCAATCGTTCCCCGCTCCGCAACAGTCTTTCCCGCCCGAGAGGGCTGACACGCAGGTCTCGGCGACACCAGATCACCGCTCACGCAACGAAGACCTGCGCCGTAAAGGCCGATGTCTTCGTATCGAAGGGTGATCGTCATGAAGATCGGAATGGGTTTGGCGCTTGCTGGAAGCCTGCTTCTCGCGACACCGGTGTTTGCTCAGCCAGGAGCCCGCTTGCAGCCGGCCGAGGTCCGCTCGGGCGCCATGCCGGAGGTCGGCACCGAGAACGCCCAGACCAACGGAAGCGACTTCGGCGGTATGCCGCTGAAATTCATGACCCGTAAAGCCAAGCCGCCCAAGGCGGACCCCAGGATCGCGTCCGCCACCGCGCCCGCGCCTAGGCCCTGAAGCCGCCGACGCCGTCCTGATCCCGGCCCTCGAATTTCTCAGCCGTTAACCATCGCGTCGTCAGATGGGGCGTCTTGCCTGTGGGCGAGTCGCTGGCTTCAAGAGAGAGCCCCATGGACTTCGGCGACACCTCGACGATCCTCCAGCAGGATGTGCTGCGGGACTTCGCCGATTTCGGGCGGCATATCTTCGCCGAGCAGGTGGACCCTTCCGCCGCCGACAGCCTGCTGGCCGCGATCCGCGCCACGCGGCGGTTCGACGACAGCCTGTTCCTGTCCGAGGCGGCGTTTGACGCCGATCCCCAATACACCGGGGTCAATCCGCGGCCGGGGCGCAACCTGCTGGACACCCTGGCCGATGGCCTGGGCTTCGTGGAGCGGTCGCCGCACATCACCGCCGCCCTCGGCGCGCTGCTGAGCCAGGGCTACGAGACCCTGAACCGCAAGGTGGTCTGCGGGGTGCCGGCCCGCAGCGTGCCGGACTGGCTGAAGCGGCGCATCGCCGGCAATCCGGTCAACAACCTGGGGGCCTATGTCCGGCCGGAATACCGGGATGTGACCTATTTCTATGGCATCGACTTCCACCAGGACCTGATCGACTACAAGGACCGGGAGGCGGACTTCGTCACCCTCTACGTCTATCTGCACCCGGTCACCCTGCGGGACGCGCCGCTGTTCCTGCTGGAACGCAGCCATTCGCTGGGCGCCTCGGTGTTCCCCCACGACCTGACCCGCACGGGGCCCGACGCCTGGCTGTACCGCAACGGCGAGGCCGGCGAGGTGGAGACGCGCCAGCACGTGCTGACCGGACCGACCGGCTACGCCGCCATGTGGCACGCCTGCACCCTGCACGGCACCCAGCCCGACGACGCCGACGAGGAGCGCATCTCGCTGCGCTACCTGTTCGCGCGCCCGGCCGGGGCGGCCGCGGGCATCGATGCGGTCAACGCCGGGCTGAAGGGCCGGCTCAGCCTCGCCTCCACCCGGGTCGACCTCGCCGCCAACGGCGCCGCCGTGATCAAGGGCAACGTGGTCAACCAGGCCTAGTTACAGGCTTCAGCCGCATTCGCGCCGCTTCAGGCGGGCTCGGTCACGCCTGACGCCAAGGCGGCCTGGCGGCGCGCCTCGGCCGTCGGGCTGTGCAGGAAGGTGAGCAGGACGTAGCGCCGGCCGCGAACGATGGGGGCCGCCTCGTGCAGCAGCGAGGCCGAGAACACCATGCCCGCCCCGGTCGGCGGGTCGTAGCGGTGGTCGTCGTACTCCGGGAACAGCAGCCGCCCGCCATCGTATTCGCCCGCGTTCAGGTTCACCGACAGGGCGAACTCCCGATAGGCCTGGTGGGCGGAGGAATTGTCGCGGTGGCGGCGGAAATAGCCGCCGGTGTCGTCATAGCGGGCGACCAGGATGCGGTCGACGTGCGCCACCTGGACCTGGAACGCCTTGGCGATCTCGGGCGCCAGCCGGTTGGAGAGGGCGGCCATCACCGCGTCGTGCAGCGGCTCGGCGGGGTCCAGCGTCAGGTCGCGGCGGTGCTTCTTGTCCGCGTCGATCCGGTTGATGGCCCCGCCGTCCGCGTCGATCGAGGCCATGGCGCCTTGCACGTGCTCGCCGGTCTCGAACCGCTCGATCAGCCGGCGGCAGAGCCCGGCGTCCAGCAGGTTCGGCCGGATCAGCACCGGCGCCGGACAGCGCACCTCGCGCCCCGCATCGCCCGGCAGC
>JBARAK010000198.1:0-5417 GCA_049791955.1 Caulobacteraceae bacterium
CTCATGGTCTGCGCTCCCGAATCGGACCCCAACCCGTTCAAACCAGACTTGCGGCCAAATGGGGTTAATCGAAGGTGAACAAACCGGGGTGGCGACACCGGATCCTGAGGCTGAGGGGATGCGAAGATCGCGCGATATGCTAGAGCGGCGGCGCAATGACCGACCTGTCCAAGATTCGTAATTTCTCCATCGTGGCGCACATCGACCACGGGAAATCCACCCTGTCCGACCGCCTGATCCAGGAAACTGGCGGCCTCACCGCGCGTGAGATGAAGGAACAGGTGCTCGACAGCATGGAGATCGAGCGTGAACGCGGGATCACCATCAAGGCCCAGACCGTGCGCCTGGAGTACAAGGCCGACGATGGCGAGACCTATGTCCTGAACCTGATGGACACGCCGGGCCACGTGGACTTCGCCTACGAGGTGTCGCGCTCGCTGGCCGCCTGCGAGGGCTCGCTGCTGGTGGTGGACGCTTCCCAGGGCGTGGAGGCCCAGACCCTGGCCAACGTCTACCAGGCCATCGACAACAACCACGAGATCGTCCCTGTCCTCAACAAGGTCGACCTGCCGGCCGCCGAGCCGGAGCGGGTCAAGGCCCAGATTGAGGACGTCATCGGGCTCGACGCCTCCAACGCCGTCCTGGCCTCGGCTAAGACCGGCATCGGCATCCACGAGGTGCTTGAAGCCATCGTCACCCGCCTGCCCCCGCCCAAGGGAAACCTGGACGCGCCGCTGAAGGCGCTGCTGGTCGACGCCTGGTACGACGCCTACCTGGGCGTGGTGGTGCTGGTGCGCGTGATCGACGGCCAGATGCGCAAGGGCCAGCGGGTCAAGATGATGCAGACCGGCGCGGTCTACGGCATCGACAAGATCGGGGTGTTCCGTCCCAAGGCCAGCGAGATCGAGGTGCTCGGCCCTGGTGAGATCGGCTTCTTCACCGCCTCGATCAAGGAAGTGGCCGACGCCGCCGTCGGCGCCACCATCACCGACGAGCGCAAGCCCACCGAACACCCCCTGACCGGCTTCCGCGATGTGCAGCCGGTGGTGTTCTGCGGCCTGTTCCCCACCGACGCCGCCCAGTTCGAAGACCTCCGCAACGCCATCGGCCGGCTGCGGCTGAACGACGCCAGCTTCTCCTACGAGATGGAGACCTCGGCCGCCCTGGGCTTCGGCTTCCGCTGCGGCTTCCTGGGACTGCTGCACCTGGAGATCATCCAGGAGCGGCTGAGCCGCGAGTTCAACCTCGACCTGATCGCGACCGCGCCCAGCGTGGTCTACAAGATCACCCTGACCGACGGATCGGTGGTCGAACTGCACAATCCTGCCGACATGCCCGATCCGGTCAAGATCGACAGCATCGCCGAGCCGTGGATCAAGGCGACCATCTTCACCCCCGACGAGTACCTCGGCGCGGTGATCAAGCTGTGCCAGGACCGGCGCGGCGCCCAGCGCGAGCTGTCCTATGTCGGCAGCCGCGCCATGGTGATCTACGACCTGCCGTTGAACGAGGTGGTGTTCGATTTCTACGACCGGCTGAAGTCGATCTCGAAGGGCTACGCCTCCTTCGATTATTCGGTCGAGGAGTACCGCACCGGCGACCTGGTGAAGATGAGCGTGCTGGTGAATAGCGAACCGGTCGACGCTCTCTCCATGCTGGTCCACCGCGGCCGCGCCGAAATGCGAGGCCGGGGCATGGTCGAGAAGATGAAGGAGCTGATCCCGCCCCACATGTTCCAGATCCCGATCCAGGCCGCCATCGGCGGCAAGGTCATCGCGCGGGAGACGGTGCGGGCGCTGCGCAAGGACGTGACCGCCAAGTGCTACGGCGGCGACGCCACCCGTAAGAAGAAGCTTCTGGAGAAGCAGAAGGAAGGCAAGAAGCGGATGCGCCAGTTCGGCAAGGTCGACATCCCGCAGGAAGCCTTCATCGCCGCCCTGAAAATGGACGCGGACTGATCTCACTCCTCCGCGGCATGGCGGAGGAGACCTGCTTCACTTGTAATTGTGCCTGAACTGGATCGAGAGCTGGGCGTCCCCCTGGGTTCCAACCTGGGAGATGATCGACAGGTTCTTGCGCACACGCCATTCGACCGCCGCTGACGGGCCTTCGCGCCCGCCGCCGGTCAGCTCGATATAGACGTTGTCGGTGACATACTTGCCGCCCGACACGCTGGTGCCGCTGGTGTTGGCGCCGCTGGCGGTGGTGGCCTGGCCTAGCGCCAGCCGGTCCAGGCCAGCGAACTGACGCAGCCGCCCCAGGAAGTCGAAGCCGCCGCCGCCTGCCAGCGACGCCAGGGCGGAAGCGAGTTCCGCCGCTTGGGCGCCCGAGAGCTGGGCGGCCGACGAGCCGAACAGCACCTGGGCCAGCACCTCGTCCTGGGGCAGCACCGGGGTGGACGTGAGGCTGATCTCGGGTCGCGCGGCGGTGCCCGCGACGGTGATCACGGCGGTCAGGGTCGGATTGCTCAGGGTGGCGGTGAGGTTCAGGCGGATCTGGTCGGTCCGGTTCGCCAGGGTGATCGACCCCCTCTGGTCGAAGTCGAACCGCTTGCCGGCGAAATCATAGGACCCCAGCACCACATTCGCCTTGCCCGTGAGCGCGGGATTGGTCACGGAGCCGCCGACGTGGGCGTCGAGCGACAGCTCCACGTTCAGCCCCTTACCCTTTACGAACACCCCGCGCGAAGCGCGGATGGCGACGTCCAGGGTGACGGGCGGCTGTACGGTCGAGGTTCTGACGGGACCGCTTGGTTCATCAGGATTACTGGGCAGGTTGATCTCGCGCACGTCCAGATCGACCACGCCAGTCGGAGTCGGGGTGTTGGGGGTGATGTCCGCCCGATCGATCTTCACCGCCCCCGAAATCCGCGCCGCGCCGTTGGTGTCGCGAACCACAGTCACGTCGCCCGAGGCCGCCGCGCGCACCGTCTCATTGTCGATCAAGCGGAACTTGTTGAGCACCAGCTTGAAGCTGGAGGCGCCGCCCTTGGTCAGGTTGATTTCGCCCGAGCCGGAGATCTTGCCGCCATGGCCGTCGGCGCCGGCGGCCTGGTCGATCTGGATATGGTTCTGGTCGAAGTCGGCGGTCAGACCGAAATCCTGCAGGTTCAGGCCGGTGGCGGCGTTCTGGTAGCGCCCAGCGGTCAGCCCGGCATGGCCGGCCGCGTGCAGGCCGTTCAGGCTGCCGCTCAGGGTTCCCTGGGTCGCCACGTGACCCGACAGGGTCTGCTCGCCGCCCACCAGCAGGTCCCACAGCGGACGCAGTTCCCCGTCGGCGGAGAAGGAACCGCTTAAGGGCTTGGTACGATCGATGGCGACGCGGAACGGCGCCGCGCTGGCCTCGGCCGGCAGGTCGAGCAGGAGGTTGGACTTGAGCCCCTGGGCGTTGTTGGCGTCGGCCACGATGTGCAGCTTGGAGCCGCCAAGCTCAGCGTGGACCCGTCCCGACAAAGCCAGGTTCGTGGGCGCATCGCGGCTGCGGGCGCCGCTCAGGTTCGCGTTCAGCACCCCTGACAAAGCCCCGCCATGGCCACCGAGGGTCAGGTCCGCGTCGACGGCGCCGGCCAGGTCCGGATTGACGGCCGCGAGACTGACGCCCGCCAGCTTGGCGGTGGCGTTCATCGCATTGTCGTCCTGGTGGGCGGTCACGTCCGCACGGCCGCCGCTGACCGAAAGGTGCAGGGCCAGGTCGCGATCGTGCTCGCCGAACCGCAGCACCGCGGGCTGCAGCGTCTTGAAGTCCACCTTGCGCGCTCGTCCGGCGCCGGTAAGCGAAAGCTCGTGGGTGGGCCCACTCTGATCCAGCACGCCCGCGCCGGCGAAGCGCCAGGCCACCGGGTCGGTGCTGTCTCCGGAGATGTGGAAAGGCAGACGGCTCCAGGGGCCGTCAGCGTGCAGACTGACTGCGTGCAACACGCCCGGGACGCCTGGCGCGGCGAGGTCCTGGCCGTCCAGGGCGACGTGGGCGGAAAGGCCTCCGCCCACCTGCGCCAGCTTGACCGCCCCGGAGAGCTGACCCCGGCTGAGGAATGCGCCGGCCTTGGCCTGCACCGTCAGGTCGGCGGTCGATGGCGCGCCGTCGCGAAGCGCCAGAGCCCCCGCCGCCTTGACGCCGCCCGCATCGGCGTCGAGGTCGCGTACGTCCAGACCGCCGCCCGTCATATCGAACGCGGCCTTGATCGAGGCCGGGCCATAGGCGCTGGAGCCGGAGAAGGCGACCGTCCCGCCCAGACCTCCGGTCAGCTTGTCCAGGGTCAGGGCCAGGTGGGCCGGCTTGACCGTCAACGGCCCCAGGGCCAGCGACGCCAGGTCAGCCGTCAGGTCGACTTTGGGGGCGGCGAGGGCGCCAGTGACATGTCCCGTCCCGCTGACAGCGCCGGCGATCTCCAACGGGCCAGTGTCGAACGGTCCCTTCGCCTGCCAGGTCACGTCAAAGCCCAGCCCGCCCTTCGGATCGAGCCGACCCTTAATCCCAGCCGACAAGGCCGACCCATCGAACTGGGCCTGGGCGACCTCGAGACCGGCGGGACCGTAGGCGGCCATCGCCTTCAGCTTCGGCGTGGCTCCGACGAAATGGTCCGCCTGGGCGATCCCCACCGCGAAGTTGGATGCGGCGGCGTCCAGGGTGAAGCGCCAAGCCTTCTCCCCCTTCCCCTGATCGGCCGCCCAGGTGGCGTTCACCAGCCCTTTGGCCTGGGGTGAAGCCACGACGAGGTTTGAGATCAAGGCCGAGCCCTTGAACGACAGACCGCCGAGCAGGCCCTGGCCGCCTTGGGCCGAGATCTTGAGACCGGCGCCCTGGGCGTCGAGCTGGCGGACGAGGAACCGCCCGTCCGCCAGACGCGAGCCATCAAGCTTGGCGTGCGGCGCTCGGCCAAGCAGGACAAACACCGGTCCCTTCCCCGCGCCCCCGGCGCCAGTCAGGTCCCCCTGCAGGTTCCATTGCGCGCCCCGACGCTCGAGGCCCCACGTCCCGGAGATGCGGTCGAGGGCGTAGCCGTTCTGGGCGAAGCGGCGACCGTCGATCGCCCCCTTGTAGGCGAAGTTGGCGATGTCCCCGGACAGCCGGCCGGAAGTGGAGGTCGCCCCGATGGTCACCGGCGCCCAGCGCGACAGGTCCGCCACCTGCAGCCGGACGTCGAGGCCCGGGCTTCGGATCGCGCGCCAGTCCAGAGGACCGTCGATCATGACGTTGGCCGCCTGGGCGGTCAGGGTGGCGTGGAGCTGGAAGGTGTTGGCGTTGAGGTGTCGCGCCTGTGCGACCAGGTCGGCCTGCTGGCCGGCGCGGGCGGCGAGATAGGTGGTCCAGCGCGAAGCGCTCAGGTCCAGGTGCGCCCTCAACTGTGAGGTCCCGCCGCTCCAGGTCGCCGACGCGACCAGAGGCTGGCGCGCGCCCGACTCCGCCCGCACCTGCAG
>JBARAK010000199.1:0-15660 GCA_049791955.1 Caulobacteraceae bacterium
GCGGTGGTGAAGGTCGCCCCGGCGGCGGGTTCCAGGGCCGGCCGGGCGGCGCGCCGGGCTTCCAGGGCCGTCCCGGGTTCCAGGGCGGTCGGCCGGGCGGCGACTTCACTGGCTCGCGTGGTTCGGGCCACGGCTTCCACGGCGCGGGCAACTTCAGCTATCGTGGCCGCAGCTTCTCCCGCTTTCGGACATCGCCATTCAACTACCCGAGCGGTTGGGGCTATCGCCGCTGGGCGGTGGGATCCTACCTGCCCGCGCTGTTCCTGAGCTCAAGCTACTTCATCGACGACTTCGCGGGCTACAACCTGGGGCCGCCCGCTCCGGGCTGCCGCTGGGTGCGCTATGGACCGGATGCGCTGCTGGTCAACGTCTATAATGGCGCGGTCGTGGACGTAGCCTACGGCGTCTTCTGGTGGTGATCTGAAGAAAGCCTGCTCGTCGTGAACAGGCTTTCGCAGCAAGCCTTCGCCCTCATCCCGACCTTCTTGCGGAGGCCGGGATGAGGAGCCGACGGGTCAGCTGAGCTTCTTGCGCAGGAGCTCGTTGAGGGTGGCCGGATTGGCCTTGCCGCCGGTCTCCTTCATCACCTGACCGACGAACCAGCCGATGGCCTGAGGCTTGGCCTTGACCGCCTCAGCCTTATCGGGATTGGCCGCGATCAGCTTGTCGATGGCGGCTTCGAGCGCGCCGGTGTCGGTGACCTGCACCAGGCCATGCGCTTCGACGATGGCCTTGGGTGCGCCCTCGCCCACCCACATCCGCTCGAACACCTCACGCGCTATCTTGGACGAGATGGTTCCGTCCTCGATCAGGGCGACCAGTTCGGCGATGGCTTCGGGCGGTACAGGGCTGTCCTCGATGCCCTTGTCCTCCTTGCCGAGCCGCCCCACCAGGTCGTTCGAGACCCAATTCGCTACCAGCTTGGCGTCGCGACCTTTAGCGGCGGTCTCAAAGTAGTGCGCCAGCTCGTGGTCGGCCGCCAGCACCCGCGCGTCGTACGGTGAGAGGCCGTACTGCGACTGCAGGCGCGCGCGCAACGCATCCGGAAGTTCCGGCAGCGACGCCTCAATCGCCTTCACCCACGCGGGGTCGATCTCCAGCGGCAGCAGGTCCGGATCGGGGAAGTAGCGATAATCGTGCGCCTCTTCCTTGGAGCGCATCGAACGCGTCTCGCCCTTGTTGGCGTCGAACAGGCGCGTCTCCTGGTCGATCTTGCCGCCGTCCTCGAGGATTTCCACCTGCCGGCGCGCCTCGTAGACGATGGCCTGCTGGATGAAGCGCATGGAATTAACGTTCTTGATCTCGCAGCGGGTGCCCAGCGGGTCGCCGGGCTTGCGCACCGAGACGTTCACGTCGGCGCGCAGGTTACCCTTCTCCATGTCGCCGTCGCAGGTGCCGAGCCGGCGGACCAGGGCGCGCAGGGTCTTCACATAGGCCGCCGCATCCTCCGGCGAACGCATGTCCGGACGCGAGACGATCTCCATCAGCGCCACGCCGGCCCGATTCAGGTCCACGTAGGTCCAGTTGGGATCCATGTCATGGATCGACTTGCCAGCGTCCTGCTCCAGGTGCAGCCGCTCGATCCCGACCTTGAAGGTCGAGCCATCGTCCCGCTCGACCTCCAGTACGCCCTCGCCCACCACCGGGTCCTTGAACTGGCTGATCTGATAGCCAGTGGGCAGGTCGGGATAGAAGTAGTTCTTGCGGTCGAAACGCGACATCAGGTTGATCTGGGCGCGCAGGCCAAGCCCGGTGCGGACCGCCTGTTCGACGCAGTATCGATTGATCACCGGCAGCATGCCCGGAAAGCCCGCGTCCACCAGGCTGACATGTTCGTTGGGCTCGGCCCCGAAGCCGGTGGGTGCGCCCGAGAACAGCTTCGCCTCCGAAGCCACCTGGGCGTGGACCTCCAGCCCGAGAACCACTTCCCATTCGCCGGTGCGGCCGCTGATCCGATAAGGCGCACGCTCGCTCATCATCACTCCAAGATAGGGCGCAAAGGTATGGCGCGAAGATACAAGACCGCAGGGGTCGCTGTCTGATCTGGTTAGCAGGGGCGCGACGGCAAGGCGACTCCCAGCCGCCCGTAACATTGCAGCCACAGGACGAGAAAAAATTCCCCCGGTTTGGCGAGACGCGGGCAGGGCTTCCGCGTTATCCTCCCACGCAGGACAGCAAAGGGAGCGTAGTTTGTCCGCCCATTCTGACCTTCAAGTGCGTTGGCTTGCGGGCCTGGCGATCATCGGCCTCACCACGGCTGTGACGCTGGGCGGTTGCGCAAGCCCTGGCCACTCCTCGCTGGCCGCCGACGCTTCGAACCAGAACGCCAGGGTCGCCTTGGCGAACACGCGGGATGCGGACATGCCCGACGACTTGGGCAAACCGCTGACGCAGGACGGCCCGGCCCTCGGCGGAGCCAGGAAGCTGTCCATCGACATGCCGATCTCTTCGATCGCCGCGGCCCCGGCCGGCAAGGCGGTGCTGGAGCACGACCTTCCGGGCCTGTGCGAACGGCCCGAGTTCGGGATGTTCAAGGGCATGAGCCTGAAGGCCCTGGCCGGCATGTCGGGCGGCAAGATCAGCACCGCCAAGCTCAACCAGGTCCAGGCGGACCTGGTTAAGGTGAGCATCACCGCGGACAATATGCACTGAGCTGAGAGCGCTTGGCTGACGGGGCGCCCGGACCGAGGCGCCCGTCAGGGGAATTGTCCTATTTCCGATCCGACCGCGGTCCGATCACCAGCGACAGCCAGATCGCCGCACCCCAGGTCACAACGGTCACGGCCGGCAGGCCGACGCTGTCCCAGGTCATCTTCACGAAGCCGATGTGCGCCCCGTGCAGGGTCAGCTTGAGCAGCTCGGGCCAGGGCGACTTGAACAGCGTCCAGCCGCCCACCGCGATCAGCAGGAAGGGCAGCAGGACCAGAAGACGCCGCGTCATCGATGAGGTGGCGATCACCACCACCGCTCCGGCTTGGCGCGGAAGGCCGCGGCCTGCTCGACCGCCGCGCCCAGGGTGAACAACGTCCCCTCGTCCAGGCCCCGGCCAATCAGCTGCAGCCCGAGCGGCAAGCCGCCGGCGTCCACGCCCGCCGGCACGCTGATGCCTGGCAGGCCCGCCAGGTTCACCGTCACCGTGAACACGTCGTTGAGATACATCGAGACCGGATCGCTGACCCGATCGCCGAGCGCGAAGGCGGCGGAGGGCGCGGTGGGCGTCAGCAGGGCGTCAACCTCGCGGAACACCGTGTCGAAGTCCTCGGCGATGCGGCGGCGGACCTTCTGCGCCTTCAGGTAATAGGCGTCGTAGTAGCCGGCCGAGAGGACATAGGTGCCGATCAGCACCCGCCGCTTCACCTCTTCGCCGAAGCCCGCGGCGCGGGTCTGCTCATAGACGTCGGTCAGAGTGCCGTTGCCGAGTTCGCGCAGCCCGAACCGCATGCCGTCGTAGCGGGCCAGGTTCGACGAAGCCTCGGCCGGGGCGATGATGTAGTAGGCCGGCAGCGCATACTTGGTGTGTGGCAGGCTGACGGACTTGATCTCGCAGCCAGCCGCCTTCAGCCATTCCACGCCCTGGTCCCAGAGCTTGGCCACCTCTTCCGGCATGCCGTCGAGGCGGTACTCCTTGGGCACGCCGATACGCAGGCCCTTGGGCGACTTGCCCACGAAGCTCGAGAAATCGGGCGTCTCCACGTCCAGCGAGGTGGAATCCTTCGGATCGTAACCGGACATGGAGCGGAGCAGGATGGCCGCATCCTCCACCGTCTTGGCGATCGGGCCGGCTTGGTCGAGGGAGCTGGCGAAGGCGACGACGCCATAGCGCGAGCAGCGGCCATAGGTCGGCTTGATCCCGACCGTGCCCGTGAAGGCCGCCGGCTGGCGGATCGAGCCCCCAGTGTCGGATGCGGTCGCGCCCAGGCACAGGTCCGCCGCCACCGCCGCCGCCGAGCCGCCGGACGAACCACCGGGGGTGAGGGGCTGGTTGGAGCCGCGGGTCTTCCAGGGATTGACCACCGGCCCGAAGGCGGAGGTCTCGTTGGACGAACCCATGGCGAACTCGTCCATGTTCAGTTTGCCGAGCATCACCGCCCCATCGCGCCACAGGTTGGCGGTGACGGTGGACTCGTAGGGCGGGATGAACTCGCCGATGATCCGGGAGCCGGCGGTGGAGCGCACGCCCTCGGTGGCGAACAAGTCCTTGATCCCGAGGCTGGCGCCCTCCAGCGGGCCGGCCTCGCCGCGAGCACGGCGTTCGTCGGAGGCCCGCGCCATCTCCAGCGCCTTTTCCGGCGTCTCAAGCACATAGGCGTTCAGGTGCGGATTGGCGGCGGCGATGGCGTCGATATGCGCCTGGGCCAGTTCCACCGCGGACACGCGCTTTTCGGCGAGAGCGTCCAGCGCCCCCTTCAGCGTCAGCCCGGTGAGATCGGAAGCGCTCATTCCACCACCTTCGGCACCACGAAGAATCCGTTCGACGACTTGGGCGCATTGGACAGGATCGCCTCGCGCTTATAGCCGTCGGTGACCACGTCCTCACGCATCGGCAGTCCGGTCGTCACACAGCAGGTCATCGGGGGGACCCCATCGGTGTCCACCTCGTCGAGCTGCTCGATCCAGGCCAGGATGCTGGATAGCTCCTGGGCCATGGGCTCCAGCCGTTCCTCGGGAACGGCGATGCGGGCCAGCTTGGCGACCCGTTTGACGGTCGCGGCGTCGATGGACATGACAACCTCTTATCGGAGCCGGGGGTTTGCCGCCCCGGAGCCGTCTTGGCAAGTCGCGGCGCCCGATCGACCACCGCTCCTGACGCGAACTGTCACCGGTTCTGCGCTAAAATGGTTCCCGGCGTCGATGAGATCGCCCAACCGCAGACGGGAGATAACGATGAACACCCAGGAGATCGGCAAGGATCTGGTCGAGCTGTGCCGGGCCGGCAAGTTCGCCGAAGCGGGCGAGAAATACTGGGCCGACAACGTGGTGAGCATTGAGGCCATGGGACCGCCGGGCATGGACCGGGAAGCCCGAGGCAAGGCCGCGGTCCGGGCCAAGGGACAATGGTGGAGCGACAACCATGAGGTCCATAGCGCCGAGGCCGAGGGTCCGTTCGTCAACGGCGACCAGTTCGCGGTCCGCTTCCATATGAGCGTGACCGTCAAGGCCTCCGGCCAGAAGATGGATATGACCGAGGTCGGTCTCTACACCCTGAAGGATGGCAAGATCGCCGAGGAACGCTTCTTCTACGGCGGCTGACAGTCTTAATTCCTCCCCTGCGACGCGGGAGAGGCGTAATAGGCCGCCATGCCCGTGCTCGACCTTCTCGACCTCCCCCCTGGTCCGTCCGCGATCTTCGGCCTGGATCTGGGGGAGAAGACCATCGGCGTGGCGGCGAGCGACGTGATGCGATCGGTTGCGAGCCCCCTGGTGCTGATCCGTCGACGCAAGTTCACCGAGGAGGCGCATGAGCTGTTCGCCCTGATGGATGGCCGCTCCGCCAAGGCGATCGTGATCGGGCTGCCCTTGAACATGGACGGAACCGAGGGCGTGCGCTGTCAGTCCAGCCGCGCCTTCGCCCGCAATCTGCTGCGCCTGCGGCCCGATCTGGCTATCGCCTTCTGGGACGAACGGATGTCCACCATGGCGGTGAACCGGATGCTGATCGACGAACTGGACATGACCCGCGCCCGCCGGGCCGAGGTCGTGGACCGCGCCGCGGCCGCCTATATCCTTCAGGGGGCTCTGGACCGGCTGGCGCGCGGGGCGACCTGACCAACCCAATCAATGGCGGAAGATGGCCGCCTCTATGCGCTTCGAAGAGGGCCGGCCGGCGATGCCCAGCTGCGGCGCCACGGTGATCTGAACGGCGGGGCCAGTGACCACCACGTCCGGCGCCGCCCCCTGGATGAAGCGGACCTTCGACAGGCGCGCTACCGACATCTGGCCCATCCTGCCACGCTCGTTGACGCTGACGATGGCGTCGGCGGCGAGGATGAAGGCGTCGGCGAACACGCTTTCCCCTTCCGGCGTCACGTTGGCGTCGCCCGCGTCGAAATAGACGAAGTGCTTGGTCTTTTGCCGCACCTGCAAGCTGGCCTGGGTAACGATTTCGAGCAGGGCTACCGGACCCAGGATCGGAGGCGGGCGCGGCGCGACGGCCACCCCGGTCGGCGCCGCGGCCATGCCGCCGGGATATTCGCTGGTGAACACGGTGAGCCCGCCGAGACGGGTGGCGCGCAGCACCGGCTGGCCCAGATCGTTCTTGTAGATGACGTCGCCGCGCGGCCCCTGGGTGGCGGTCAGCGCAAGAATTTCCGGCGAATCGTCGAACTTGATCAGTGCGCCGTGCCCGGAGGTGCGATCGAATACGAACCCTTCGCCCCCGTCAGCCTTGTACTTGGCGATCGTGGGCAAGGCGTCATAGGAGCTGGGACGCGAGCCGAACAGGAAGTCCCGCAGACTCGCGGGACCGCCCGCCCACGCACTGTGCGAGGCAAGACTAAACGCCAGCATGGCGCCGACGCTCAACATCACCTTTACGCGTGGGGACATCCTTTTCGGATGCCCCCGGAGTGGGGCGCTTTTTGGACGCCAAATGCGCCTGTTTCTGGCGCGCCACACGATGCGGCGCTTATGCAACGGTCTTAAGAATGGCAAGGCTTAACCAGCGAAGTATTGCCCCCCGTTCGCCGTCACGGTGGCGCCGGTTATGAAGGCTGCGTCCTCGCGCGCGAGGAAGGCGACACAGGCCGCGATCTCCTCCGCCCGGCCCAGCCGGCCGACCGGGATGGTGCTGACGATCTTGTCGAGCACATTCTGCGGCACCGCCGCCATCATCTCGGTGTCGATGTAGCCGGGAGCCACCGCGTTGACGGTGATGCCCTTGGAAGCGGTCTCCTGGGCCAGCGCCTTGGTGAAGCCGATCACTCCGGCCTTGGCGGCGGAGTAGTTGGTCTGACCCATCTGCCCCTTTTGGCCATTGATCGAGGAAATGTTGATGATGCGACCGTAATTCCGTTCGCGCATCCCTTCGATCACCTGGCGGCTCATATTGAAGATCGAGGCCAGGTTGACATAGATCACGTCATTCCACTGCTGCGGGGTCATCTTATGCAGCATGGCGTCGCGCGTGATGCCGGCATTGTTGACCAGGACATCGATCGGGCCGAGCTGTTCCTCGACCTCCTTCACCGCCCGGACACAGTCGTCAAAGTGGCCGACATTGCCCTTGACGATGACGATCCCAACTTCCTTGGCGCAGGTCTCCGCCGCTTCTTCATTGCCCGCGTAGCCGGCGGCGACCCTGAAGCCGTCCGCCTTCAACCGCTCGCTGATCGCCCGACCGATCCCTCGCGTACCGCCTGTGACAAAAGCCGTCCTGGCCATTCGTCTGTACTCCCGATCCTGTGCAGGGGTCTGCGCCCCGTATTGCTCTGCTTAACGCGCGATCAATCCCTTTGGACGCACAGGGCGACGCCCATTCCGCCGCCGACGCAGAGCGTCGCCAGACCCTTGCCGCCGCCGCGGCGCTTCAGCTCATGGAGCAAGGTCGTAAGGATCCGGGCGCCTGAGGCGCCGATGGGATGGCCGATGGCGATGGCGCCGCCGTTCACGTTCACCCGATCCGCATCGAAGCCGAGTTCGCGCACCACGCACAACGACTGGGCGGCGAAAGCCTCGTTGGATTCGATCAGGTCGAGGTCCCCCACGCTCCAGCCGGCCTTCTCCAACGCCTTGCGGCTGGCGGGGATGGGTCCGGTGCCCATGATGGCCGGATCGACACCGGCGGTGGCCCAGCTGGCGATACGGGCCAGGGGCTCGACCCCGCGCCGCTTGGCCTCCTCCGCGGTCATCAGCACCAGGGCCGCGGCCCCGTCGTTCAGGCCCGAGGCGTTGCCAGCGGTGACCGAACCTGCCTTGTTGAAGGCCGGCCTGAGGGCGGCCATGGCGTCGTAGCTGGCGCCGGCGCGGATATACTCATCCTTGTCCACCACCACGTCCGCCTTGCGGCCCTTGACGGTGACCGAAACGATCTCCTCGTCGAACTTGCCGGCCTTCTGGGCGGCCTCAGCCTTGTTCTGGGAGGCGACGGCGAAGCGGTCCTGGTCCTCCCGCGTGATCTGCCAGCGTTCCGCGATGTTCTCGGCGGTCTGGCCCATGTGGTAGCCATGGAAGGCGTCCCACAGGCCGTCCTTGATCATGGTGTCGACGAAATTCAGGTCGCCCATCTTCTGGCCGGACCGAAGGTGAGCAGCGTGCGGCGCCTGGCTCATGCTCTCCTGGCCGCCGGCGACGATGATGCTGGCGTCGCCTTGAGCGATTTGCTGGTAACCCAGCGCCACTGCCCGCAGGCCCGAACCACAGAGCTGGTTGAGGCTCCATGCTGGGCTCTCCACCGGAATGCCCGCCTTGACCGACGCTTGGCGGGCCGGGCCTTGGCCGGCGGCGGCCTGGAGCACCTGGCCCAGGATCACCTCGTCGACCTTTCCGACCTCCACGCCCGCACGTTCCAGAGCGGCGCGGATGGCGATCGCCCCAAGTTCGTGAGCGGGCAAGCTCGACAACCCACCGTTGAACGAACCCACCGGCGTACGCGCGGCGGAGGCGATTACGATCTCGGTCATTTCGAACTCCCGTAAGCTCTTAGCCGGGAACGCGGACACGGACGCCCCCTGGTAGAGCGGTTCTAGCCTTTGGCACAGCCGCGCGGCGCGGTCATCCGAAAGATGAATGACGGCGATGCAAGCTTTCAATATCAATGTTCAGCGTTGAAATACGCTCCGGGCTCCAGGTCGCCAGCGCACCCTGTGGGCTCAACCCACCTCGCTGAGGACGCCCTCCAGGCCCTGTTCGCGGACCTTCCGGTAGAGGGTCGAACGCCCGATGCCCAGGCGGCGGGCGACTTCGGTCATGCGGCCGGCATAGGCCTCGATGGCGAACTGGATGAGGTCGCGCTCGATCTCTTCGAGCGGACGCAAGTGCCCCTTCTCGTCGAGCACCCGCACGGGCTGGCCCGTCGCCTCCTTTTCGGATGGCGTGGACGCGTTGGCGGGGGTCGGGGTCGCCAGCGGCGCCGAGACGCCGGAAATGGATGGAAAGTCGTGCGGCTGCAGGAACGTGTCGTCCGCCAGGACGATGGCGCGATACACTGCGTTCTCCAGTTGGCGCACGTTGCCGGGCCAGTCGAAGCCCTGGAGCAGGGCCAGAGTCGCAGGCGTGGCGCCCGCTACCCGCTTGCCCTCCTCCACGTTGAAACGGCGCACGAAGGCTTCGACCAGCGCCGGAACATCCTCGCGCCGTTCACGCAGGCTCGGCGCCTCGATGGGGAACACATTCAGGCGATAGAACAGGTCTTCACGGAACCGCCCTGCCGCCACCTGGCTGGCCAGGTCACGGTTGGTCGCGGAAACGATCCGCACATCCACTTTTACCGACCGCTTGGAGCCGACCGGATCGATCTCGCCTTCCTGGAGCGCACGCAACAGCTTGACCTGCATATCGAGGGGGAGCTCGCCCACCTCGTCCAGAAACAGGGTGCCGCCGCTGGCCTCCTGGAACTTGCCGGTATGCTTGTCGTGGGCGCCGGTGAAGCTGCCTTTTTCATGTCCAAACAGGATGGACTCGACCAGCGCTTCGGGAATGGCCCCGCAGTTCACCGCCACGAACGGTTTTCCCGCGCGTTCCGATGCACCGTGAACCGCACGCGCGATCAGCTCCTTGCCGACCCCGCTTTCGCCGAGCACCAACACCGGAATGGAAGACCTGGCCGCCCGCTGGCCGAGCGCCTTGACCCGCTCCATCGGCGCAGATGCGCCGACCAGGTCTTCGAATCCGGTGCGGCCGCCGACGCGTTTGGACAGGCGGTCGACCTCAGCGGTGAGCTGACCCATGCGCAGCGCATTGCGGATGGAAACGATGATCCGGTCGGGACTCGCCGGCTTGATGAAGAAGTCCTGCGCCCCAGCCTGCATCGCCTGGACCACCGTATCCACGCCGCCGGTAGCGGTGAGCACGATGACAGGCGCGGTGAACCCCTGGCCGCGGAGGGTCTTGAGGACCTCGATGCCAGGCGTGTTCGGCATGACCAGGTCCAGGATCACCACGTCAGGCTTCAGCCCCGTGGCGATACGGTCCAGCGCCGCGTCTCCCCCATCAGCCTGGGAGACGGCGAAGCCCTCCCGTTCGAGCACGGCCTGAATCAGCCGCCGCTGGGTAGGGTCGTCGTCGACGATCAGCACCGTCTTGGCCATCTAACCTGTTCCCGGCCGCGCACTTACGCTGCGCACGTACAAGCTTATGGAGGACCGGCTGTGAAAGTTCATTTAAGGCCGCCCCGTAACCTGACCTTACCTCACTCCGTCACGCGCAGGAGCGCTGTCAGAAATCCTGGCGCATGATAAACCTCGCCGTCCAATCCTTCTGGAGACAGTCGATGAAGCGGTTTCTGGCGGCTATCGCCCTGGCCGGCGCAGTAGCGGGCCCGGCGTTTGCGGCCCTGACGGTGGGCGCAAGCGCCCCTGACTTCACCACCCAAGCGTCCCTGGGGGGAAAGGAGTTCACCTTCTCCCTCGCCAGCGCCCTGAAAAAGGGGCCAGTGGTGCTGTACTTCTACCCTGCCGCCTTCACCAAGGGCTGCACCATCGAGGCGCACGAATTCGCGGCCAACATCGACCGGTTCAAGGCGATGCACGCCACCGTCATCGGCATCAGCCATGACAATATCGACACCCTGAACAAGTTCTCGGTATCCGAATGCCAGAGCAAGTTCCCGGTGGCGGCTGATCCCGAAATGAAGGTGATCAAGGCTTATGACAGCCTGATGGCGTTCAAGTACGCCAACCGCACCTCCTACGTCATCGCTCCGGATGGCCGGGTGCTCTACACCTTCACCGACATGAACCCGGAACACCACGTCGAGAACACGCTCTCGGCGGTGAAGACCTTCGAAGACCAGCACGGCTGATCCAGACGCCGGCCGCTTCTCCGGAGGCGGCCGGTCATCTACGGCGAAGTGGAGCGCAGTAAGCTGTTTCCTCGACCATAAACGCTCTTGCGACGCATTATCATTCGTGAAAGGCTGCCGGGAGGTCGACTTGAGGAACCCTCCATGCCCTCCGCGCCGCTTCACATCCAACCAACCGGCGCCGCTCCCGCCGACGACTTCTCCGGACTCGAACGAACTGAGCAGCTGATCGTCTGGACCCTGCGGGCCATCGCCATAGGCCATGGCGAATGCCCCACGCTCAGGCGCATGTTCGGCCTGACCTTTGGCGCGGGCGCAGACGACGCCTTCCTGGGGTTCTTCGTAACAGTTCGCACGCTTGGCTGGTGCGGCCGACGCAAGCTCCGCCTGCATGTGCCAGGGTGCATGGCGGTGAGCCCTGACGAGCGGATAATCCTCGCTCTGTTCGCGGAAGCCCAGGCGTCCCTCGCCGACGGGGATGAAAGCGGCGTACGCGCCCGCCTCGCCTATTTGCTGGATAGCCGCGCGACCGAAGCCGTACTCCTGTCGCTCCAGACGGTGGCGAGCACCCTGGAGGCGAGCGGCTGTGCTCTTCCGAGGCCACAACCAATCATGGCCGCAGAACGGCCGGGCGCGACACGCCTGCTGCATTGAATCCGCGCACCACCAAAAGACCTGAGTCCCTCCGGACTCAGGTCATTCTGTTTCAGGCGGCCGCCGGCCGTGAACTACCCGACGCCAGGCGATGGAGCAGTTCGTCGATCAAGCCGACATTCTTCTCGTTCTCGCCGGTAAAATCCATGCCGGGGAAACGGAAGCGGCTTTCGACAACGGCTTCCACCGCGCCATTGTCGAGTGGACGGAAATCCACCCTGACCTGCTGACCACCGCTCATCGCCATTGGCCGCAGGATCGAAGCGATGATGCGCGAGCCAGGATAATGGCTCTGCACCGACATGCCGTGGTGACGCAATTCCGAGACGAGATCGTGTGATAGCCGGTCCGGGTCGCCTTCAACCCGGAACTCCCTGTGCAACTTGGGGAGCCAACTCATACGCCAACCTCCCAGTTTATTTTTTCGCGATCAATGTCGCTGATTCAGAGTGCAACACGGTTCGCCCGAACACACAACAGGCGACGGCGAAACTTCCCACATGCCTTCCACAAACGTCTTTACCTTATCGGGAGACAACCGAAGCTATGCTTTTGGGTCGCCCCGCAGCGATCGCCCGGAGAAAAGGCGAACCACGGCGAAATTCATGGCTCGCCCCCACAGCTCCGGATAGCCAAGACAGATAATCACAACTGATTTTCCGATTACTCTTGTCGTAACCAAGCTTTTTTGTCGCAGAGTTGCTTTTCAAAACGGCTCCTTAAGCAAGACCGCCCCATTTTGGCCTCATGTGATGGGGTGCGCGATCGACTGCCGATCGTTCGGGTGCTGCACCCCGTGGGGGAGATTCACCGATGAAAACGAGCAGCAGTCGTGGAGCGGCGATCGCCCTGACCGGATTGATGGGCGTGGCCCTCGCCAGTGGCCCCGTCGCAGCCCAGAGCCGACCCAAGACCTTGCCGCCCCTGACGGCGACGCCCGTGTCAATTTCACCGATCCACACGATTCCCGACACCGATGGCGATGCGGCTTCGGCCGACCCTGCCAGCCAGGGCTCGGAGCAGCGCGCGGCCATGGACAGTCGCGCCGCCCCCGAGGCCCCCGCCATCGGCGGAACGCTGAATGCGCAATATGCCGCCCTCACCCATTCCGCCGCGCTCCAGCCCGCGCCGGCCCAACCGGCCGCGGACGCGCCGTCCGTGGCCATCGCCCATCGGGTGATCGACGCGGCAGGCGCCTTCGAACGCTACATGCGCCTCGCCTCCGGCATCCACGCCGACTTCGGAGATGGGGAAGCCGTCTCCCGCGCGCTCGACACCGGCGCGACTTACGAGCAAGTCCAGTTGGAGGAAGGCGCGGTCGCCTACGCCGCCCTCACCGCCCTGCAGGAACCGACATTCGTACAGACCCTGAGCGAACTCAGCCCCGATCCGAACGCCCGGATGGCGGTAGCCCGACAGTTGATCCAACAGCCCGAGGCGATCATGCAGGCGCCGGGCGCCGGCCGTGCAGCAGCCCGGGCCGCCGTCGTCATCGGACGGATGGGCGGCGCGCTTTTCGCCAGCGGCGCTGCAGTCAAGCAGGCGGCCTACGATGTCCAGCACCAGGCCTGGTCCCGGACAGCGATCCTGGCGCCCCAGGTCCAGCTCGCCCGGCTGAAGTCCGCCACGCCGCTGTCGATGAAGCCGGAAGACACCACCGCGCTGATCACCTCGCTGGTGGCGATGCGCAAGGGCGGCCAGACGCAGATGGCGCCCAACGGCCCGGTGTCGCCGGTGGTGGCGCGCGGCCTAGCGCTGGCGGCCCTGGCCGTCCTGGGCCAGGCCGATGAGGAGCACGCCGAACAGATCGCGCCTCTGCTAGCCGAGGCCAGAACCGCCGATTGCGTGAAGATGGCGCGGCTCAGCCTCTACGAATGCTTGTCTGTGGCCGGCCCCCAATACGAGAATGTGTTCTGTCTGGGCCAGCACGCCATGATGGACACCGCCCAGTGCGTGGTGAAGGCCGCAGGCTGGACCGCGCCGACCGCCGTCGGACCGAACCGCTCGGTCTCGGTGCCGATCGCGGCCGAGGCGGCGTCATCCGCCCCTCCGCCCATCATGGTCCCGGTTGCGATGGCGTCCGCAGATCCCGGCGCTCAATAGATAAGCTCCGAGAGCAGGGGCCGCCCGGCCGCAACAGCCCAAAAGCCGCAACGGTCCAAAAACAAGAACGCCCCCGACGCAGGCCGGGGGCGCTCGTGTTCAGATTGAACGGATCCTCAGCGCGGAGCGAGGATCATGATCATCTGCTTGCCTTCCATACGGGGCTCATATTCCACCTTGGCGACGGGCTCGAATTCGGCCTTCACCTGTTGGAGCAGTTTCATACCCAGTTCAGGGTGGGCCAACTCGCGGCCACGAAAACGCAGCGTCACCTTGACCTTGTCGCCCTCTTCGAAGAAGCGGTGCATGGCCTTGGCCTTGACGTCATAGTCGTGAGTGTCGATATTCGGCCGGAGCTTGATCTCCTTGACCTCGACGACCTTCTGCCGCTTGCGCGCCTCGTTCTTCTTTTTCTGCTCCTGGAACTTGTACTTACCATAGTCCAGGACTTTACAGACCGGCGGATCGGAGTTCGGAGACACCTCGACCAAGTCGAGCCCGACTTCCAGCGCAGCCTCGATGGCTGCGGACGTCGGCATGATCCCCTGCTTCTCGCCGTTCTGGTCGATCAGCAGCACCCGGGGAACGCGGATGTCTTCGTTGATGCGCGGTCCGTCGTTGCGGGGCGGCGGCGCTTGCATGGGACGGCGAATAGGCTTCAGCTCCTGAACCGTTGATCCGGAAATGCACTCGGCTGGGGGACACGACGCGCCACACCCAGCTTAGACAATTATCAAATATGGCCTTGAGGTCGATTCCGATCAAGCTGCGCTAAGCAAAGATCGTGCAGCTTCTTCCACCTGATCGACAGTTAAGTCCGCCAAGCGGGTCTCCTGCAACAGTTCAACCCGTCTCCCACGGGGTGCGCAGAGGGCAGGATCGGATTCCGCGGAGAACAGGACCAGCGTCGAAACCCCCGTGGCGGCGATCAGGTGCGAAGGCCCCGTATCGTTGCCCACCGCCAGCGCGGCCCGCGCGCCAAGACCTGCTATCTGGGCATAGTCGGTGCGGCCGACAAGGTCCAGCGTCTCTGGGACCTGCGCCACGATCTGCGCGCCGATCTCGATCTCCCCGGGACCGCCGATCACTGCAGAGCGGATGCCAGACCCCACCAGGCGGCGCGCCAGCTCGGCGTAGCCTTCCCAGGGCCAGCGCTTGCCCGGGCGATGGGCGGAGGCGCCAGGAACCAGCAAGGCGTAAGGGGCCGACAACCCGAAATACTCCGGCCGGCGCTCCGGCGTAGCGTCGGCCAGCATGAAGGATAGGTCCGGCGCCGGCGCGGTTCCGCGCACGACGGGCGCGTCCGGCCAGATCCCCGCGTCGCGGAGCTGCTCGGTCTGGCGCTCCAGGGTGTGCATGTTGTCGCGATCCGGGTTGCGGTGTGGATAGGAACACCCTGGCGCAATTCCTGACCATTCCGGACCGCCCGGCTGCAGGGCGTAGAAATAGGCGCTGGAGCGGGTCGAGGTCTGCAGGTCGTAGACGCGGTCGTAGCGGGCCGCGCGCAGGCGTCGCAGCATGGCGACGGTCTCCCGCGCCCGCTTGGGCCGCCCATCCGCCTCGATGACGTCAAAATAGGGCGAGGCGGCCGCCAGGCTCGCGTAGGGCGGCGTGGTCAGCAGGGTGATGTGTGCGTCCGGGTGGGCCGCGCGGATGTGGGCGAAGGGCGGGAACGCCTGCACGACGTCGCCCAGCGCGGCCAGCTTGATCACCAACACCTTGCGGATCGCCTGCGGGCTCACCGGACCGTCCCGCGCAGGAGTCCGCTGTAGACGTCTAAGGTGGCGCCGGTCATCGCCTCCAGGGAATAGAGCCGGCGCACCCGCTCGCGGCCCGCCTCCCCCATCGCGTGGCGCACCTGCGCAGGCGTGGCGAGAGCCTCGCGCAGCGCCTCGGCCCAGGCGTCGGGATCCCCGGGACGCACGCGCCAGCCGGTCGCCCTGTCC
>JBARAK010000200.1:0-3094 GCA_049791955.1 Caulobacteraceae bacterium
CCGCTACATGGAGAACGCCAACCTGGCGATGATCTTCCTCGCCAGCGTCCTGATCGCCGGAGCCGCCTTCGGTTTCGGCTCAGCCCTGCTGGCGGCGGCGACTTCGGCGGTGGTCTACAACTTCTTCTTCCTCGAACCGCGGATGAGCCTGGCGATCGGCCATCCGGCGGACCTGATCACCTTCGCGGTGTTCTTCGCCGTGGCCATGACCACGGGCTGGCTGACCGGCCGGGTCCGCGACCAGGCCAAGACGACCGCCTACCGCGCCTCCGCCGTCGCCTCGCTGCTGGCGGCCAGCCGACGGCTGTCGGCCGTCGCCACCCGTGATGAAGCCGCCCAGGCCCTGGCCGAACAGGCCGCCGCCGCCGCCGGAGCCTCGGCGGTGGTCATGCTTCCCGAGAAGGGCGAGATCAGGCCGGCCGCCGGCTCTCCCGACCTGCAGCCGTTCAACACCTCAGCCATGACGGCCGCCCGCTGGGCCTGGGAAAAGGGCGAGCCGGCCGGCGCGGGCACCGGCACCCTGCCCCAGATCGACTGGACCTTCTGGCCGCTGCAGGGCCTGCGGGCGCGCTCGGGCGTAGCCGGGGTCTCGATGAAGGGCAACCCGCTGGACGCCGGAGGGGAGCGGTTGCTGATGGCGACGCTGGACCAGGGCGCCGTGGCGCTGGAGCGGGCTGAACTGGCCGCCGCCACCGCCGAGACCGAGGCGCTGAGGCGTTCCGACCAGCTGCGCGCGGCGCTGCTGAACTCCATCAGCCACGATCTCCGCACGCCGCTGTCCACGGTGCTCGGCTCCGCCACCACCCTGCTCGATTACGGCGACGGCCTACGCCCGGAGATTTATCGCGACCTGCTGGAAAGCATCCGCGAGGAGGCCGACCGGCTCAACCGTTACGTCGGCGACCTGCTCGACATGACCCGGCTGGAAGGCGGCGCGCTGAACGCGCGCATGGAATGGACCGACGTGCGCGACGTGCTGGCGATCGCCATAGAGCGGGTCGAGCGGCGGCTGGGCTCGCGCACGCTGGCGCGCGACTTCCCGCCGGAGCTCTCCCTGGTCAAGGTGGACGGCGGCCTGCTGGAGCAGGCCGTGGTCAACATCCTGGAGAACGCCATCGCCTACAGCCCCGACGGCTCTCCGATCGAGGTGGCGGCCTATGAGGATCGCGGCAACGTGGTGATCAGCATCGAGGACGAAGGGCGCGGCATCCCCACCCCCGACCTCGAACGCGTGTTCGACAAGTTCCGGCGGATCGAAGCCCCCAGCGACCGCGAAGGCCACAAGGGCGTGGGCCTAGGCCTCTCGATCGCCAAGGGCTTCATCGAGGTCATGGGCGGCCGCATCGCCGCCGCCAGCCCGATCCACGGCGACGCCGTGCAGGGGTTCCGCGGCACGCGCGTGCTGATCAGCCTGCGCAAAGAAACCCCTACCCATTATCAGCTTTTGTAGGCGCTCAGCTCATGCCCGCGCATCGTCCGAGAATCCTGGTCGTCGATGACGAACCCCAGATCCACCGCTTCCTGGCTCCGGCGCTGGAGGCCAACGGCTACGAGGCCGTGCGCGCCATGACGGCGGCGGAGGGCCTGGCCTCCCTCTCGCAGCGTCCGCCCGAGGCGATGATCCTCGATCTCGGCCTGCCCGACCGGGACGGCCAGGACGTACTGGTGGAGGCTCGCACCCTCTATCAGGGCCCAATCCTGATCCTGTCCGCGCGGGACAAGGAGACCGAGAAGATCGAAGCGCTGGACCGGGGCGCGGACGACTATGTGGAGAAGCCCTTCGGCATCGGCGAATTGCTGGCGCGGCTGCGGGCCGCGCTCCGCCACACCATCGCCCGCTCGGGCGTCTCCAGCGTGATCCGCACGGGCGAACTCGAGATCGACCTGGTCGGCCGGCGCGTTTCGCGCGAGGGTGGGGCCGTGCGCCTGTCGCCCCGCGAATACGACTTGCTGGCCAAGCTGGTGGAGGGCGGCGGCAAGGTGGTGACCCACCGCCAGCTCCTGACCTCGGTCTGGGGCCCGGCTCACGTGGACGACGTGGCCTATCTGCGGGTGTTCGTCGGCCATCTTCGCCAGAAGCTGGAGATCGACCCCGCAACCCCGCACCGCATCGTGACCGAACCCGGCGTCGGCTACCGTTTCATCACGGAATAGCCGACGCTCTAAGCAGGGATCAGCGCTTGCCCTTCAGGGTCGCCAGATAGGCGATCAGGTCGGCGCGGTCCTGGGGATTGGCGGTGCTGACCGGCATGGCCGTGCCCGGGATCACCTTGCCGGGAGAGGTGAGGAACTTGTCCAGCGTCTCGGGCGTCCAGGTCAGGTTCGCCCCCTTCATCGCCGGCGTATAGGCGAAGTCCGCGGCGGCCCCGGCCTTGCGGCCCACGACACCCCACAGATCTGGTCCCTGACCGCCGTCGCCATCGTCCGCCGCGCCCTGGTGGCAGACACCGCAACGGTCCTGGAACAGGGACTTGCCATGGGCGGGATCGCCCGCCGCCAGGGCCGGAGTCGCCGCGGCGATCATCCACGCCGCCAGGGCTGCGGCTGCAACCGGCTTCAACATAAGCGTCTCCACAAAGCCGTCAGAAGGGTTCGTCTCGATAGCGCGGCCGGCGCGGCGTAGAAAGAGATAAGCGCGTATACAATCGACAGATAGGCGATCGGCGCAGCTATGCCCCCGAGATCGCGCTCGCCAGAGCTTTCTCCATGCAGCGGAAACGAAAACGGCCGCCGGTTTCCCGACGGCCGTTGGTTTTGGGTCGCCCTGAGGCCAACGCCGTTCCCACGCGGGGGAAGGCGCCGGGCCCTCTTAGCTTTGGAAGAGACTGAGCAGGTGGGAGGAGGAGGAGTTTGCGATCGACAGGGCCTGGATACCGAGCTGCTGCTTGGTCTGCAGGGCCTGCAGGGTCGCGCTTTCCGCCGCCACGTCCGCGTCCACCAGGTTGCCCACGCCTTGGCTGAGCGAGTCGGTGAGGTTGGACACGAAGGTCAGGTTGGCCGTCACCTGGTTGGCTTCGGTGCCGAGCGCCGACACCGCCTGGTTCACGGTGGTGATCGAGTTGTTGATGGTGGTCAGCAGGGCCGAAGCCGCGGT
>JBARAK010000201.1:0-8501 GCA_049791955.1 Caulobacteraceae bacterium
CCGCATAGGCCGCCACCACGGCGGCGTAGCGGAAGGCCTGGGGGGTCTGGGCGCGCCACAGGCCGTCGCGGCCGGGCGTCCCGGTGACGATCCTGTCGGCGCCTGCGCGCTTGAGGGTGTCGCTGACGGGCAGGGCGGGCAGGGCGCCTTCCGAGCTTTCCAGCGCCTTCAGCAGGTCCGCCACGTGGACCGAAGTGACGAAGGGGCGTGCGGCGTCATGGATCAGTACGGCCTGGGGCGGACGGTCGCACAGGGCGTCCAGGCCCGCACGGACGGAATCGATCCGCTCGGCCCCGCCGAGGACGATCTTCACGCCGTCCAACCCAGCGAACACTTCAGCCGCCGTAGCGGCGTCCTCCTTCGAGATCACCACCACGACCGGATCGGCGCCCGCCGCGCGCAAGGCTTGCGCCGACCACAGGGCCACGGGTCTGCCCGCGAGGGGCCTCCACTGCTTGGGTGTTTCTCCACCTGCCCGCCGGCCAGCGCCGGCGGCGACGATTACGGCCGCGAATTGCATGGGGCGCTTTTGGAGCGTGGCGGCGGGCTTGTCCAGGGTGGCGCTTCGGCGCAACAAGGTGTTGAAAACGTAGCACAGGCGACTAGCCTGTAGGGATGCCCGAAGCGATCGCGCCGGAAGTAGCTGACCGCCTCGATCGCAGCGCCGCTTTAGAAGCGGCGATGCGGCCGAAGGGCGCCTTTGCATTCGGCCTCATCTTCGCCGTCACGGCGTTGGTGACCGCGGCGGCCGTGTTCCTGACCGTGGGCGCGCCCTCGACCCGCGGCGCTCCCAGCCGCTTCGTGCTGGTGATCCTGTCCATCAACATGTTCGTCATCCTGGGCCTGGCGGCCCGGGCGACGCTCAGGGTGATCAGCCTGTTCGGACCCAGGGCGCGCGATGCGGGGGTGCGGCTGCACCGGCGCTTCGTGATCACCTTCGCCCTGTCCGCCGTGGCTCCGGCGGTGATCATGGCGGTCTTCTTCGGCCTGATCCTCAACCAGGGCGTGGAGGTCTGGTTCTCGGCCCGGGTGCGCACGGTGGTGAACGACGCCGCGACCGTCACCCGCGCCTATATCGACGAGCAGAAGGACTTCATCCGCAACCGGATGGGGCCGATGGCTGAGGACCTCAATCGTAACGAGGCCGGCTTTGAGCGCTCCCGCTTGCAGTTCAGCACCTTCCTGGCGGCCGAGGCGGTCGAACGCGACATGGCCGCGGTCTACCTGATCGACGGCGAGGGCCGGATCCTGGCCCGCGCGGAACAGCCTTCAGCCCCGCCGTTCCTGGCCCCGCCGCCCGAAGCCTTCGCCGATGCGGCCCGGAAGGATGGCGGGATGAGCATGCCGTTCTCCAACGACTTCATCCTCGGCCTGATGCGTCTGCGCGCCTATCCGGACGCCTATCTCTATGTGGCGCGGCCGATGGGCGAGGGCATCATGGCCCAATTGCGCCGTTCGCAGCAGCGGGTGGACGCCTACCGCACGGTGGACCGCAATAGCGCGCGCATCCAGGGCATCTTCCTGCTCAGCTACATCGAGACGGTCCTGCTGGTGCTGGTGGGGGCCATCTGGGTCGGGGTGAACATCGCCACCCAGATCGCCGCGCCTGTCTCGCGGCTGGTCCAGGCGGCCGATCGGGTGGCCTCGGGCGACCTGACGGCGCGGGTCGACACCCGTCGCGACCCCGAAGAGATCGCGGTGCTGTCACGCGCCTTCAACCGGATGACGGGGGACCTGCAGGACCAGCAGGCGGCGCTGACCGCCGCCAGCGAGGACGCCCAGTCCCGCCGCCGGTTCATCGAGGCGGTGCTGTCGGGCGTCAGCGCCGGCGTCATCGGTCTCGATCCGGCCGGCCGTGTCTCCGCTATCAACGCCAGGGCCCTGACCCTGCTCGGGCAGGACGAAGCCAACGCACTAGGCCGCTTCCTTCCCGACGTCGCGCCTGAGATGGCCGAGGTCATGCAGCGCGCGGCGACGTCCGGCCATGACGCCGAAGCCGAGCTGGACGTGGTGCGCAAGGCCGAGACCCGCCGCCTGCGCGTGCGTGTCTCCGGCCGCAGCGAGACCGGACTGGTGCTGACCTTCGACGACATCACCCGCCTGCTCACCGCCCAGCGCAACGCGGCCTGGCGGGACGTCGCCCGCCGTATCGCCCACGAGATCAAGAACCCGCTCACCCCGATCCAGCTGTCCGCCGAACGGCTGCGCCGCAAATACCGTCGCGAGATATCGACCGACGTCGACACCTTCGACCGCTGTACCGACACTATCATCCGTCAGGTCGGCGACATCGGCCGGATGGTCGACGAGTTCTCCTCGTTCGCGCGTATGCCCACGCCCAAGCTGGCGGAGGAAGACGCCGTCGAACTGCTGCGCCAGGCGGTGTTCTCCGAGCGGGTGGCCAACCCCGAGGTCGAGGTCCTGTGCGAGATGCCAGAATCTGCGGTGCGCCTGGTCTGCGACGGACGATTGGTGGCCCAGGCCCTGTTGAACGTGCTCAAGAACGGCGGCGAGGCCATCGGCGCCCGGGTCGCCGTGCAGCCGGACCCGCCGGGGCGGATCATCACGCGTCTCCTGAGCGGGCCTACGTCCGTCGTCTTCGAGGTGGAGGACAACGGCGTCGGCTTGCCGGACAAGGATCGCGCGCGGCTGACGGAACCGTATGTTACGACGCGCGAGAAAGGGACTGGCCTTGGTCTGGCCATCGTCAAGCGCATTCTCGAAGAGCATGGGGGCGAGTTGGAGCTGACCGATGCGACCGAAGGACCGGGCGCGCGGGCGCGACTGGTCTTTCCGGCCCTGCATTCGGTGGCTGTCGCCGCACCGTCCTCGCTTGCTGCTGTCTGAACTGTTGATTCGCGTCTAAAGGTACCAAATGGCGACCGATATCCTCGTCGTGGACGACGAAGCCGACATCCGCGACCTGGTCGCCGGCATCCTCGAAGACGAAGGCTACAGTGTACGGACGGCGGCGGATTCCAACGCCGCCTTGGCCGCGATCCGCGCCCGGCGTCCGGCGCTGCTGATTCTCGACATCTGGATGCAGGGGGGCGGCCTTGACGGGCTGGAGCTGCTCGATCTGGTGAAGGGCTTCGACACCGAGATGCCGGTGCTGATGATCTCCGGCCATGGGAACATCGAGACCGCCGTGAGCGCCATAAAGCGCGGCGCCTATGACTTCCTGGAAAAGCCGTTCAAGGCGGATCGCCTGCTGATCGTGGTGGAGCGGGCGCTCGAGGCCACCTCGCTCCGGCGCGAGAACAAGCGCCTGCGCACCCAGGCCATCGCGCCCGAGGGCGTCATCGGCCACTCCGCGGTCATCCTGCAGCTGCGCCAACTCATTTCCAAGATCGCGCCGGCGAATAGCCGGGTGCTGGTTTCCGGCCCCCCCGGTTCGGGCAAGGAGCTGGTGGCGCGCCTGATCCACGAGAGCAGCCCCCGCGCCAAGTCGGAGTTCGTCGCCCTGAGCGCCGCCGGCGTCACACCGGAGCGGATGGAGCTGGAGCTGTTCGGCGAGGAAGGCGAGGGCGGCCGTCCCCGCAAGATCGGCGTGTTCGAACGCGCCCATGGCGGCACCCTGTTCCTTGACGAAGTGGCCGACATGCCCCGCGAGACCCAGGGGCGCATCCTGCGGGTGCTGGTGGAACAGCGTTTCCGCCGCGTCGGTGGCGAGGAGAACGTCCAGGTCGATGTGCGGGTGGTGTCTTCCAGCTCCAAGAATCTGCGCGAGGAGATCGAGGCCGGCCGCTTCCGCGAGGACCTGTTCCATCGGCTGAACGTGGTGCCCGTGCGGGTCCCAGGTCTCGGCGAGCGGCGCGAGGACATCTCCGAGCTGGTCGAATATTTCATCGACCGCATCAGTGAGGCCACCGGCCTGCCCAAGCGCAAGCTGGGCGAGGACGCCATCGCGACCCTGCAGGTCCACGACTGGCCCGGCAACGTGCGCCAGCTGAGGAATAACGTCGAGCGGCTGCTCATCCTGGCTTCGGGCGATCCCAATGAGGTGATCACCGCCGAGATGCTGCCCGCCGAGGTGGCCGCTGCGGGTGCGGCCGGCTCCATGGGACCGGAACGGATCATCGCCTTGCCGCTGCGCGATGCGCGCGAGGTGTTCGAGCGAGAGTACCTCACGGCTCAGATCCTGCGGTTCGGAGGCAATATCTCGCGCACTGCCGCCTTCATCGGGATGGAGCGGTCCGCCCTGCACCGGAAACTGAAGTCGCTGGGCGTCTCCCCACTGCGGGGTGGCGACGAGGGCGACGAAGACTGATGTCCCGCGTCGCCTATGTGAACGGCCGCTATCTGCCTCATGGCGAGGCGGTGGTGCATGTCGAGGATCGTGGTTTCCAGTTCGCCGATGGCGTCTATGAGGTCTGGGCCGTGCTCGACGGGCGGCTGGCCGACGTCGATGGCCACCTGGCGCGGCTGGAACGCAGCCTGTCGGAGCTGCGCATCGATTGGCCCCGCAGCCGCGCGGCCCTGCTGACGGTTGTGCACGAGACAGTGCGCCGTAACCGGATCAGCAATGGCCTGGCCTATCTGCAGGTCACCCGCGGCGTCGCCCGCCGCGACCATCCGTTTCCTTCGCCGGCCCCTCGGCCCACGGTCGTGGTCACCGCTAAGGCTCTCAACCTGCAGGCGCTTGAGGCCAAGGCGCAGAATGGCGTCGCGGTGCTTTCCCAGCCTGATCAGCGCTGGGGGCGTTGCGACATCAAGACGGTGGGGCTGCTCCCCAACGTCCTGGCTAAGCAGGCCGCACGCGAGGCCGGAGCCTACGAGGCCTGGCTGGTGGACAACGAAGGCCTGGTGACGGAAGGGGCCTCCACCAACGCCTGGATCGTCGACGCCAATGGCGTGCTGCGCACGCGCGACACCCAGGCCAACATCCTGCGCGGGATCACCCGCGCTACCCTGATCGAGCTCGCCCGCGAGATCCAGATCCGGGTGGATGAGCGACCGTTCTCGCTCGAAGAGGCCAAGAGTGCACGGGAAGCTTTCCTGACCGCCGCCAGCGCCTTCGTCACGCCGATCGTGGCGATCGACGGCGTTGTAGTCGCAGATGGCCGCCCGGGGCCTGTGACTCGGCGGCTCCGCGCTCTATATCTCGACCACGCGAGGCGTAACGCCTTGTGATCCCTGAAAGCGGGATTGGGTTGCGACGGGGCGTCCCCCCGGCGTAATTCTGCACGTGTGTGTGGTGGGCCGCTGGGTTCCGCCGTTACAATTCGAAGGACGAACAATGTCGAACGACAAAAAGCAGAATCTCCAGGACACCTTCCTGAACAGCGTGCGCCGTTCCAAGACGCCGCTCACCATCTTTCTCGTCAATGGCGTGAAGCTGCAAGGGGTGGTCACCTGGTTCGATAATTTTTGCGTGCTCCTGCGCCGGGATGGGCAATCCCAGCTGGTTTATAAGCACGCCATCTCCACCATCATGCCGGCCCAGCCCGTCCAGCTTTATGAGCCGGCCCCCGAAAGCGACGACATTTGAGCCGCGAAGGCCAGGAAACCGAAGACCATCAAAAGCCGGGCAAGGCGAAGGGCGTCGATCGGCGCCCTCCGCCCCAGTCCGCGATCGTACTTCACCCCGAGCTCGCCAAGGCTTCGGCCCTGCGCGAGCCTGAGGACCGGCTCGAAGAAGCCTGCGGCCTCGCCCGGGCGCTGGATCTCGAGATCAAGGCGGCTGAAGTCGTCCAATTACGCAGTCCCAGACCCGCGACCCTGTTCGGCAAGGGGTGGGTCGATGAGGTGACGACCTGGGTCGCCGGACTCGACGTCCAGGTGGTGGTGGTCGACGACGCCCTGACCCCCGTGCAGCAGCGCAACCTCGAGAAGGCCTGGAACGCCAAGGTCGTCGACCGCACCGGGCTGATCCTGGAAATCTTCGCCCGCAGGGCCCGCACCCGCGAAGGCAAACTTCAGGTCGAGCTGGCCCGGCTGGCTTACGAAAAGTCGCGCCTGGTGCGCACCTGGACTCACCTGGAACGGCAACGCGGCGGCTTCGGCTTCCTTGGCGGTCCCGGTGAAACCCAGATCGAAGCCGACCGGCGGCTGCTGGCCGAGCGCATGGCCAAGTTGCGCCGCGACCTGGACGAGGTGCGCCGCACCCGCGCCCTGCACCGCTCCGCGCGGGGGCGGGTTCCGTATCCGACCGTGGCGCTGGTCGGCTACACCAACGCCGGTAAGTCGACCCTGTTCAACCGCCTCACCGAAGGACAGGTGCTGGCGAAGGACATGCTGTTCGCCACCCTGGACCCGACGCTACGGACCCTCAAGCTGCCCGACGGGCGGCCGGCCATCCTGTCCGATACCGTGGGCTTCATCTCCGACCTGCCGCACGAACTGGTGGCCGCCTTCCGCGCCACCCTGGAGGAAGTGGAGGCTGCTGACGTGATCCTGCACGTCCGCGACATCTCCAGCCCCCACAGCGCGGCCGAGGCGAAGGATGTCGAGCAGGTGCTGGAGCAACTTGGGATCGACTCCACGCCCGAGCGCATCATCGAGGTGTGGAACAAGATCGACCAGGCGTCGCCCGAGGATCAGGTCGCGCTGCAGGCGCGGGCGCGGCGGGCGGGCGAACTCGGCGGATCCGAAGCCGTGGCGGTGTCGGCGCTCACGGGCGAAGGCTGCGAGGTCCTGCTCCGCCGGATCGCCGAGCGTATCGACGACAGCGCCGCCATCGCCATGATCCTGCCGGCCGATGACGGCGAGGCCCTGGCCTGGCTTTACCGCAATGGCCGGGTGATGGAGCGGCGTGATCGCGAAGCAGGCGCGCTGGAACTGTCGGTGCGCCTGGACGCCCAGGCGCTCGGACGGTTCGAGCGGTTGTTCCCCGAGGTCAGAACCCGGCTGGCGGCGGAGTAGCAGCGGCCCGTTCGGTCCGCTTCGCCTCGTCCCAAAGTTCGTCCATTTCCGCCAGGTTGGAGTGTTCCGGACGCACGCCTCTGGCCTCCAGCGCGTCCTCGATGAACTGGAAGCGGCGGGTGAACTTGGCGTTGGCGGTGCGCAGCGCGTCCTCCGGATCTACGTCCAGTTTGCGGGCCAGGTTGGCGCAGACGAACAGCAGATCGCCCAATTCTTCGCGGGCCTTCTCCCGCTCACCGGCGTCGATCTCGACCTGCAACTCGGCGACCTCTTCCTGGAGCTTGTCGAGCACAGTCGGGATGTCCGGCCAATCGAAGCCCACCCGCGCGGCGCGCTTGGTGAGCTTCACCGCCCGCATTAGGCCGGGGAGGCCCGCGGGCACGTCGTCCAGCACCCGCGCCCGCTGCGGGCCCTTGGCGGCGCGCTCGGCGGCCTTGATCTCCTCCCAGGCGACGCTCTGTGCGGCGATGGTCGCGAAGGACGCCTCGCCAAAGACATGAGGATGTCGCCGCACCATCTTGTCACATATGGCTTTTACGACATCGTTGAAGGCGAAGACGCCTTGTTCTTCCGCCATTCGGGCGTGGAAGACCACCTGCAGCAGCAGATCGCCCAATTCGTCCTTGAGGTCGTTCAGATCGTTCCGCTCGATGGCGTCGGCGACCTCGTAAGCCTCCTCCACGGTGTAGGGGGCGATGGTTGCGAAGGTCTGCTCCAGGTCCCAGGGGCAGCCGCCCTCTGGCGCGCGCAGTCGGGCCATGATCGCGATCAGCCGGCTGATGTCGGTCGTCTCACTCACGGGGGCGATCCTTGGTGGGCGGTTGGAAGTCAGCGGAATCAGGCGCGCCGGTGAATGCGCCCGGATGCCAGCCATAATCCCAGTCGATCGTTGAGGACAGGCCAAGTGAGTCGGCGGCTGCTTTTGACCGAGTCGACCCAACGGCGTTCATCCTGGCTTAATGCAGGATCCCCGAGCAGGACGCGGCAAGCAGCCCGATGGAGATCAGCCCGCACACAACTTCGATCCAGCGGAGGCGCATGTTGCGCGCCTAACGTGCAGGGGTAGGGTTTGTCTACAGCTAAGCCGGCAGCCGTAAAATGTTAGGCGCCGGGTTAAGCGTTGTCCGTTTGTACGGGGAGGCGCGCATCAATAGAAAAGTTTGCGCAGACTGAGGCTTACCGTCCGGCCAGCGGCGTTCAGGTAGCCTGGCTGGTAGCTGAGTGGTGTAACGCCGAACGCGTCGCGGACCTGGATCCGCTGGTCGAACAGGTTGACCGCCGACAGGGTGATGCGGCTCCCGCGCAGCCAGCGATAGCGCGCCACCACCTGCCGCATGGTTCCAAGATTGGCGAACAGGCGCAGATTGACCGTGGTGAGGCCCGAGAAGCTGAGGGCGCCGGTCGAGGAGGCCGCCCCGGCCAGCACCTGGGTGCTGCTCTGCCAGTTCGCGCTCATGCGCGCGCCCAAGCCGAACATGGTGAAGCCTGCCTGGGCCTGGATCGACTGGCGCGGCTGGCCGCCCGTGGCGCCGGCCGGCGCTCCGTTCAGCAGGTCGAGCACCGGTCCCCCGGGACTGACCAGCATACGGTCCTCGAAATAGATCGTGTGGTAGATGGCGAACTGGAAGCGTCCGCCC
>JBARAK010000202.1:0-3361 GCA_049791955.1 Caulobacteraceae bacterium
ATCTCGGGCAAGGCGTTCAAGCACGCCTCGCGCCTGCGATGGTGCATCCCGGCGAGTCTGGTCAAGCGGTCGGGGGAGGGCTTCGCGCCCGGACGTTTCATCCGCCTCGCTTCCGGAGCGCGCCATGGCGCCATATCCGACTCGTTCTGCAAGGGCGTGCCCGGGCCTGGGCCGCGTATCCAGCCCGGTCCCGTCCGACGGCTGTGGAGGCGTCTTGCGGGAGGTTTCGTCCGGTTGGTCGTCGGAGCGCGCCGTGGCGCCACGTCCAGCAGGTTCTGCAAGGGTGGGCCCGGGCATGGGCTGCGCATCCAGCCCAGTCCTGTCTGACGGCTCGGCGACGGCATGCGGCGTCCAGGTCGCCAGGAGGGTGCGGGCGGCTTCTGCGACTGTCACCCGGTCGAATTCGGCGCGAACGGCCACCAGGCTCGCGAGGCCGTCGGCGAGGTTCAGCCGCCCGTGCTGCTCGACGAAGATATGGCTGAGAAGCGCTTGTCCCTGAACGAGCTGAAGGTCTAGCCCGCGCTGGCCATCGCCCTGACTCCAGCCGCCCGGACGCGCCAGGAGATCGAGGACCAGCGCTGCGTCGTCCGCTTCGGCGCAGAGAGGGAGAAGTCGGCTCCAACGCCGCCCGACGGCCAGGTCCTGGGCCAGGGCCCGCCGCCAGCCCGCGCCCTGGGCGAGGATGGTGATGCGATCCAGTAACGCTTCCGGCGAGAGCCGCCATAGACCATCGATCGCCGTGAGGCTCGGCTCTTGGGTCGCCAATGCGCTCCGGCTGGCCGGGTCGTCACCGCGGGTGTGCGGTTCGCCAGCTTGGCCGGCCGATTGCGCCGACGTCTCGGGCGGCGGCATGAGGCGCTGGAGCCGGCGGTCCAGATCCGGCTGCAGACCCGTCGGTTTGGGGTGGGCTTGAAGCAGCCGGCGGGCCAGCAGCGCCGGGTGCGCGTTTTCCAGGTCGGCCACCGCACGCACCATGCCGCCCAGCGTGTCTGTGAGAGCGATCCGAGTGGGGCCTGGCGCCAGCAGAGCCGAGATAAGGCCTTCGTTCAGGGCCGCGGAGACAGCTTCCGCTGAGGCCTGGCAGGCGCCCTGCCAGGACACCGCGTTCGCCGCAAAGGACAGGGCCGCGGCGGCTTCCTGCGGCGCCATGAACAGCGCCGCAAGGACTTGGCGACGATCGGAACTGAGGCCGGCGGCGAAATGCGCTCGCCAGCCGGGTCCAAGGGCGGCTTGGCGCAGACGCGCCCGCAGGTAGGTCTGGTCCGCCACGATCAGGGCGTCGAAGGCGGGGCCGATCAGCCGCGCCTCGGCCAAGCCGGTTTCAAACGCTGCGCGTAGCGCATGGCCTGCGGTTTCCGCCGGGGCGTCCGGATACGCTGGCAGGCGGTCCATCGGGGTTGAACGATCGAATTGGAGAGCCTGGGCGGCGGCAGGCGTCGCCGAGTCGAGAAAGCGCGCCAATGCGTCCCGGCGCGGCCGAGGCCATTGCCTGGCGATGCGCGTGAACAGCATCGCCTGACGGGGCGAGGCGAGCAGGGCCTGCGCCAGAGTCTCTCCGTCTTGCGCCAGCACACGCTCGACGGCGGCTTCGTATTTCGCTCCGCTCATATAGGCGGCGCGCCAGGGCGGCCGGCCGTGGGTCAGTACATACCAGACGAGGTCGAAGTCGTTCTGGCGACCCGAGCGCGCATCGGACGGGACGTCATCCGACGCCGCGCCGGCCGCGCCAAGCGCCTCCCGCAGCGCTTCACGCAGGCTGCGCCGAAGGCGATCCGGCGCGGCTTGCTGGAAATCTTCGGCCCGCAGCCGGCCCAGGTCGATTTCAAGCCTGTCCAGGCGCAGCGTGACCTCGCCGGTGGATCGCTCGCTGAAGACCTCATCCACGATCTGCAGCGCCGGGCCGGCGGCGAAATCACCCCAAGCCAAGTGCTGTTCGGTCGCTTCGCGCCCGTCCTCGAACAGGAATTGGAATTCGAGGGTTTCGACGACGTGGGATGGCGTTGCTTCAAGCATCGGCGTCCCCTGGTTCCGCGACCAGGCCGAGATGCTGCATCAACCGCGACGCGGCTTCATCGAGCGAGGCTTCGGCGGCGCGGCCTGCGCAGAGTTCCCGCATGACCGCCATCCAATGGCCGAAGGTGCGCTCGAAATCCCGCATGGCGGGGCGGCTGAGCCAAATGCAGCGAGGCGCCAGGTGGGCCGGGCAGTTGATGCGGATGGTCTCTTCCGCGAAGTTGCGGAACTCGGCGCGAGCGGTGCGCGCGGTCCAGTTCGGAAAGACGAAGGTCAGCTGGAGGGAATGCCAGTCCCGCACCACCGGCGCGCTCCGCGGACGTAGCAGAATGTGTTCGACGACGTGGACCCCTTCGCAGGCGTCGTTGAAACCGAGACTGCGTCGCCGCAACCAGTCCGCCAGGCGCGTGGCGTCGCCCTGGTTCTGGAACTCGCCAAGGTCAAGCCATCGGCCGTCCTCGGGCCGAACGAGAGCCAGGCGTCCCGCCGCGCCATTTCCGGAACGCCACTGGTAGCGCCGACGGTCGAGCCCGGATTGAAGCAGCAATCCGAGGGGGAGGCGACTGGGTTTCAGAAGCTCGCTCGCCTGAGCGTCGTCGACCGGGAGCTCGCGCCTGTCCGGCCATTGCAGGGGAACGCCGGCCGCCGCCGCTGGATGGAGGTCCGCCTCTTCGTCCGAGGTCCAGCGCCAAGCGTGGCCAGGGGCGTCGATCGCCGTCGGATCGGCGAGGCGCCGGGCGTCGGTGTATTTGAACCCGAGCAGAAGGCACAGACGTTGCTGGAACGGGGGTGTCCGCTGGGGCCGTCCCCAGAGCGTTTCGGCATAGTCGAACCCGGACGCGCGATCGCGGGTGAGGGCGACTATTTCCTTCAGGAATGTCGCCTTGTTTTCAAACAGAAGCTGGGCCTGCTCGGCAGAGTCCAGGTAATCGAGGAACTGGCGGGAGGTGTTCTGCGAGAGGGTTTCGCCATAGAGCGCCAGCAGATAGTCGAGAACCCTGCCGCGGCGCTCAAGGGCGTCGTCGAAGCGCGCGAACACCTGCTGCTCGATTTGCTGGGGCGATCGGCTGTCCATCAGGGCCTGCAGGCCTGGCACAGCTTGGTCGGTCAGGACATCTCGCCAGTAGCTGCGCTCCGCGTCGACGTCCGCCGTGAACAGATCGCGCAGATGGTCCCGTTGGGCCCCCATGTTGGCCAGCACCTGGTCGAACAGGGAGAGGTAGGCCTTCAGCTGCTGGACTGCCGGCGTGGTTCCCGCAGGCGAATCGGGAGGCGGCCCGCCCAGACCCAGTTTGTAGAGTCCCGGCAGGTGGTTCTGGAGCGAGTAATATGTTTGGACGGGCAGAGG
>JBARAK010000203.1:0-5241 GCA_049791955.1 Caulobacteraceae bacterium
GGCGCCGCCGGCGTGCATCGGCCGCAGCGTGGAGCCGCCGGCCGTCAGGCGGGACATGGCGTCGCTGACACAGGCGACCGGCACATCCTTGAATTTGGCGGCGAGCGCCGGATCGACCACCCGGCGGCGTTCGTAGACGTGGAAGCCGATCGTCAAGGGTGTCTCCTCCCTGGTTTGTGGTTCAGATTCGGTGCCGTTCGAGCGACGCCGGATGGAACAGCTCCTCGGGCGTCAGCCGGCGGCGCGAAAGCCCCTCGGCGTGGTGGCGCTCCAAGAAGACGTCCAGCGCGTGATGGTTTGGCTCCAGGCCGTAAGGCCAGAAGTCCTCGCCCATCAGCTCGCGCGTGGCCGCGAGCTGTTCTTCCACGAACGGCAGCGTCACCTTGGTGGCCGAGGTGTCGGTAAGCCGCTCCAGCGCCACCGCCTTTGACTGCTCGAAGGCCTTCATCACTGCATAGGGCAGCCAGGGATGCGCCTCGGCCAGGTCGCGGCGAATGCCCAGCAGGTGCATGATCGGGAAGATGCGGGTGCGCCGGTACCAGGCGGTCGCCTCCGCCTGGGGATTGGCGAACAGGTAGCCGACGTTGGGATGGCCCTGGCTGAAGCAGGACGGCGCCCGCGGGCCGATCACCGCGTCCACCCCGCCCTCGGCCAACATGCGCGAGATGGTGGCGCCTGGCGGGGCGTCCTCCAGCCGCACGTCGGCCGGCAATTGCAGGCTCAGCTTCTCGATGCGCGCAGGGTCCTCGTAGCCGCCGCGCACCCAGGTGACGTCGCTGGCCCTCACCCCATAGTCCTGCTCCAGCACCAGCCGCGCCCAGACATTGGCGGTCAGCTGGTACTCCGGGACCCCGATCCGGGCGCCCTTCAGGTCGGCCGGCGTGCGGATGCGGTCGGTACGCACATAGATCGAGGTGTGGCGGAAGGCCCGCGACGGGAACACCGGCACGCCGATGTAGGGCGAGGTCCCCGCCGCCGTCTTCACGCAGTAGCTGCTGAGCGACAGCTCGCAGATGTCGAAGTCCATGTGCCGGAAGGCGCGGAAGAAGATCTCCTCCGGCTCCAGCAGCATGAACTGCGGATCCACCGCGTCGATCGCCACCTCGCCGTCGACCAGCGGCCGCATACGGTCGTAGGGGCCGATGGCGACGGACAGCTTCAACGGGGCCATGACCGCCCTCCCCTTCCTTCGTTCGCGTTTATTCCCAGGGCATCAGCGAGGCGTGGATCACGCCCGGCACGCCCTGGTTGCCGACCGAGCGGATCGCCAGGTCGACTTCGTTCAGCCCGAACTTGTGGGTGGTGACCTTTTCCAGCGGGAAGCGCTTGGAGGCCAGCTGCTGGAGCGCCAGTTCGCAGGCCATGTAGCTGTGGCCGCGCGCGCTCTTGATGGTGACCGCCTTGGTGGTGACCTTCTCCAGCGGGAAGTTGGGGAACTCCTTCATCTCGCCCTGGACCACGATCACGCCGGCCTTGCGCTTCAGCGCGCTGACGCCGAGCAGGATCGGGATGGTCCCCGCGCCGGCGGTGCAGTCCAGCGCCACGTCCACGCCCTTGCCGCCGGTGATCTGCATGATCCGCTCCAGCGGGTCCTCCTTCTCCACGTCGATCACGTGGTCGGCGCCCAGGGCCTTGGCGACCTCGAGACGCGCGGCGTCCTTGGAGGTGCCGGTGATGATGATCAGCGAGGCGCCGGCTTGCTTGCAGATCACCGTCTGCGACAGGCCCTGCTGGCCGGGCCCCTGGATCAGGACGGTGGAGTTGTAGCCGACCTGGGCGTCGAACAGCGACCACTCGATGCCGTTTGCCATCGGCGTGACCAGCCCCGCCAGCTCGGGCGACACCCCCTGGGGCACGTGGTGGACCACCGCGTTCCAGGGCAGGTAGACATATTGGGAGAACCCACCCCACAGGTGCGGCGCCCGCTCGTCGGAGGTGTAGCCGTAGCGGATGGCGTCGGGGTTGTTGCGCCAGTCGGTGTTCTCGCAATGCCGGTACTGGCCCTGGTGGCACCACTGGCACTTGCCGCACATGACGTAGTGCTCGACGAACACCAGGTCGCCTTCCTTGAAGCCCTTGCGGCGGGTGAACTCGCGGCCGGCCTTGGCGATGTAGCCGATGTTCTCGTGGCCCATGATGGTGGGCTTGTTGTTCGGCGGCGTCTTGTACAGCTTGACGTCGGTGCCGCAGATGCCGGCCACCTCCATCTTCATCAGCGCCGCGTCTTCGGGGATATCCGGCATCGGATATTCCCGTATCTCCATCTTGCTCGGGCCGACCCGGACTGCGGCCTGTACCGTCTCAACCATGAAACTACATTCCCTGGACTTGAGCGCCCGACGAACGGGCCCTAACTTGTTTGCATCCCGCCTGATTTCGGCGCACGAGATGCGGCATGTTTCTTGGACGACCGAAGCCCGACGTCGAAAGCCTGGCCGCCACCGAGCGGCTGAAGGACTGGACGCGCGCGCGCTTCGGGCTGGACGAGGATGCGGTGGTGTTCGTGGCCGAACTGGCTTGCGGCCTGCCGGGCTGTCCGCCGCTGGAAACGGTGGCGGCCTTCTGGTCAGCCCCGGACGTGCGCCACCAGTTCAAGGTGTTCAAGCCGCTGCGCGAGGTGGTCGAGGACGACCTGCCCCCGGCCTGGATGAAGCGCGAACTGGTGGCCGACGAGAACGACATCAGCTGCTGCTGACCATGGGGCGGCCCTGCTTGGCCAAACTCCGTTCGGTGAGCTGCCGGTCGAGCCGCGGATAGACCCGCCGGGCGTTGCCCTCGAAGATCTTGCCGCGGTCCGCCTCGCTCAGGCTCGCGAGCTGATCGACGTAGCGCTTGGTGTCGTCGTAGTAGTGGCCGGTCTCCGGATCGATTCCCTTCACCGCGCCAAGCATCTCGGAGGCGAACAGGATGTTGTCCACCGGGATGACCTTGGCCATCAGCTCCACCCCGGGATAGTGATACACGCAAGTGTCGAAGAAGACGTTGTTCAGCAGGTGCTGGGTCAGCAGCGGCTTCTTCATTTCCTGGGCCAGGCCCCGATAGCGACCCCAGTGGAACGGGACGGCCCCGCCGCCGTGAGGGATAACGAACTTCAGGGTCGGGAAGTCCGAGAACAGGTCGCCCTGGATCAACTGCATGAAGGCGGTGGTGTCGCCGTTGATGTAGTGGGCGCCGGTGTGGTGGAAGTTCGGGTTGCACGACGATGTCACGTGGATCATCGCCGGCATCTCGAGCTCGCAGAGCTTCTCGTAGAGCGGATACCACCCGCGGTCGGTGAGCGGCGGGCCGGTCCAGTAGCCGCCGGATGGGTCGGGGTTCAGGTTCACGCCCACGAAGCCCAGGCCCGCGATCCGCTCCAGCTCCTCGATGCAGTTGGCCGGCGGCGCGCCGGGGAACTGGGGCAGTTGGCCCACCGGCGCGAAGTTGTCGGGCAGCAAGGTGCAGACGCGATGGATCAGGTCGTTGGACATGGTGGTCCACACCCGCCCGACCGCCTCGGTGCCGACGTGATGGGCCATGCCCGCCGCGCGCGGGGAGAAGATGGTCAGATCGCTGCCGCGCTCGCGCTGGAAGCGCAGCTGGGGCTGCACCGACGCCACCAGCATCTCGTCGGTGATGCCGAGCTCGGTGGTGGCCGGCCGGCGCATGGGGTCCGCAAGACCGGCGAGCTGGCGGTCGCGGAACTGCTGCAGGACCTGGGGTTCGGTGGTGTAGTGGCCATGGATGTCGATGATCATGCCGCAGCTCCCTCAGGCGAGCCGGCGCAGACCTTGCCCGGATCGGCGCAGATCTCGTCCACGCTGTAGGCCCGCGAGACCACCTTCTGGTCGAAACAGAAGTCCAGCAGCAGCTGCAGCGAGCGGCGGTTGGCCTCCAGGCCGTACGCGGGCGGCGGCGCGGCGCCTTCGGCCACGGCCACGCGGCGGGCGGTCTCGAACAGCTCGTACAGTTCACCGGCCAGCCAGGGATGCTCGGCCAGCAGCGCCGTCTTCACCGCCAGGATGTGGTTGACCGGCATCAGACCGCTTTCGCGCACCCAGGCCTTCGCGGTCTCCTCGGCGTCGGGGATGACGGTGCGCACGCCGTCGGGATCGACGATGCGCTCGCCCATGATCGCCGCCAGTTCGCCCGCGACCATCAGGTCGCGCAGACCCTCGGGCCGGGTGTTGCGCACCACGCCGGGCGGATCGCTGTAGGTGGCGACGTGGGCGTCCTCCATGGTCACCCAGCCGATCCGGTCGAGGTCGACCCCGTACTCGGTCTTCAGCAGTCCCCGCACCCACACGCCCGAGGTCTGGGCGAAGGCGCGCACGCCGACCTTGCGGCCTTCCAGGTCTTTCGGGCCCCTGACGTCGGACCCCTGCGTGCAGACGAGGTTGGTATGGGGTAGCCGGCTCCACAGCGGAATGGCCAGGGCGGTGATCGGCTTGCCATGATCGACGGCCAGCACGTGGTTCACCACCGCCATTTCCGACACGTCCAGGTCGCCCTCGCGCACCATCCGGCGGAAGGCCTTGGGCAGCGGGTCGAAGTCGAGGAACTCCAGCCGTACCCGGGTCGAGGCGACGCGGCCGTCGCGCAGGGGACGGACGTGGTCGTGGGCGCCGAGCGCGATCTTCAGCAAGAGAGGTTCATTCATCTTCCACCCCCGTCTGCTTCTTGTAGGATGCGAACGCGTGAGTTCGCATGTCGCACATATGATGCGACTTTCGAACACATCGTTAGGCGCTCGCGCGGGGCCTCGTCAAGGCGCGTGGTTGGCCGGATCTGTCGATGGCGCCGCTTGACTTTGGCCGGCAATCGGCGCTCAGTCACGTTCGTTCGCTTTGAGCACTTTTCGTGCGCTTACCGAACACAACCGAAAAACAAGCTGTCTGCGGGGAGCGGCGTAGCCTGATGAACGAACTGGAGCTCGCGCCCCTGTGCCTAGCCTCCGACGTGTCTGAGGATACGCCCCTCAAGGCCCGGATCGATGGCGAAGAGGTCGCCGTGTTCCAGGTCGGCGAGCGATACTACGTCACCCAGAACATCTGCACCCACGGCCCGGGCGAGCTTTGCGACGGCTACGTCGACGGCGAAGAGGTCGAGTGTCCCTTCCACCAGGGCAAGTTCAACATCATCACCGGCGCGCCGGCTTCGCCGCCCTGCACCGTGCCGCTGCGTACTTGGGACGCGCACCTGCGCGACGGCCAGATCTATGTCTCGCGCGAGCCGCGCCCAGCCGGGGGCGCCAGGTGAGCG
>JBARAK010000204.1:0-3690 GCA_049791955.1 Caulobacteraceae bacterium
CTGCAGGCGGGCCTCTCGGCCTACGCCCCCCGGCTGCTCGGCGGCTACGACACCCGGCACGGCCGCTGCTCCGAGCCCCTGGAGATGCTCTCGGCGCTCTACAACGGCGAGCTGCGGCCCGTGCTCGCGCCGACCGGGGACGCCGGGCGGCACATCCCCTACAAGCGCACCAGCTTCGGCGCCGAAGCGCTGGAGGCGACGGGGGCCGGCCCGGAAAAGAGTTTCGCCGCCATCCTGGCGCTGAAGGAATACCCGCCCCAGGCCCAGCCCGGCATGATCGACGCCCTGCTGCGCCTGCCCTACGAGATGGCTCTGTCGGAAAGCTTCGCCTTCGTCGACCGCCAGATCGGCGCGGAGCGCATCGACCTGGCGCTGCGCCGCTTCCGCGCCGCCGACGATGACGCCCAGACCCTCAAGCGTGGGCTGGTGGAAGCCAAGGACGACCTGTCCTCCGGGCGCTCGGCCATGGGCGAGCACAGTTTCAGCCTGCTCGTGCGGGCCCCCTCGCTGGCCGAGCTGGACCGGGCGGCCGCCGACTGCGCCTCGTCGCTGGCCGATATCGGCGCGGTGCCCGTGCGCGAGACCCTGACGCTTGAGCCCGCGTTCTGGGCCCAGTTCCCCGGCAACGAGACCTACGCCGCGCGCCGGTCGCTGATCTCCACCGGCGCCTTCGCCGGGTTCGCCAGCCTGCACGGCTTTCCGATCGGCCAGCCGGACGGCAACCATTGGGGCCAGGCGGTCACCGTGTTCGAGACCACCTCGGCCACGCCCTATTTCTTCAATTTCCACCGCGGCGACCTCGGTAACTTCACCATCATCGGGCCGTCCGGATCCGGAAAGACGGTGGTGCTGAACTTCCTGGCCGCGCAGGCGGCGCGCTTCCGTCCCCGCACGGTGTTCTTCGACAAGGACCGGGGCGCGGAGATCTTCCTCCGCGCCGTCGGCGGCCACTACGCAGTGTTGCGCCCGGGCGAAGCCACCGGGTTCAATCCGTTGCAGAACGAGGGCTCCCCCGCCGACCGGGCCTTCCTGCGCGCCCTGATCGCGCGCCTCGTCTGCAAGCCCGGCGAGCGACCGACGCCCGAGGAGGAAGCGAACATCGCCGCCGCGGTGGTAGCCAACTACCAGCAGGAACCGGGCTTTCGCCGACTGCGCTACTTCATCGAACTGCTCGGCGGCTCGCGCCGTCCACAGGAAGGTGACCTGGCCTCGCGCCTGGCGCCCTGGGTCGGCAAGGGCGAGCACGCCTGGCTCTTCGACAACCCGGTCGATCGGCTGGACGCCTCCACCCGTACGCTCGGCTTCGACATGACCGCGCTGCTGGAAGACCCGGTCCTGCGCACCCCCGCCATGATGTACCTGTTCCATCGGGTCGAGCAGCGGCTGGACGGCGAACCGACCCTGATCCTGATCGACGAGGGCTGGAAGGCCCTGGACGACGAGGTCTTCTCCGCGCGCATCCGCGACTGGATGAAGACCCTGCGCAAGCGCAACGCCATCCTGGGCTTCGGCACCCAGTCGGCCCGCGACGCGCTGGACAGCCGCATCGCCTCGGCGATCATCGAGCAGGCGGCGACCCAGATCTTCATGCCCAACCCGCGCGCGCAGCGGGAAGACTACTGCACCGGCTTCGGCCTGACCGAGCACGAGCTGGAGCTGATCCGGGCGCTGCCGCCCCACGCCCGCAGCTTCCTGGTCAAGCACGGCAACCACAGTGTGGTGGCGCGTCTCGATCTCGCCGGCATGCCCGACCTGCTCGTCGCCCTGTCCGGCCGCGAATCCTCCGTCCGCCGCCTGGACGAGCTGCGCGCGCGCTTCGGCGACCGCCCCTCGGCCTGGTGGCCGCACCTGATCAACACCCCCTGGCCCGGCCCCGAGGAAGAGGAGCCGCGCCCGACCCACCGGCTGCGGATCGCGCCATGAGCATCGCCGCAAGCTGCCCTGGCTTCGACGACAAGGCGCTGGGCGTGGCCCACGCCCTGGCGTCGGTGGACTGCCGGGTCGGGCTGGTGGTGACCTCCAGCTACGGACACCTGTTCGGCCAGAACGGCGCGTTCGGAACCGTGCTGACCGCATTGCTGACGCTCTACGTCGCCTTCATCGCCATCGGGCTGATGACCGGCCGCACCCAGCTGACCCTGTCCGGCATGGCGCCGCGCGTGCTGGTGATCGGCCTGGTGCTCACCTTCGCCACTTCCTGGCCGGCCTATCACGCGGTGATCTACGGCCTGCTGGTCGGCGGGCCCGAGCAGCTGGCGACCACCCTGGCCGGAAGCAGTGGCGACACGGCCGGCTTCGCCATGCGGCTGGACGAACTGCTGGGCCGCTTCGCCGACGTGACCAAGGCCCTCGGCGACAACACGCCAGGTGCATCCAAGGCGCTCGGCCCGCTGGCCGGACCCCAGATGGCGGCCTCGCTGGTCTGGATCAGCGGCATGCTGATCCTGCTGGCGTCGGCCGGGGCCCTGGTGCTGACCCGCATCGTCCTGGCGCTGCTGCTGGCCATCGGCCCGGTGTTCGTGGTGCTGGCCCTGTTCCGCCAGACGCGCGGGCTGTTCGAGGGCTGGCTGCGCACAGCCCTGTTGTTCTCGCTGGCGCCGGCCTTCACCGTGCTGGCGGGCTCCGCGGCGGTCTCCGTGCTGGGGCCGCTGATCGACACCATCGCGGACGATCCCTCCGCAGCCGTGGACGACCTGCAGCCGATCCTCGAGCTGTTCATGGGCTCGGTCGTCTATGTCGGCCTCGTCGCCATGCTGATGTGGACCTCGGCGAGCCTGGTCAACGGCTGGCGGTTCGGGCGCGGGACGGGGCGTGGAGCCTCCACATCCACTTCGGACGGCGAGCGATCGTCGACCACCACCTTGCTGCAGGCCGCCGCCGCGGCCAGTGGCGGGACCTCCCGATCCCAGCCCACCGACCCGCGGGTCGGCCAGGTCGTCTCCTCGCTCTCCAGGGATGGAGGCGACCAATCCGCGCCGGTCTCCGTGCGCGTCGAGCAGGCGGCGGGCGCGGCCCGCTCCGATCCCAGCGTGGCGCCGGGACCGACCGCGGGAAGCCAGCGCCGCACCGAAGGCCTGGGCCAGGGCTTGAAGCCCGCCGCCCCCGCCGCACGCCTTTCCGGAGCCCTCCGATGACGCCCCGTTCCTTCATGCTCGCCGCCCTGGCCCCCGCCGCCTTGGCCTTAGTCCTTCCCCACGCCGCCCACGCCAGCGACCCGCGCATCCGCGAAGTGGCCTACACGCCGCTCTCCGTCACGGCCCTGCATGGCTGCGCCGGCTTCCAGTCGACCGTGGCCTTCGAACCGGGCGAGCGGATCGAGAACGTGGCGCTCGGCGACGCCAAGCTGTGGGACGCGGTTCCGAACAAGCGGTCGGACCTGCTGTTCCTGAAGCCCGCCGTCCACAGCGGCCGCACCAACATGATGGTGGTGACCGACCGGCGCCGCTACGCCTTCGACCTGATCGCCCGCGACGACGCCGGCTGCCGCGCGGACCGGGCCACCTACGAGCTGCAATTCACCTATGCCGCGGACCCCACGCCGCCGGCGCCGCCCACGCTGGCCGACATCACGCCGCCGGCCCTGGCCGCCCTTGCCCCGCGCAGGCCATGGCGCTGGCGATGAACTCGCCGGCCGTGCTCGTACGCGGCACGCACTTCGAAATGGCAGTCAGCGCTTGTGCTCGCCAGGAG
>JBARAK010000205.1:0-4109 GCA_049791955.1 Caulobacteraceae bacterium
CGGTAGGCGCGGCCGATCGGGGTCCGCGCCACGGAAACGATGACAGCGTCGCGCGACATGTCAGGCCACCACGGCTTGCGGCGCGGCGAAGCCGGCCTTCTTCAGCTCGATCTCGCTCTGGGCCCAGCCCTGATCCGGGACGGTCTCGCCGCGCCGGTCGGCCAGCTCCGCCCATCTCGCCACCAGCGCTTCGGGCGAGGGGGGATCGCCGGCGATGTGGATCCCGTGGGTCAGGGTGACGTTGGCCATCTCGAACCCGCCCGCGCCGGCGCAGACGATCGCGCGCGTCGGCGCCTGTTCGGACACCAGGGCCAGGACCGCCGGGCTGACCAGCTCGGGCCGCAGCATCGCCAGCTGTTCGGCCGGCAGGATGCCTTCCATCATCTGGGTGGCGGCGGTCGGGGCGATGCAGTTCACCCGGATGCCGTACTTGGCGCCCTCGATCGAGAGGGTTTGCATCAGCCCGACCAAGGCCAGCTTGGCCGCGCCGTAGTTGGCCTGGCCGAAGTTGCCGTAGAGACCCGATGAAGACGTGGTCATGACGATGCGGCCGTAATTCTGGGCGCGCATCGCATCCCACACCGCCTTGGTGCAGTTGGCGGCGCCCATCAGGTGGACGTCGACCACCAGGCGGAAGTCCTCAAGGCTCATCTTGGCGAAGGACTTGTCGCGCAGGATGCCCGCGTTGTTGATCAGGATATCGACCCGACCCCAGGCCGACAGGGTCTCGTCGACCATCTCCTGGACCCGCTCGGCGTCGGTCACCGAGCCGAGGAAGGCCCGCGCCTGGCCGCCGGCCTCGACGATCTCGCGCGCCACGGTTTCGGCGCCTGTGGTCATGTCGTTGACCACCACGCGCGCGCCACGCTCCGCCAGCAGCCGCGCATGGGCTCGTCCCAGGCCGCCGCCCGCTCCGGTCACGATGGCCACCCGGCCGCTCAGATCGATCACACGCGCCTCCCGCCCGTCGCGGCGTGTTCGCCGGCAGGTCTTTCTGTTTCACGAAGTCCGTCCATGGGTCCCCGCACGGCCATGCTAGCCATCGTCGGGCGCGACGGTCAAGACATTCACTAGCGAGAGAATTAGCGTTGACAGCTGATCGAGCGTGAGCGAGCTTCATCCTCAAGCGCCAAAGAGCGCGAGCCAGACTTGGCATTGGGGAGGAACATGAAGACCCACGTATTGTGGCTGAGCGCGTCTGTATTGACACTGGGGTGGTGCGGCATGGCCGAAGCACAGACCGCCTCTTCGGCCCAGACCACCACCATCGCGCAAGCCGATTCCTCGGCCCCGGCCGCCACGTCGGCGGCCCCTGCGCCTTCGTCTGCAGCGCCCGCGGCGAAGAGCGGCGGCCGCTCGACCCAGGTGCAGGAAGTCGTGGTCACCGCCGAGCGGCGCACCACCAACCTGCAGCAGACGCCGATCGCGGCCACCGTGCTGACCCAGGACGACCTGCAGAAGCGCGGTGTATTCACCGTCGACCAGCTGCAGTTCGTCAGTCCTTCGCTGACCGTGAACAACTTCGGCCAGGGCAACGACATCGACATCCGCGGCATCGGCAAGGGCGAGCACAATACCCAGACCGGCACGGGCGTAGTCACCTACCGCGACGGGGTGGCCTCTTTCCCTGGCTACTTCCAGGAAGAACCCTACTACGACATCTCAAGCATCGAGGTGTTGCGCGGCCCACAAGGCACCTTCAGCGGCCAGAACGCCACCGGCGGCGCGGTGATCGTCAACACCCAGGACCCGAAGATCAACGGCGGGCCCGACGGCTATCTGCTGGCGCACTATGGCAACTACAATGACACCCAGCTTCAGGGCGCGGTGAACATCCCGATCAGCGACACCCTGGCTGCGCGCATCGCGTTCAACGGCCAGTATCGCGACAGTTTCTACAACATCAACGGCCTCACCGGGAACCCGGACACCATCTGGGGCAGCACACGCTTCTCGCTGCTGTGGCATCCGAACGAAGCGTTGAAGGTGGTGTTCAAGGCCGAATACAACTACCTCGACAACGGCGGCTACTTCGGCGACGCGCTGGTGGCGCCCACCGGGGGGGCGAACCCCACCAACAGCCTGTTCAAGTTCAACAACAACTTCGAGACCTACGCCGTCGACCAGTTCGCCCGCGCAGACCTGAAGATCGACTATGTGCTGCCCGACGGTATCACCTTGCGCTCGGTCACCGGCTACCAGCAGGGCCGCACGGGTTGGAAGGGTGACATCGACGGCACCAACGCGCCCCCGCCCAACAACTTCATCATCGCCGAGGCGGTGGACGAACGGGTCTGGTCGCAGGAGTTCAACATCATTTCCCCCAACAAGGGGCCGGTGACCTGGATCCTGGGCGCCTTCTACCAGAGCAACAACTATGTGTTCCCGAGCGGCAAGTTCGACATCGGCGTCCCGCCGGGCGAGGTGGACGAGGACCTGCAGGGCACCAACCCCACCCAGACCCAGGCGGTGTTCGGCCAGCTCAGCTTCGCCCTGCCGGCCAACTTCCAGTTGCAGGTAGGCATACGCTACTCGTCGTGGAGCACGACCAACCACACGCTGTACTATGTGCCTGAGTTCGACCTGAATTTTCCCCAGAACCAGACCGAGAGCGGCAGCAACGTGACCGGCAAGGTCACGCTGAACTGGAACCTGGACCCGAACAACTTCCTCTATGCCTTCGTCGCCACCGGCGCCAAGCCGGGCGGCCTCAACACCGCGCTGTACTTCGACAACGGGATAATACCGGCGCCGTTCAAACAGGAACGCGTCACCGACTACGAGATCGGCTGGAAATCCAAGTTCCTGAACAATCACCTGCGCACACAGCTCGGGGCCTACTACAACAACTTCGAGAATTTCCAGGTCATCCTGCCGCTCCCGGACAATCCGCTCCAGAGCACCGAAGTCAACAATCCCAGCGGCACCAAGCTCTACGGGGTGGAGGCCTCGGCCCAGGCGGTGTTCGGCGACTTCAAGAGCAGTTTCGGCCTGGGGCTGGAGCACACCGCGCTCGGCGCCTTCTACGCCGAGGACCCGCGGTTGCCGGAATCGGGGACCTGCGATCCGCAGAACGGACCGGCCAATGGGGTCTGCCTCAACCTGAAGGGCAAACCCCAGACCTACGCCCCGGACGCCACCTTCAACGTCATGGGCCAGTATGACTTCCACTTGGCGAACGGCGACCTGATCACGCCCAACGTCAACTTCAGCTACGTCTCCTCCCAGTGGGGCACCCTGTTCGACAATGCGGCGGCAGGCGACTACCTGGCGTCGCGCAAGATCCTGGGCGCCTCGCTGGCCTGGACCCACGGCAGCTTCGTCACCACCCTGTACGGCTACAACCTGACCAACGACCAGTATGTCAGCGCGCTGCTGTCGCCCATCCGCCTGGCCGGCGCGCCACGTCAGTTCGGGATCAGTGTCTTGAAGACGTTCTGACGCCGGCTTGCATCGGCCGCCGACCGGACATGGCCGGCGGCCAAGTCCCTTCGTTCACAGTATCCTGGTATTCACAGTCCTTCCCAAGCGCCCATGCAATCCTACGCCCTTACGGTAGACAAGTTCCTCGACCATGCCGCCAAGTGGTCGGGGGACCGCGAGATCGTCACAGCGGAGGCGGGCCGGGGGGCGGGACGGATCGGTTACGCCGCGTTGAGAGCGCGCAGCAATCGCCTATCCGGCGCGCTCGCAGCGCTTGGGCTGGGCTTTGGCGACAGGGTCGGGACGCTGGCCTGGAACACCCAGCATCACCTGGAGATGTACTACGCCGCCATGGGGGCGGGGATGGTCTGCCACACCCTCAATCCACGTTTCACCGCCGCTCATCTCGCGGCGATGATCAACGAGGCGGAGGATCGGGTGCTGGCCGTGGCCTGCAACCTGACGCCCATGTTGGCGGAATTGGCGCCGCTCTGTCCGGGGCTTGAGCACGTGATCCTGATGGACGGCGACGGGCCGGCGCTGGACGGCGTGGCCGGAAAGGCGCGGGTCTGGGCGCAGGAGGACCTGCTCGCCCTGCATGGCGCCGCCACGGCCTGGGGCGGCTTCGACGAAGAGACGCCGGCCGGCCTCTGCTACACGTCGGGAACGACCGGCAAACCTAAGGG
>JBARAK010000206.1:0-1702 GCA_049791955.1 Caulobacteraceae bacterium
GGTCAGGGCGCTGGCGCGGCCCGCGCCCTTCGCCACGTTCCGCGCGCCAGCCACGGGCTTCAAAGGCCAGGTCGCCAGGCTGGACGACCCGCGCACGATCGAGGTGAGCGCGCCTGAAGCCGGGCCCGCGCAGGGGCGGAGGCGGCGGTTCGAGGCCGCTATCGCCAACCTCCGCTGGCGGCCCGGGCGCAACGCGCTGCTGGTGACCACCACCGATCCCGCCCACCGCCAGACCCTGTGGCTGTGGGAGCTGGCCAGCAATCGGCTGCGCCTTCTGGCCCGGGCGAATGGCGTGCTCAACGATGGCGCCGGCTATTCAGCTGCGCCCTGCGCGCTCGCTGCCCGCCGCGCGGTCTGCGTCGCCGCCGGGCCGGTGGATCCGCCACACCTGGTCGATATCGACCTGGATACGGGCGAGCAGCGGCTGCTGGATCGCCCGCCCGCGCCCGACCCCGGCCCCGACCGGATCGAAGCCCGCACCCTGATCTGGACCGATGCCAAAGGGCGCCGTTTCGGCGGCGTGCTGATGCTGCCCATGCGCCGGCCCGGGCATCAGCCCCTGCCTCTGGTGCTCACCTATTACGAATGCGCCGGCTTCGTGCGGGGCGGCGTCGGGGATGAGTGGCCGATGGCGGCGCTGGCCGCGCGCGGCGTCGCGTCCCTCTGTATCGACCAGACCGCCGATGTGGCCGATCCGCTCGACAGCGCCTCAGCCTATCAGGCGGGCCTGTCGGGCGTGCGCGCCATCGTCGAGGCGCTGGGCAAGGCTGGCCTGGTGGATTCTCGCCGGGTCGGCATGGGCGGGCTGAGCTTCGGCAGCGAAGTGACCTTGTGGATCGCCGCCCATTCGGACCTGCTGGCGGCGGCCTCCATCGCCTCGGGCGAGATCGAGCCGATCTACTATTGGTACACCGCCCTGTCGGGGCAGCACCCGCTGCTGTTGAAGGCCTGGGGTCTCGGCGATCCGGACCTGACACGGCCCGCGTGGGAGCGGATGTCTTCCGCACTGCATGCCCAGGACATCCGCACGCCATTGCTGATGCAGCTGCCGGAACAGGAATTCCGCTACAATATGGAGCTCTATGCCAAGCTGTCGGACGCCGCGGTTCCGGTCGACATGTACGCCTTCCCCAACGAGCCCCACGTGCTCACCCAGCCCGAACACCGCCTAGCGGCCTATCAGCGCAACCTCGACTGGTTCCTGTTCTGGCTGAAGTCCGAGGAAGATCCGCTCGCGTCCAAGGCCGAGCAGTACCGGCGGTGGCGGGCGCAACGCCAAGCCTGGGCGGCGTCGCCAGCTCACGCCACGCCCCAGCCCCGCAGCCAGAGCTCCACATCGGCCAACTCGAACAGCCGGTAGAAGTCGAGGTCGCGCGGCCGGCGCGGCTGGTCGAGATAGGCCCGCACCGCCGCCCCGTCGACCAATCCGCGGCGCGCCAGCACCCCATCGGCCAGCAGCTCCCGCAACACCCCGCGCGACGCCTCGAACACCCGGGTGAAGTAGCCGTGCAGGCTGCCCTTGCCGCGCCGCTGCACGACCAGGTCCGGCAAATCTTCGCGGAAGGCGCCCCGCGCCACCGCGCGATCGACGCCCCCCTCAACCCACAGCCAGCTCGGCATGGCCAGGCAGGTCTCCATCACCGGCTGGGCCAGCAGCGGATGCAGAAGCGGGACCGGGCTCGGGCGCAGGGCCGGATCGAGC
>JBARAK010000207.1:0-6928 GCA_049791955.1 Caulobacteraceae bacterium
TTCCATGGGTGTCGCCACCGCCCCCTCGTCGGTATCGGCGCCCGGCATCACCTCATGATCGACGAGGTAAACTCGCCCGAACTGGTCCGGGAGCAATGAGAGTGCGATCGGATCTCCACCACGGCCCTTGCCGATCCAGACCAGCCCTTCAGTCAGGCGGCCCCATCGCGGCCTCTCCAGCTCACCCATCAGGCTGATGTTCGATCCCAAACCGCCGATCTGGGCGATATATTCGCCGTACTCGCCATCCTCACCCTTATAGACGTCGATCGAGGACGGCACGTTGGCGCCGCGTGTGCGGCCGAGAAAGCCGCGATAATCGTCGGGGACCGCCGCGTCCACCGCCGCTTCAAAGGCGGTGATCTCCGCCTCGCTCGCGCCCGGGCCGCCAAGCAGATCGGCGAATTCGTCAACGCTCAGGGAAATCTTCATCGGGTGCGCTCCGTCTTTGTGGACTCGTGGCTAGCAACTGCGACCGTTCTGAAGCCGGATGGCTGACTTGCTGCGCTGCAGAGCGCGATCCCAACCCGCGTGACTGATCGGTGCGACCACGCCCCGCCGGATGCTCCAGAACGCAACGTCGGTCATCCAGGCCGGCCGGTGCAGCCAGGGCTGGTCGAAGGCGACGAAGACGGTGGCGTCGCCAGCATCGAGCCCGAGCGAGGGATTGGGTGAGTCCAGGCGTGTCACGCTGCTGGCGCCCCAGTCGATCTTGAAGCCGCAGGCCTGTATGCGCGCCCAGACCGATCCGCCCCCGGCGCTGGAAACCTGCTGCAAGACGCCGACGATGTCGCGCCTGTGCCGGGCTGCCTCCTGCCGTGTCGGCGCGGCGAGGCCTGGCGCCGCGCCGACCATGCCTCCCACGACGAGGATGATAATCAGCAGGGTGAAGGCGCTGAGGCTTGGCTTCACGACGGCGCAACCTGGACCGACCTACAGTGCGGCGACCCTAGCGCCGGAATGTAACGATTGCGCCTCAGCGTTCCTCAGCGCCCCATCCCGCCAACGAGCGTTCGCGCCATAGCTTCGGGCGCTGGTGACGCGCCGACCCAAAGTACGCTGACCAAGCTCACCTGCTCGGAACGTGTGAAATCGCGTGATCGGCGGCTTCGACTACAAGGTCCCTGTCGCAACGAATCGATTCTAACGTCTGACGTGCAAACAGATCTGGAGCTACGCCTTGGTTCTCCAGTCTGTAGCCCATTGGATATTCAATATCCGCTACCGTGACCTCAACGAACCCACCATCAGGAAGCCAGTACCTATGCGCGGCCTCAACTTGGCCGCTGGTCCGCTCCCCGACGAGAACGGCTCGGCCATTGAGATGCAGGCTCTGAGCCAAGACCTCCGCAGCACTGGCGCTCGCCGGCCCAATCATCACGACCAGTGGTCCGCGATAACGGAACGAGCTGGGCGTTCCGTGAAGCTGCAATAAAAATCTATCCCAAATATTCAGCTCACGGCTCAGTTTTACGCGTCTCCCGTCCGCGGTAATCCACGTTCCTATGGGGCGGCCCAGCCCAACCAGGGCGCCGGCGATGATGTTCAAGATTTGATCGGATCCACCGCTGTTGTGGCGCAAGTCCAGGATCAGCCCAGATGCAGGCGCTGTCTTAAACTCGGATAGGAGCCAACGCGCATCTGCGAAGTCGAAGCTGTTGAAGCGTAAGATTTGAACGCCATCGGGGAGGGTGCGGGACGCACGGCTCAGCTCGGGCGACTCCTGATTGACCAGATAGCTTATGTGATGCTCGGCGGCGGCTCCCGAAGCCGGGATATCGAGGTCAACTCGGGCTGGCCCACAAGGCGGATTGCTCACAGTCCATCCCGCAATGTCCAAGCCTGGCTGCAATCCCGCGCGGTCTGCTGGCGAGCCCTTGCGCAGATCAGCTAAGACATTGACTGCATTCGCAGACCATGACCGCCCGGGCCAAAAGCCCAGATCGATCTGCTTGGGTTGATTGGCGCAATTGCCTTTAATCGGATCTCGGCCCAGCTCTGCTCCAGAGGCGACTGCAATTCGAGGGACAACTGACGTGTGGGAATCGTGCAGCCGCGCGGTCATGTTGCTTAGGACATTGCCGTACAGGTCTTCATCGCTGATGGCCGCAGCCGCCTTCGGCCGAAATTCCCTCCTCACCGCGGGCCAGTCTTGTCCGTGAAAGGACCGGTCATAGTAGTGGCGGTCGATTTCACGCCAAGCGGCGTCAAACACCTTGAGATTTCTTGCCCTGCGTTCTGCCGCCGATTTAGGCGCCGGCCCAGGATTTGGAGGGCCCACTAAGTGCGCTACGCTGATTAGCCCAACAATTAAAACAAGAATGGCAGCAATAATTCCAATGAAGATTAAACTAAAAATCTTCGCAAGGGAGCGCAATTTTGACATAAGAGGTATAATAGGCGTCGCGGACTAGGCCGCAATTGGGGAAGCCGAGGGATCGCGCCCGCGCGCTCAAATTCCGCTCAACCGATGCGCTAGCGCCACTTTTTTCGAGTTAGCCTTCAAGTGAAGTTGAAGGCCAAGCGGTGTCGGGGAAAGCATCCACCCGGCGTTGTCAGACAAATGTAATCCGCAATCAGTCCAGGGCGCGCGTCCGCCAATCGTCCTTGAACCTATTCAGAATGCGATCGGCGTTCGCTTCCCGCGTCATGCCCTCTGGCTTGTCCTCGATGTCGGCTATCAGATCCTCGATCTGCGATCGTATCTGCGCCAGGCGACTTTCCATCGTCTTGATGTCGTTGGCCTTCTTTCGCAGGACGCCGACCAATTCCCCATCGCGGCAGTCGGATGCGTCGCCAGGCATCAGGCGATGAATTTCATTGAGACTGAAGCCGGCGTCCTGGGCGCTGGTGATGATATGCCGCCGCCCTCTCTGGGGCCGCCGCTGCTGCGCTCGGCGTGCTGCGCGACGCCACCGGGGTTCGGAAGGGCGACCGTGTCCTTGTCCGTGGCGCGAACGGCGGCGTCGGGGTTGCGGCGATCCAGATCGCCAAGGTCATGGGGGCCAACGTCACCGCCCTGGTCCGCACGGCTTCGCGCCAGAAGCTGTGCGCCGCCCACGGCCGCGAAGATTGCGCGAGTCTTCGTCTCACACTGGCTTTTGGGAGCAAAGGCCGCGGACAGCATTCTTGCAAGCCATGCGACATTCACATCGGCGAAGGTCTGCACCTCGGTTTTTACGGCGTCCGGTAAGTCGTCATATTCGGCGAGCATGAATCTGCAAAGGCACATCCGGTTTTCCGCCTCCAGCGATCGGAGGAACAGGTCCGGATAGGCCTGGAGAGCTTTCTCTGGATCTCCGGTAGCTGTCAAAAGAGTGTCGAGATCCTTCTCGGTATCTTCCCAGTAGCGCTTCGCGTCCGCGCCGTCCGCCGGGAGCTGGGACCGTCAGATCGGATTTTCTTCGAAGAGGCGGGCGACCATGGCCGAGTCCAGGTAGGCGCGCACCACATCGATGGTCTTGTGCTTGAAGTGGAGCATCCAGCAGCAGCGGTTGTCGAACCGCAAGCCGATCTGGTCTCGGCCGGGATGGGGGTCGCCATAGTACCGGAATCCTTGCGTCACACTCGGCCTGACGCGTACGATTCCTGCCTGTGACGGACTGCAACGTCAGGGCGGTGTTCAGTCTTGGTCATCGGAGCGATGATCCGTCATGTACGGTGCGGAATTTCCTGAAATTGGCGACGTTCACCGGCGCCGGGACAAGGTCGGCGGCGCGGCCGTAATGCTCCGGAGCGTCCCCTTGAAGTGACCAACAGCGCCACCGTGGTGAAGTTCAAGCAGGCGCTGCAGGCTGGGCTGTTCCAGCCCCCGGTGGTCAAGGCGGCTGGTGTTGGTCTAGCGATCGCATACAGGTATAAATTGTCGGACTGATTTATGTATCGATCTTCTTGCAACGATGGGTGGTTATAATATTTAATTGCTACAAATGAAGCGTTACATTTGTAGCTGATAAATTGATAATTTATACCTGAATATATTTGAGGTGATCCGGGGTCGTGTCCTATAGCCAGCGCCGGGAAGGGGTCTGGACGTCGCCCGGCCGTGAGCGTGCGATGACATCGATTTCAGACCGTTCATGGGGCCGGGCATGGCCGCTCTGCAAGATGCGCTCAATGGGGCGTCGCCGGTGGTTTGGATGAGGCCGAAGCGAAGCGTTCCGGCCTCGTGAGCGGCGGCGTTTGCGCCGGAAGACGCGAAATTTGAACATAGCCAGATTGCTGGTGACGGTGTTGCGCGCCGTCAATCATCATCGATATCCGGAGATATGACGTGATCTTTAATTCGATCACATTCGTGGTTTTCTTTGCTGTATTCCTGGGGTTGTGGAGCGCGCCGTTCGGATGGACGGCCCGGCGCTGCCTGCTGCTGGCGGCGAGCTACCTGTTCTATGCCAGCTGGAATCCGCCATTTGTGGTGCTGCTGTGGATATCGACCTTTGTCGACTATTTCGCCGCACGTTGGATTGCGCGTCAGACGCGCTCGGGGCCGCGGCGGCTGGCGCTGATCGTCTCCCTTGGCGTCAACCTCGGTATGCTGGGCTTCTTCAAGTATGGCGGTTTCCTGGAGGACAATTTCGAGCGTTTAGCCGCGCTTGTGGGCGTTATGTACCACGCACCTAAGTGGAACATCGTTCTGCCGCTCGGTATTTCTTTCTATACCTTCCAGACGCTCTCCTACACCATCGACGTCTACCAGAAGCGTATCGCGCCCAGCCGCTCGTTCCTCAACTTCGCGCTATTCGTCACCTTCTTTCCCCACCTGGTGGCGGGCCCGATCATGCGACCGCGGGACCTGCTCTCGCAGTTTTCCCGACCCAAACGCGCCACCCGCCCGATGCTCCTCTGGGGACTGGCCCTGATGACGCTGGGGTTGTTCGAGAAGATCGTGCTGGCCGACGGCTTCCTGTCGGGCGCGGCGGATCGGGTGTTCAAGGCCAAGGACGCGCTCCTGCCGCTCGACGCCTGGACCGGGGTGCTCGCCTTTGCGGGCCAGATCTTCTTCGATTTCTCGGGTTACACCACCACCGCGATCGGGGCGGCCCTGTGCCTTGGCTTCTCGCTGCCGCAGAACTTCAACGCTCCCTACGCCGCGGTCGGGTTCTCCGATTTCTGGCGGCGGTGGCACATTTCGCTCTCCACCTGGCTTCGCGACTATCTCTACATCCCGCTGGGCGGCAATCGGAAAGGCGGCCTGCGCACCTACGCCAACCTGATGATCACCATGCTGCTGGGCGGGTTGTGGCACGGGGCGAACTGGACGTTCGTGATCTGGGGCGGGCTGCACGGTTTGTTCCTGGCCGGGGAGCGGGCGCTGACCCGCAGGTTCGGGCGCTACGCGATCTTCCGGACGCTGGGGTTCCAGCTCGTGGCGACGGTCCTGACCTTCCTGCTGGTCTGCATCGCCTGGGTGTTCTTCCGCGCGTCCGACTTCCAGGGCGCCATGCGGATCCTGATCTCCATGGCGACCATTCCCGCCACGGCCAAGCCGCTGCTCTATCTCAACGACATCATCGCGGTGGCGGTCATCCTGACCGGGTTGCTGGTCGGCCACTGGCGCCTGCGCAACACCTCCCTGGAGGCCGTCGTCGCAAAAACCCCGAGCGTAGCCCTGGCCACGGCCTGGGCCGCCATGGGTTTCCTCATCCTCGCCAGCCAAGGCTCAGACAATGCCTTCATCTATTTCCAGTTCTAGCGCGCGTTTGGCGCCCAAGGCTGGCGGCGGCCCGCGGTCGTATGCACCGCCGCCCCCGTCCATCGATGGCCTGACCCATGCCGACGACCTGGAGGAGGCGCACCGCGACGTGCCGGACCGGCCCTGGGGGCGGATCGCCCTTACCGCCTTGGTGATGACCGCCGTGCTGACCGGCGGCTGGGAAGCGCTATGGCGCCAGCGGGGCTTTCAGCCGGGCGACATCAAGAACAATAGCGCCGCGTGGGCCGAACAGCGCCGCCGCGCCGTAGGGGACGCCACCGTCCTGGCCGGCACGTCCCGCAACCTGTTCGACGTCAATCTGGACGTTTGGCAGAAGGTTACGGGCGTCAGGCCCGTGCAACTCTCCATCGAGGGGAATACGCCCCGGTTCGTGCTAGACGACCTCGCCAAGGATCCGAAATTCCACGGATTGCTGGTGGCTGACGTGACGGGCTCATTCTTCAGCCAATTCGCGGGTTCCGACGGCGCAGCGGCGCTGGCCTACTATAAGGCCGAGACGCCTTCCCAACGTGTGGGACGGTTCCTGTCGATCCCGCCCGAGCAGGTTTTCGCCTACATCGACGACCAGACGCGGCCTAAGAACCTCTGGGCTGAACTGCCGCTGCCGCTGCGGAGAGGCCAGGACCCCTATCTGCACGTCTACAAGATCGGGGTGGCCGAAGCCGATCGCAGCTCACGGCTATGGGATCGCGAACTGAACGACAAGGCCTATCGGGATCAGACCATCCGCATCTGGGGGATCGTCGGGCGGCCGGGGCCGAACGATCCGCCGGCCGATGTTCCCAAGGTGGTCGCCGAGGTCGCCGCCAATGTCGCCAGGATTCGCGCCAGGGGCGGTGATGTTGTTTTTGTCAAACATCCGGTAGCTGGAATCTACACCAAAATAGAAGCGCAATATTATCCGATGCGAAAATTCTGGAACGCTTTGCTGGCGGGAACCCATACGGTGGGGGTTTATTACCAGGATTATCCGGAACTGCAGGGCTTCCGCCTGCCGGAAGACTCGCACATGGATCCGCGGGACGCAAAGATCTACACGGCCCACCTGGCGCGGCTTGTTCAGAAGGCCGAGCTCGACAGCCGGAACCGCAATCGTATTCCGCCCGCGGCGGGGACTGTCGCCGAACCGCGATAGACTCTGGCCGATCGCCGGGCGACACGGACGGCATGATCATGCCGGACAGCGATTTCGACATCGACCTCGGTCGGCGC
>JBARAK010000208.1:0-6729 GCA_049791955.1 Caulobacteraceae bacterium
GGGCTGGACCAGTGGCTGAAGCTGGGCTTCATCCCCACCGGCGCGCCGTCCTGGGGCGGGGGCGCCGATACGCTGGAGCTGTCGACGGCCGAGTTCGGCGTTTCCAGCCTGGCCGCCCGGCTGGGGGAGCCGGACGTCTCCGCCCGCTTCCTCCGGCGCGCGCAGAACTGGCGCAACCTGTTCAATCCCAAGGCCGCGCCTGATGGCGGCTATATCCAGAACCGCGACGCCGACGGGACCTGGGCCCTGGTCAGCGACCGCGACGATGGCGCGGCCCGGCATCCCTTCACGCCCTCGACCGAGGACGGCTTCGTGGAGGGGACCGCCGCCCAGTACGTCTGGATGCTGCCCTTCAACGTGCGCGGCCTGTTCGAGGCCATGGGCGGGGTGGACGCGGCGACCCGGCGGCTGGACGCCTACTTCTATACGCCGGACGGGGCCATGGCGGTCACCAACGCTGGCCCGCTCCACGCCGAGCTGAACAACGAGCCCTCGATCGGGGATCCCTGGCTCTACGACTACGCCGGCCGGCCCTGGAAGACCCAGGAGCTGGTGCGCCGGGTGCAGGACACCTTGTGGGTGAACACCCCGGCCGGAATCCCGGGCAACGACGACCTGGGCGCGATGTCGTCCTGGTACGTCTGGTCGGCGCTTGGCCTCTATCCCGAGACGCCCGGACGCGCCGAGCTGGTGCTCGGCAGTCCGCTGTTCGCCCGCATCGTGGTGCGCCGGCCGATGGGCGACCTGACCATCCAGGCGCAAGGCGCGCCCTCGGCCGGCCCCTATGTCGCTGGCCTGAAGGTCGATGGCGTGGAGAGCCGCAGGCCCTGGCTGCCGGAGAGCTTCGCCTTGAAAGGCGGCCGGCTGGACTTCGAACTGGCCGCGCAGCCCCGCAAGGCGTGGGGCGACGACCTCAAGGACGCGCCCCCGTCGTTCGACGCCCGCTGAAGCAGCCTCAGGTTTTTGCGCCCGCCGCATTGGGCGCGGCGGTGGTGAGGGTGACGGAGAGGCGGTTGAGCTGGTTCGACGGGTCGGTCAGCACGGCCGTGCCGGACGGCGTGCGCCAGCTCATGCGGACCCGCGGCATCCCGGTTCCGAGCGCGGTCGAGACCTGGTCGCGCTGCACGCTGGCCGGCGTTCCGGCCTCCGCGGTCAGGCGGGCCACGATGTCGTCGAAGGCGTCCACCGTGGTCCGGTAGCTGATGCTGACCAGCCGTCCACCGCGGAACTTGTAGAGCACGTGATCGGCGCTCAGGCGGTCGTCCAGCGGCACCGGATGGCGGGGGCCGGCGCCGTCGGCCGGGCCGAACACATAGGTGCATCCGATCACCCCGGCCTGCTTTTCGGAGGCCGAGATCGCCAGGTCCAGCCGGGCCGAGCTGGGATCGTCGGTGCAGATCGGGCTGGCCGCGACGTTGGTGCGGCCGGGGAAGGGCAGGGCCTTCCAGGCCTGCAGCGACATGCCCAGGTCGGCGCCCTTGAAGTCCAGCATCTGCGGCTGCGGCGTCGCGGCCTGGGCCGGCAGGGCGGCGGCGCCTCCCAGGGCCGTGGCCAACGTCAGCATCAACACTTTCGCAGCCTTGCGCATATCCGCTCTCTAACCTCGTTCCAGACTGGGAAGCGGTTGTCGGACCGGATCTTGGCCATCCGGTGGCGCCCGCTTCCGGATGGTCACTCCAGGTCGAAGGCCTGGGCCGTCCGCCGGACATCGGCCAGGGTGCGCTCGGCCAGCAGCTCGCCGTTGCGGTACACCGGCCGCAGCAGGTTCTCGCCACCGCCGACCGGTTCGAACCGGTCGGCGTCGACCGGCACGGTCGCCCAGTCCTCGGACCCCTCGCGCACCAGGCCCAGCAGGCCATGCTTGGAGCGCTTGCCGCTGTCGGTGACCGGGTCCTTGAACACCTCGCGCCAGGCCCCGCCCACCTCGGCGGCGCAGGCCTTGTAGGCGAACTTCTGGGTGTCGCGGTTGAGCTGCTGGAGCAGGGCCCCTCCCATGCCGAAGGCCAGGTTGCAGGCGCTGAACCCGTCGGCGACGATACGGTCGAGGATCGCGCGGATGCTGTCCGGGTTCACCCCGTCGCCCTGGATCACGCGCACGTTCTGCAGCACGCGATAGCCCTTGCCGTTGGTCCGGGTCCCGAACCGTTCGGCCAGCAGGGCGAGCGTCCTGGCGACCACGGTGACCGGATCGCCGCTATCGGGCCGCACCACCAGGGTGGCGCCGCTGTCGATCACCCGCTGGCGCAGCGCCTCGCCCCACAGGTGCTCCACCGCGCCGTAGAGGTCGTAGCTGTCCGACACCACCGCGAACACCCCGCCGGGCTTGCCGAAGCGGTCGATCATGTTGGCGTAGGCGTCGACCTCGTGCGCGCGACCCCAGCTGGTGATGGTGCTGTGCTCGGCCGCCGGGATGCTGAAGCCGGCCATGGGTTCGGCGTAGTGGCGACGCCCGGCCAGGATGGCGGCCAGGGTGTCGCTGCCCTTGAAGTTCACCAGGTGGGCCAGCCCACCCAGGGCCGCGGAGGCGTCGCTCGACACCCCGCGCGCGCCGAAGTCGTGCAGCTTGAACGGTAGCTCGCCGGCCGGATTGTCGGCGGTGCGCTCCAGGGCGGCGCGGATGATCTGGCGCACGTTCCAGCTGATGGTCGCCACCGTCACCGGGTACCAGACCCGCAGCAGGGCGGTCTCGACGTAGCTGGTCAGCCAGAAGAAGTCCGGGTCGGTGTTGACCACGGTCATCAGCGCGTTGTGGACCGGGACCACGGTTCCTTCCTCGACCGCGCGGACCTCGATCGGCAGGCGGCCGCCGTGGCGCTCGACCAGCAGCTCCCAGCCGGCCCGGTTGAACGGCAGGCCATGGGCGGCGAGCAGCTCGGCCGCCTCCTCGATGTCCGCCCCCACGACGGGGCGGCTGAACTCCTCGCGCAGGATCGCCTGCAGGCCGAAGAACAGCGTCCGGTCATAGGTCCCGCCGCGGCTCTCGACATAGGAGAACACCCGGCTGGTCCCGGGCGGATACTGCAGGTGGTGGCTGGTCTTGTAGCTGTCGGTGTTCAGGATCGGATTGATCATGACGGAAGCTCCTTCGCGTCGGGTTCGGGCGCTTCGGGGTCTCTCCCCTTGGCCCTGGGAATAGCGTGGTGGTGTGAGGTCGTTTGGTGAGGCGTCGATTCAGGCCGCGCCGAGGAAGTGTTCGAGGATGAAGAAGTGGTCCTCGAACAGATGGCTGCGCATCCGCCGGGCCTCGGCCACCGGGACCCAGCGAGCCCGGGCGGCGTCGTCGGAACCGCGCACCGGCGGCAGAGGGCCGGCCGGGAAGTCGAAGTGGAAGGCATGGGTGATGGTGCGCCCGCGCATCGAGCGCTCGGGGTGGTCGAACACCGCCTGGCCTTTCACGCTTCCGCGCAGCACCGGGACGGGCAGCTTCAGCCGGGTCTCCTCGCGCAGCTCGCGGATGGCGGCGTCCAGCACCGTCTCGCGCTGGTCGACGAAGCCGCCGGGCAGCGCCCACAGTCCGCGGCCGGGTTGGGCCTTGCGCTTGACCAGCAGCACGTGGCCGGAGTGGACCACCACCGCGTCGGCGGTGACGAAGGTGGGCGGGTAGGGGACCGCCGCCCAGGCCGCCTTGTAGCTTTCCAGGTGATGGAATTCCTCCGCCACCCGCCCGAAGGCCTCGGTGGTCTGGAAGGCGCGGATCATGCCGTTCACAGGGGCGGGGACATTGGCCTCGAGCAGCCGCATCGCGCCGGGGTCGGCGGCGAACAGGTGGCGGCGCAGGTCGGTGGCGGACAGCATGGCGACCTGGTCGACGTCGACCAGCTCCCATTGCGGGAAGGCGCGCAGGTAGTAGCTGCTGGCGTCCTTCTCGTGCCCGATCAGGCCGATGCGCGCAGACACGGCGGCCTCGCCCCGGTCGGCCTGGACGGCGAGGGCGACCTGGTCCTGCACCTCGGCGATCCAGGCGGTCTCGTTGTAGAGGTGGTCGCGGAGCGGCCTCAGGATCAGCCGGTCGGCGTCGGGTTCGAGCGCGGCGCGGATCATCACGCTGCGTTCCTCGAAGGTCCATGGGTTCTTGGCGCTGCGCGGGGCGTCGGCGGAGCCGATCAGCACGATGGCGCGGGGGGCCTCCTCGAGCGCGCGGCGGATCACCGCCAGATGGCCCAGGTGGAAAGGCTCGAACCGCCCGATGTAGGCGGCGTAGTCGAGACGCGTCATGAGAATCCCTCATGGCTATGTGGCGTCCGGTCTCCCCGGACGGCGGCGGTCTAGACCCGCGCCTTGGCGGATACAACCGGGAAATGCAAACCGTGCGCCGGAATGACAGGCGCATGTCGCGCCGTAGCGTGACATGTCGTGGCTTGGCGAGGATTTTGCGGGTGACATGGCGCCAAGGGGGGCGTCGCCCGCACTCGGACGCCCACGGGGAGGGGGGACAGAGCCCCAAACCTTGATATCGGGGGCGGGACGGGTTCCATAGCGGCATGCGGCCGATAACGGCCCACGGTGCGGAGGACGCCTTGGTCTATGGCTACAAGCTGAGCGTCCCGGCGCGGCCGGGTTCGACCCCGGGGCCGGGGCAAAGCTCCGCCGCCGTCCAGCCCCTCGACCTGTTCGCGACCCGGATCTGGCAGGCGCGCTTCCCGACCCTGGCGCCGAGGTTCGCCGATTGGATCGCCGCGGTCGCCGCCCTGCGCGCCGCAGCCCCCGAGCCGGCCGGCCGCTCCAACCGGCTGGGCTGGAACAGCGCCGACGACGCCATCCTCGACCGGCCGGAGTTCGCCGAGCTGGACGCGGCGGTGCGGGCCTTCTGCCGCCACGCGCTCAACGAGATGGGCCTGCCCGCCCAGGCCTTCCAGCTGCAGTCGTGGATCAACATCCACGACAAGGGCGGCTTCAACTTCCTGCACATGCACGAGCACTCGATGCTGAGCGGGACCTTCTACCTGCAGACGCCGGAGGGCTCCGGCGGACTGGTGTTGCGGGACCCGCGGCCGCACGTGCTCAGCTCCTTCATCAAGGGCGCCGCGCCCAACGCCCACTCCGACGTCAGCGTGAAGCCTGAACCGGGACTGATCGTGCTGTTCCCCTCCTGGCTGGAGCACTTCGTCGAGCCCCACGCCGCCGAGACGCCGCGCATCTCGATCCCGTTCAACGCGATCAAGCCATAAGCCGTCACGACTGGACCCAGCCTAGCCCAGCCGGCTGAACCGCCGCGCGATGCGGCGGAAGTGGGTGGCGAGGTGTTCGGCCACCGGGGTCAGGGGCACGCCGCTGCGCTTGATCAGCGAGAGCGAGGTGGTGGGGGGCGGTTCCTCGACCGGGATCGGGACCATCCGGGCCGCCACCAGCGGGTTGGCCGTCAGGCTCTCGGGGAACAGGGCGACAAGATCGGTCTTGGGGATCAGCTCAAGCACGGTCGGGAACGACTCGCAGGTCAGCGCCACGCGCGGCGGCGGCAGCTTGAGATGCTCGAAATGAAGGTGGACCAGCTTGAGGAAATTGGGGTCGTCATTGGTGAACACCCAGTCGGCGTCGGTCAGGTCGGCGAGCGAGCGGGCCCCGGCCAGGGGGTGATCCTGGCGCACCCAGGGGGCCAGGCGGTTCCTGAACAGCGGCTCGGCCTCGACGTCGGGGCCCAGCGCTGAGGGCGGAAGGCCGCCGATCGCGAAGTCGAACCGGCCCTGGCGCACCCCGGCCAACTGCAGGTCGAAGATGCCGTCGGCGATCTTGACCCTGGCGTTGGGGAAGGAGAGGCGGAAGCGGCTCAGCGCCTCCGCCGCCATCAGCAGCGAGGCCACCGGCGACAGGCCCACCGACACCGCGCCGTCCTTGCCGCCGCGCATCTGGTCGATCTCTTCCTGGGCGCGCCTCAGCTCCTCGTCGATGAACTTGGCGCGGGCGAAGAAGGCGCGGCCGAACTCGGTCGGGGCGCTGCCCTGGGCGGTGCGGGTGATCAGCGAGGCGCCGAGCAGCGCTTCGAGTTCCTGCAGCGTCTTGGTCAGCGCCGGCTGCGACACGCCGAGCCGGCGCGACGCGGTGCGGATGCTGCCGGTTTCGACGATGGCGAGGAAGGCGCGGACGTAGCGGTATTTCATGCTGTCCTGTCTCCATGCGGCGCGAACCGGACCCCGGAGAGATACTAAATCAACGAGGGCGATAAGCGCAGGTTATCGCCGGATTTGGACGTCTGCATATGCACCTTTTCGGGACGATCCATTTTGGCGTCATAAAAAGCCGATTTAAAACAACAATTTGAATTGAGTGTTGTTCAGCCTCTGACGTGGCTGTGGTCGCGCCGCCGCTGGCCGAAGCCCGGAATGCGCCAACCTGTCCGGCCGGTGCTCGGCGGTTGACGCCCTGGATCTGCCGCCCCAGTGTCGTGACGCATGGTCATACCAATAGACCAATGCACTGAAAGCGGGTTCGGGGGAGTTCGCTCAACCAAAAGCGGAGTATCCGCCACCGGGCGGTCCCGCGTGTCTCTGTAACGACAAGTAAAAACTCAGGAACAATTGCCGCCCTGCGCAAAGACGGGGCGCGGGGAGGACGTGTGACCATATCCAGACTTGGGGGGATCTGCGTGGCGTTTGGCCTGCTAGCCACCATAGCTTTCGCCGACACCGCCGCCAGCCAGCCGCAACCGGCGCCCACCAACGCGCCGCAGGACCAGACGCCGCCCTACCAGCCGCCGCCGTCCGCGGTCCCGGCGGTGCAGAAGCCGTTCTCCGC
>JBARAK010000209.1:0-5468 GCA_049791955.1 Caulobacteraceae bacterium
ACCTGCTCTCCACCCTCAAGCCGACCCAGGCCGAGGTGATCCGGCTGGTCAAGCTGCAGGGCTTCAGCGTGGACGAAGCCTCCGAACGCACCGGCCAGTCGACCTCCCTGGTCAAGGTCAACATCCACCGCGGCCTGGCGCGCATGTCCGTGACTGCCGAATAGGATGTCTTCGCGAAAAGAGGAGCGGGATTTGCGCTGTGACTTGGCGCGAAATCATCACGATCCAAGACGGGCCTTAGGAATTCAGGTGCTCGGGGAACGGCTCAGCCATCCCCGTCCTTGGAACGGGCGGCGGGTGACGCGCGGCGTTGGGAGTGGCGGCCTTTATGGCGCCGCCCGCCCGCGCATATCGAACGTTTACGCTCCCCGCGCCTAGAGCAGCGCCATGAAGTATCTCGTGGCCATCGTCACAGCTCCGGAAGCCGACGACGCGTGCGAGGCCCTGCTCGCCGCGGGCATGGACAGCTTCACCGCCACCGACGTGCGCGACTATCGCCAGAACCGGCGCCTGCGCGAGGTCTACAAGGGCGTCGAATACGCCGTCGCCCACCAGCCGCGGGTCAAGATCGAGGTCGCCGTGGCCGACGAGTTGGCCGACCGCGCCGTGGCCCTGATCCGCGCCATGGCGGCGAACGAGGTGATCTACGTGCTGCCGGCCGATCCAGCGCCGCGCTTCCCGGCCGGCGACGCCGTGGTCGTTCCCCTGGTCCCCGGACGCATGCGCACACTGCACGTGGTTTAGCACTGGGCGGGCACGTCCATTCGTGACGTGCATGTAGGAATGTAGACCAATCATTGGTCTCATGAAGCTGCGAATGGCACATCTTGCTGCACCCGATAAAGGTGGGGTCCAAGATGAGCCGCAAGACATCGTCCGACCTGCGCAAAGTTCTGCTCGCCGGCGCTATAATCACGCCTGTACTCGCCGCTTGCGCGTCCAAGTCGCAATCCAGTTCCACCCGCACAGCTCCTGAACCTGTCGCCACGGCGCGGGTCGAGAGCGGCGATATACCTGTCGCCCAGACTGGATTGGGCCAGGTCCAGGCGTTCAATACCGCCGTGGCCCGCGCCGAGGTCAGCGGCCAGATCGTCAAGATCCAGTTCACCGAGGGCCAGCAGGTGGCGCGCGGCGCCCCCATCGCCCAGATCGACCCCCGTCCGCTGCAAGCCACCCTGGCCCAGGACGAGGCCAACACCGCCCGCGACCAGGCCAGCCTGACCAACGCCCAGGCCGTGCTCGACCGCTATACCGGCGTCGCCTCCAAGGGCCTGGTCACCGACCAGCAGGTGGACGCCCAGCGCAGCCAGACAGCGCAGCTCCGCGCCACCGTCGCCGCCGACCAGGCGGTGAGCCGCCGAGACCACATCCAGCTCGAATTCGCCTCGGTGCGCGCGCCGATCTCCGGCGTCACCGGCCTGCGCCTGATCGACATCGGCAACCTGGTCGGCCCGACCGATCCCCAGGGCCTGGTGACCATCTCGCAGATCCAGCCGATCGCTGTGCTGTTCACATTGCCCCAGACCGCCCTGCCCGCGATCCGCGCCGCGATGACCTCCACCGGCGGCGCCGGGCTTGAGGTCGACGCCCTGGGCCAGGGCGGTACGGACAAGCCGATCGACGTGGGCCGGTTGGCGCTGATCAACAACCAGGTCGACCAGACGTCCGGCACGATCACGCTCAAAGCCATCTTCCCCAACGCCCAGCGGCTGCTTTGGCCCGGCGAATCGGTGCAGGCGCGCCTGATCCTGCGCCGCCAGGCCGGCGGCCTGACCGTTCCCTCCAGCGTCGTCCAGCGGGGCGTGGAGGGAGCCGGCGCCTGGGTGGTGGCAGCGGACGGGACCGTCGCCCTTCGCCCGATCCAGGTCGGCGGGACGATCGGCGACCGCACCGTGATCGAGGGCGGCCTGAAGGCCGGCGAGGAGGTGGTCACCGACGGCCAGTTCGCCCTGACCCCCGGCGCCCATGTCGTCCGGGTCGCCCGCAAGGCCGCCGCCGTTCCCGGCTCCGCTCCCGCAACCCCCGCCTCCCGAACCCCTGCCCCCCAAACCTCTGCGCCGATGAAGAACACCGCGCAGGACAGCCTGGGACTGACGCCATGACCGACGCTCCCCACGCCAGCGAACAGGTCCAGCCCCACGCCGAGCCGGCCGAACCGGTCCGCGGCGGCATCTCCGCGCCGTTCATCCGCCGGCCGATCGCCACCGTCATGCTGATGGTCGGGCTGCTGCTGATCGGGCTGGTCGCCTACGCCTCGCTGCCGATCGCCTCCCTGCCCGACGTCAGCACCGCCACCCTGCAGGTGACCTCCCAGCTTCCCGGGGCGGACGCCAAGACCAACGCCTCTGCGGTGACCACGCCGCTGGAACGCCAGCTCGGCCAGATCCCCGGCCTGACCCAGATGACCTCGTCCAGCGCCCTGAGCTTCTCGCAGATCGCGCTGCAGTTCGACCCGACGGTCTCGGTGCAGGAGGCCTCGCTACTGGTGCAGGCGGCCATCAACGCCTCCAGCGGCGCCCTGCCCCCCACCTTGCCCTCGCCGCCGGTGTTCCGGGCGGTGAACCCGGCCGAGACCCCGGTGCTGATCCTGGGTCTGACCTCGGACACCCTGCCTCTGACCACCGTGGACGACTACGCCGAGAGCATCCTGATGCAGCGGCTGTCGCAACAGAAGGGCGTGGGCCTGGTCACCATCGGCGGCCAGCAGACCCCGGCCATGCGCATCGAGGTCGACCCCGTCAAGCTGTCGGCCCGGGGCCTGACCCTGGAAGACCTGCGCACCGCCCTGCAGCAGGCCACCGTCGACGCCGCCAAGGGATCGCTGCGCGGATCGCGCGAGACCTACGGCCTGGAGACCAATGACCAGATCACCAGCCGAAGCGCGTTCGACAACACGGTGATCGCCTACCGCAACGGCGCGCCCATCCGCGTCAGCGACATCGGCCATGCCGAGATCGGCCCCGCCAGCAGCCAGCTGGCCGGCTGGTACGACCGCAAGCGCGCGGTGATCCTGAACGTGCTGCCGGCGCCGGGCGCCAACGTCATCGACACCGTCGACCACATCAAGGCGATCCTGCCGAAGCTGAAGGCCACCCTGCCGCCAGCGATCAGCCTCAAGGTGGTCTCGGACCGCACCACCACCATCCGCGCCTCGGTGACGGACGTGGAGAAGACCCTGATCCTGACGGTGTTCCTGGTGGTCGGGGCGATCTTCCTGTTCCTGCGCGAGGCCCGCGCCACCCTGATCCCCGCCATCGCCGTGCCGCTGTCGATCATCGCCACCTTCGCGGTGATGTACGCCTGCCATTTCAGCCTCGATAACCTGTCGCTGATGGCGCTGAGCATCGCGGTCGGCTTCGTGGTCGACGACGCCATCGTCATGATCGAGAACATCGTGCGCCACCTGGAGGAAGGCCTGCCCCCGCTCCAGGCCGCCCTGAAGGGCGCCGGCGAGATCGGCTTCACCATCGTCTCGATCTCGATCTCGCTGATCGCGGTGTTCATCCCCCTGCTGCTGATGCACGGGCTGGTCGGACGGATGTTCCAGGAGTTCGCCATCACCGTGGCCGTGGCCATCGCGATGTCGGCCTTCGTCTCCCTGACCCTGACGCCGACCTTGTGCGCCCGGCTGCTGCACGCCCAAAGGCCGGACGTGCCGCGCGGGCGGCTGTACAACGCGCTGGAACATGGGTTCGAGAAGATCACCTCGGTCTATGCCCGCGGCCTGAACGTGGTGCTGCGCCACCAGGGCCTGACGCTGCTGACGCTGGTCTGCACCATCACCCTGACGGGTGTGCTCTATGTGGTCATCCCCAAGGGCTTCTTCCCCGTGCAGGACACCGGCCTGCTGGCCGGGGTGACCGAGGCGTCGAAGGATATCTCCACCGACGGCCTGGCCGCGCGCCAGACCCAGATCACCGACATCATCCTGAAAGACCCGGCGGTGGCCTCGGTGGCCAGCTACATCGGCCCCGGCCCCAGCAGCCCCTCGCCGAACCAGGGACGGATGTTCGTCGCGCTGAAGCCGGAAGGCAGGCGCGGGCCGGACGGCGGCGCCCAGCAGGTGATCGCCCGCATCCAGCAGCACGTCGCGGGCGTCGCGGGTATCCGGCTCTTCCTGCAGGCATCCCAGGACATCACCATCGGCGCGCGGGTGTCCAAGAGCGCCTATCAGTACACCCTGGTCGACGCCGACCCGGCCGAACTGGCCGTCTGGTCGCAGAAGGTCCAGGCCGCGCTCCGGCGGACGCCGGGCCTGACCGACGTGGCCAGCGACGCGGTGGCCGGCGCCCCGGAGCTGAACATCGACATCGACCGCGACGCCGCCGCCCGGCTGGGCGTCACGCCCCAGCAGATCGACGACGCCCTCTACGACGCCTTCGGCGAGCGGCCGGCCACCAAGGTCTACACCCCGCTGAACCAGTACCAGGTGATCCTGGAAGTGGCCGCGCCGTTCCGCACCACCCCGGACGCGCTGAACCAGGTCTACCTGCGCAGCGCCGCCGGCCAGTCGGTCCCCCTCAGCGCGGTGGCCAGGGTCTCCAACACCACCGCCCCGCTGGTGGTGAACCACCAGGGCGGTTTCCCCTCGGTGACGGTCTCGTTCAACCTGCTGCCCCACGTCTCCATCGGGGCGGCGGTCTCGGCCATCGACAAGGTGCAGCACGACCTGCACATGCCAGCCACCGTGCAGACCAGCTTCCAGGGCGCCGCCCAGGCGTTCCAGTCGGCCCTGGCCGGGCAAGGGGTGCTGATCCTGGCCGCCCTGACGGCGGTCTACCTGATCCTGGGCATGCTCTACGAGAGCTGGGCCCACCCGATCACCATCCTGTCCACCCTGCCCTCCGCGGGCCTCGGCGCCCTGCTGACCCTGATGATGGTGGGCCGGCCGCTGGATGTGATCGGCATCATCGGGATCGTGCTGCTGATCGGCATCGTGAAGAAGAACGGCATCATGATGGTGGACTTCGCCCTGCAGCGGGAACGCGCCGGGACGCCTCCCGAGGAGGCCGTGCGCCAGGCCTGCCTGGCCCGTTTCCGCCCGATCCTGATGACCACCCTGTGCGCCATGCTGGGCGGGGTTCCGCTGATGCTGGGCACGGGGGCGGGATCGGAGATCCGCCAGCCGCTGGGCTTCACCATCGTCGGCGGCCTGGCGGTGTCCCAGGTGCTGACCCTGTTCACCACCCCGATCGTCTACCTGTTCATGGACCGGCTGCAGCAGCGGTTCGAACACCTGCGCTTCGGCAACCCGGTGGGCCGCCTGTTCCACCGTCGGGCCGCCCAGCCCCGCAGCGCCTGAACCGCCTTCCCCTTCGCAACACGAGATCGACCATGACCCTCCGCGCCAGCCTCTTCATCCTCGCCGCCGCCGCGACGCCAACCCTGGCCTTGGCCCAGCCCGAACCCCTGGTCCGCACAGCCCCCGTCCTCACCCAGGCCGGCGCCCAGGCGGCGCTGCGCTCGGC
>JBARAK010000210.1:0-10237 GCA_049791955.1 Caulobacteraceae bacterium
GGTGAAGGCTTCGCGCCGGCCGGGCTCGCGGGGGGCGGGCGCGGCCTGGTCGAGCGCGGTGTCGTCCACGTCGCCCTTCTTCATCACCCAGGCGAAGGGCAGGGCGGTTTCGGCCATCCGCTCGACCGCCTCCTTGAAGGCGGGGGCGATCTGTTCGGGCGTGCTGGGGAACTCGCCCTGGGCCAGCCCCATCAGGGCGATCAGGTCCTGGGTGATCTGGCCCATCACCTCGTGCTGGGGCTCGTCCGGCTCGCCGGGACGGCCGCGCCAGGTGGTGATGAACAGGGTGGGGATGCGGAAGGGCGCGTTCAGCGAGGTCAGCGGGTTGACCGCGTTGCCCAGGCCCGAGTTCTGGCACATCACCACCGTGCGCCGCCCCGTCAGCCAGGCCCCCGCGGCGATGGCCACGGCCTCGCCCTCGCTGGCCGCGCCGACGTAGCGCAGCGCCCGGTCCGACAGCACCCCGTTGATCAGGGGCGTCAGGTAGCTGCACGGGACGCCGGTGTAGAAGTCGAAGCCCGAGCGCGTGGCTTCGGCGATGAAGGCGTCTGCGGTGATCATAGGGAGGCTCTACAATAGATTTTGGACCGCGATACGCCGCCTTTTCACCGCTCTTCCCCGCAAAGGCGGGGGCCAGATTCAGTCTCACGCGCCGGCGGATTTGATCTGGATCCCCGCCTACGTGTTCGGACGCGGGGAAGAGCGGAAAACACGACGCCTTACTGAAGCTGGCCGGAAATCCCTCAGGTGAAGTTGCGCGCGTCCGCCACGTCGGTGAGGGTGTCGACGTCCATCCAGTGGCCGGTGAAGTACTTCACGCGCACCGGGTGGCGAGCGGCCAGGCGGGTGAACAGGGCCGGGAGGTCCGCCGTCTCCAGCTTGCCCTCGGCCTCCAGCGCGTCCAGCTCCTCGCACAGCCACTGGGTTCCCTGGGCGCTGAAGCGAGCCAGGCCCATCCACTCCCCGGCGGTCTGGTGCGGCGGCAGGGCGGCGTCCATGCGGAACAGGTGGGCCGGCGCGTCGTCCAGATAGTCGCCGGAATAGCCGCGGTCGGCGGCCACCAGGTCGCGCACGCGGGGCTTCTCGGCCCCCGACAGCGACCGCGCGTCCACCGCCAGCACAATGTCGGCGCTGGAGCCCATCAGGCTTTCCAGGATGAAGCTGCGGAACAGCACGTCGCCGTAGGCCAGCACCGTCTCGCCTTCCAGCGTGGCGCGGGCCTGGGCCAGGGAATAGACCTCGCCGGTATCGGCGAAGCGGTCGTTGTCGACCATGGTCGCGCCCTTGGCCTGGACGGCTTCCTTGCGGTCGCCGCGCACCACGGCCACCTCGCGCACGCCGCTGCCGTTCAGCACGCCGACCAGGCGCTGCAGCAGGGTCTCGCCGCGGATGTCGATCATGCACTTGGGCTTGTCGCGGGTGAGTTCGCCCAGGTCGCCGGAAGAGGCGGCCAGCACCACGGCGCGGGCCTTGGCCTTGTCCGGCAGGTAGCGGCGCTCTGCCTCTTCGAGCTCCTGGTTGCCGACCAGGCGGAAGATGTCCTTCACGCTGGCCACCCGGCCCTCGACCTCGACCAGGGACTGGTCGTCGTGGATGCGGCGGGCGGTCTCGCGCATGGCGGCGATGGAGGCGCGCATCAGGTGGTTGGCCCAGATCACCGTGGAGATCCCGGCCTGACGGAACAGCTCGGTCGGGGTGGCGTAGTACATGGTGGGCACGATCACCACCGGCGCGCGGTTGCCCCAGCGCTCCATGAACTCGAAGATCTCGGCGGCGGTGTTCTGCTTGGAGTGGATCAGCACCGCGTCGGCGCCGGCGGCGTGATAGGCCTCGGCCCGGCGCAGCGCCTCCTCCATGCCGCGGCCCGAGATCAGCGCCTCGACCCGGGCGACCAGGGTGAAGTCGTCGTCGAGCTGGCTGTCCTTGCCGGCCTTGATGCGTCCGCAGAACTCGTCGACGTCAGCCAGGGGCTGGGCCTCGCCGATGAACGAGTTGGTCTTGGGGAACAGCTTGTCCTCGATGCAGACGCCGGCGATGTGGCGCTCGCAGAGCTTGCGCACCAGCCGGCGCACGTTGTTGAAGTTGCCATAGCCGGTGTCTCCGTCCACCAGGATCGGCAGGGTGGTGGCGTCGCTCATGTACTCGAGCACGTCGAGCACCTGGGTCCAGGACGCCTCGTTCGAATCACGCAGGCCGAGGCTGGCCGAGATCGACAGGCCCGACGCCCACAGGCCGCCGAAACCGGCCTCTTCGGCGATCTTGGCCGAGATGCCGCTGTGGGCCTCCATCAGCAGGCACAGGGCCGGGGAGAGCATCTGCTCGCGCAGGGCGGCGAAGCGGCTTGGCGGTCGCGCCGCCGGCTGGGCGACAGCGTTGGCGGCCGAGAAGAACGGATGGGAGGCCGCACTGGCCGCAGAGTTGGTTTCCAAGGACGTCACTCTGGTTTAAAGGCGCCACAAAATCGTCACGCGCGCACTGCTGCGCTGAATATGCTCAACGTCATATCTCTGCAAACAGGACGTTATGAAATTGTCACCCCTGGCCGATTGCACGGCGCTCATCCTGGCTGCTGGCGTGGGGCGCCGATTAGGCCAAAGCCATGATGGTCCAAAGGCTTTGCTGGAATTTGGCGGCGTTTCGCTGCTGCAGCGGCATTTCGAGAATCTCGCCGCGTCCGGCGTGCGTCGCGTCGTCATGACGCTGGGTTTCGAAACCGACATGATTCGCCACGCTGTAGAGCGCCTTCGCGGGGATATCGCGGTGGACTTCACCCTCAATCCCGATTTCCGCCGCGGCAGCCTGGTCTCGCTCCAGGTCCAGGGGCCGCTGCTCCGCGCGGGCGGGGACGTGATCCTGATGGACGCCGACGTGCTGTGCGACGCGCGCATGACGGCCCGGCTGGGGCAGGGCGCGGCCGAGAACACCCTGCTGGTGGACCGGCAGATCGAGCCCGGCGATGAGCCGGTAAAGTTGTGTTTCCGCAAGGATGGCGCAGGGCGCGACCGGATCGTGGACTTCCGCAAGCAGCCCGAACACGCCCACGACTGGCACGGCGAATCGGTGGGCTTCTTCCGCTTCTCGGCCCGCACGGCCGCCGAGCTGGCCGATCGTTGCGACGACTATGTGAATGCGGGCCGGCTCGACGTGGAGTACGAAGAGGCCATCCGGGACCTGATGCTGACCGACCCCGACCGATTCGGCGCGGTGGACGTCAGCGACCTGCCCTGGACCGAGATCGATTTCGAGGAGGACGTGGCCCGCGCGCGCCTCGAGATCCTGCCGCAGTTGGTGTCATGAACGCGATCGCCCCCACCCCGACCTCCGCCACTACCCGCAACGACGCCCCGCTCGGGGCCGAGGACCTGGCGCACTACGCCCGCACGGGCTGGCTGGCGGCCAAGGGCCTGTTCACCTCCGAGGAGGCGGCGAAGATCGGCCGCTGGAGCGACGAGGTGGTGGCCATGCCGGAGGTTCCCGGCGAACACATGGTCTATCACGAGAAGAGCCTGCTCGACGGCGAACGGAAGGTGATCCAGCGGATCGAGAACTTCTGCCCCTACCATCGCGGTTTCGACGGGCTGGTGCGCGGCGGCCGGCTGCTGGCGGCGGTGGAGCAGCTGCTGGAAGGGCCGGCGGTGCTGTTCAAGGAGAAGATCAACTTCAAGATGGCCGGGGGCGCGGGCTTCGACCCGCACCAGGACCAGCAGGCCGGCTGGTCGACCTATGCGCCGGTGTTTGTCACCGCCCTGGTCTGCATCGACCGGGCGACGGTGGAGAACGGCTGCCTGGAGATGAGCGACGCGCCCCGCTACGCCGGCCTGATCGGCCAGGAGTGGATCCCACTGACCGCCGAGGAGATGGCGGCGTTCAAGCTGATCGCGGTGGAGACCGAGCCGGGCGACGTGCTGTTCTTCGACAGCTACGCCCCGCACGCCTCCAAGCCGAACCTGACCGACCAGCAGCGCCGCATCCTGTATCTGACCTACAACGCGGCCTCTTACGGCGATCATCGCGCGCAGTATTACGCCGACAAGCGCAAGAGTTTCCCGCCCGATATCGAGCGCGAGGCGGGGCGCGAATACCGCTTCCGGGTCTGACGACACCCGTTTTCCCGCCGCCATATCCTGGCCTGAACGGCGCATGAGGAACGTGACGCGCGCCGGAGCGTTGGCTTTTCCAGAACAGACTGGAGAGCGGCAATGCTGAAGTGGGCCATTATCTTCGCGATCATCGCCGTGATCGCCGGTGCGCTGGGTTTCGGCGGAATCGCAGGCGCCGCTGCTGCTATCGCGAAGATCCTGTTCTTCGTCTTCGTCGTGATCTGCCTGCTGTTCCTGGTGCTGGGCTTCACGATCGCGAAGAAAATATAGCGGAGCTGTCCGAATCCTTTCCGAATAATTCCCGCGAAGGCGGGGACCCAGCTTCACTCGCAATCGCCTGCGGATTTGAGCTGGGTCCCCGCCTTCGCGGGGGTGATCGGAGGTAGAGTGCTTGCCTAAGCCGCCGGGGTTTTGTCCTTCAGCAGCTTGTCGCGCAGTTCGCGGCGCAGCACCTTCCCGACGTTGCTCTTTGGCAGGCTGTCGACGAAGACCACGTCCTTGGGCGTCTTGTAGCCGGCCAGGCGTTGGCGGGCGTAGGCGATCAGGTCTTCGGCCGTCAGGGCCGGGTCTTTCCTGACCACCACCGCCAGCACGCTCTCGCCGGAATGCTCGCTGTGCTGGCCGATCACCGCGGCTTCGGCCACGCCCGGATTGTGGGCCAGTACGTCCTCGACCTCGTTCGGATAGACGTTGAAGCCGGAGACCAGGATCATGTCCTTCTTCCGGTCGACGATGCGTAGCCGGCCGTCCGGGTCGAGCTGGCCGATGTCGCCGGTCTTGAACCAGCCCTCCGCGTCCAGCACCAGGGCGGTCTCGTCCGGCTGGTTCCAGTAGCCGCGCATGACGTTGGGGCCGCGCACGACGATCTCCCCGACCTCGCCCTGGGCGACCTCCTGGCCGTCGTCGCCGAGGAACTTCAGGTCCAGCGACGGCACCGGCAGGCCGGAAGCGCCGGTGAAGGCGGGCTTGGCCACGGCGGGGGTCACGCTCAGCACCGGCGAGGTCTCGCTGAGGCCATAGCCGCTGAGGATCGGGTTGCCGGTCATCGACTCCCACTTCTCCGCCACGGCGGTCTCGGTGGCCGCGCCGCCGGCGATGGTGAAGCGCAGGCCGCTGAAGTCGATGGTGGCGAACTGCGGGTGGTGCATCATCGCGTTGAACAGGGTGTTGATGCCGATGAAGAGGCGCATCTTCAGCGGGGCGATGGTCTTGATCAGGTCGTTCAGGTCGCGCGGATTGGCGATCAGGACGTTGTTCATCCCCTGGTTCAGGAACCCGAACAGGGCTCCCAGCGCATAGACGTGATAGAGCGGCAGCGGCGTGACGGCGATGTCGCCGGCCTTGGTCGGCGGGTCCACGCCGAGCTGCAGGAACGGGATCGACTGCTCGATGTTGGCCACTAGGTTGCGGTGGGTCAGCATCGCCCCCTTGGAGCGTCCGGTGGTGCCCCCGGTGTACTGCAGGAAAGCCAGGTCGGCGCCGTTCACCTCCGGCCGCGCGTAGGGGCGGCCGTGGCCGAGCGCCAGCGCCTTGCTGAAGGGCAGGGCGCCTGGGATGTCCGCGCGCATCTTGCCCGCCTTGCGCTTGGCGATCAGGTTGGCGATCCAGCGCTTGGGCGCGGGCATCAGGTCGCCGATCCCGGTGACGATCACGTGCTTGACCGGGGTGTCCGGCAGGGCGGCGGCGAGGGCGGCGCTGGTGCTGTCGCAGACCACGATGGCCTCGGCGCCCGAGTCGGTCAGCTGGAACGTCACTTCCGGCCGGGTGTAGAGCGGGTTGATGTTCACCGCGATCAGGCCCGCCCGCAGCAGGCCGACCAGCGCCACCGGGAACTGGTTCAGGTTCGGGCACATGATCGCGACCCGCGCGCCCGGCTTCAGCTTGCACCGGTTGACCAGATAGCTGGCGAAGTCGTCGGCGAGCGCGTCGAGCTGGCGGAACGAAAGGGAAGAGCCGAAGCAGGTGATCGCGGGCCCATCGCCGAACCGGCGCACCGCGTCGTCGACGATGGCGGGTATGTTGGGGAAGGCGTCCGCGTTGACCTCGGCCGTGGCGCCTGGCGGATACGACCGCGTCCAGACCCGTTCCATCTTACCTCCCAAGCACTGTTCTCGGCTTTGCGTGCATGGTTGACGTATAGGTGAGCCCTACGTCAACAGCGAGCCGCATCCGGCGCGAGGCCGCTTCCTTTGCGCCATGCCTTTGGCGATGGGAAGGCCCGGACGTTGCGCTATGTTGCGGCCTTAGGTTTCCCAGCGCTGCGCAAGGTTCTCCGATGCCGTCCGATCCGCCTCTCGTCCGCTGCGCCTGGCCGGGGACGGACCCACTGTACTGCGCCTACCACGACGAGGAGTGGGGCGCGCCGGAGTACGACAGCCGCGCCCTGTGGGAGAAGCTGGTGCTGGACGGGTTCCAGGCCGGGCTGGCCTGGATCACCATCCTGCGCAAGCGCGAGGGGTTCCGCACCGCCTTCGCGGGGTTCGACCCGGAAGCGGTGGCCCGCTTTGGCGAGGCGGACGTGGCGCGCCTGCTGGGCGATGCGGGCATCATCCGCTCGCGCGCCAAGATCGAGGCCGCCATCGGCGGGGCGCGTGTCTACCTGGACATGCGCGATGCCGGACTGGATTTCTCGACCTTCGTCTGGGACTTCGTGGACGGCCGGCCGATCCAGAACGTGCGGGGGCCTGCTTCGCCCGTCCCCACCGATACCCCGCTGTCGCACGCCGTATCCAAGGAACTGAAGGCGCGGGGCTTCAAGTTCGTCGGGCCGGTGATCGTCTACGCCTGGATGCAGGCGGTGGGGCTGGTGAACGACCACCTGGAGACCTGCTTCCGGCATCAGGAGGTGCGGAAGCTGGCGCGGTAGCGGGAGGCCGCCCAGGTCGCGTCATGCGCGAAACAACGCCTTTTCGCGGCGCAAATCTTTTGGCATGAGGCGCGGATGTCCGCGTCCATTCCCGCGCCCTTTGCGAAGCGAGTCGCCTCCCGCGCCATTTGGCGGCTTGGGTTGCAGAACCTGGTCTTCAGGGTCCGGGAGCTGCGGATCGCGGCCGAGGGGGAAACCCGGCGGCTGGATGGGCAAGGCGTTCCCCTTCCAGACCCTTATCTGCGCGTCCTGGTATCTGCGCGTCCTGGTCAGCGGGACGGCGGATACCGACTGGTTCCTTGAGCGTGCAAAGCAAGTCGTCGAAGAGTTCGACCGCGAACTGAAGCAGGCTGGCGGCGGCTTCGAAGATGCGTCAAGTATCGTTGATATCGGCTGCGGCTGTGGGCGGTTGTCGCGCTGGGTTTTGAATTACAATGAAAATTTCTTCGGCGTCGATATAAATCCCAAGCTTCTCCGGTGGAGCCGCAATAATCTCCGCGGTGAGTGGGCGTTATGTAAGCTGAAGAAGTCGATGCCGTATCCGGATCGAAAATTCGATCTGGCTTACGCCTGCTCGGTGATCACGCATTTGCGCGAAGACACCGCCCGTGAGTGGCTGGCCGACGTTTCTAGAATCTTGCAATTCGGTGGCCGGTTTCTTTTGACTTTCCACGATGAGAAGCATCCGAATTCAGCTTCGATCAAGGCCGATCTTGAAACCGGATACGCCGTCCGCTTCGACAGCCTGGAGGGGAGCAATCATCTGGCGGCGTTCTGCACCATCGAGAAGCTCGAGGAAATGATGCCGGGGGACATGCGGCTGGTGCGATATACGCCCAGCGACCGGTCCGATTGCCTCCAGGCGATCTCGATCTGGGAAAAGGTGTCGCCGTGAAAGCGCGCGGCGCTTACGCGGCTTCGGAGCGCACCTTCACGTAGCTGCCCGGCGCGTCCTCGATCGGGGGCAGGGGGCCGGCGGCGGGGTCGCGGGCGGCGACCAGGGTCCCGGACCGCTTGGTCAGCCAGCCCGCCCAATGCGGCCACCACGAGCCCTTGTGCTCCTCCGCGCCGGCCTGCCACTCATCAACCGTGGCTGGCAGCGCCGGGTTGGTCCAGTGCTGGTACTTGTTGGCGTCGGGGTGGTTGATCACGCCGGCGATGTGGCCGGAGCCGGCGAGGGTGAAGGTCACCGGACCTCCGAACAGCTTGGCCCCACGGTAGACCGAGCGCAGCGGGGCGATGTGGTCCTCCTTGCTGGACTGGACATAGATCGGCGTCTTCACGTCCTTCAGGTCCAGGGTGGCGCCGCCGAGCTTGAGCTGACCGAGCGCCAGCAGGTTGCCCTGGTAGAACTGGCGCAGGTAGCCCAGGTGGAGGGTCTTGGGCATGCGGGTCTGGTCGGCGTTCCAGAACAGCAGGTCGAAGGCCGTCGGCTCCTTGCCCATCAGGTAGTTGTTGACGAAGAACGACCAGACCAGATCGTTGGCGCGCAGCATGTTGAAGGCGTCGGCCATGGCCGAGCCCGGCAGCACGCCCCCCGCCGCATCCATGCGCCGCTCCAGGTCCTGCAGCCACGGTTCGTCGGTGAACAGCAGCAGGTCGCCGGCCTCGGCGAAGTCCTGCTGGGCGGCGAAGAAGGTGGCCGAGCTGACCACGTCCACGCCCCGCGCCGCCATGTGCGCCAGGGCGCAGGCCAGCATGGTGCCCCCGATGCAGTATCCCACCGTGTTCACGTGGGGGACGTTGCACTGGCCCATCACCTGGGCGATGGCGGTGTAGGCGCCTTCCAGCACGTAGTTGTCGAGGGTCTTGGTGGCCAGCTGGGGCCCGGGATTGACCCAGGAGGTCAGGAACACGGTGAAGCCCTGGCCGGTCAGCCAGCGGATCATCGAGTTCTCGGGCTTCAGGTCGAGGATGTAGTACTTGTTGATCCAGGGCGGGAAGATCAGCAGGGGGATCTTGCGCACCTTCTTGGTGGTGGGCGCGAACTGGATCAGCTGGAACAGGTCGTTCTGGAACACCACCTTGCCCGCGGCGGTGGCGACGTTCTCGCCGACCTTGAAGCGTTCGAAGTCGGTCTGGCTGATCGCCAGCCGGCCGCCGCCGCGCGCCATGTCGCGGGCGAACTGCTCGGCGCCCTTCACCAGGCTGGCGCCCTGGGAATCCATCAGCTGCTTCAGCGCCACCGGATTGGAGAGCAGGTAGTTCGAGGGCGAGAAGGCGTCGGTGAGTTGGCGGGTGAAGAACTCCACCCGCCGCTTGGTCATGGGGTCCACCCCCTCCACGCTGGCCACCAGCTCGTTGAGCCAGGTCGAGGTGACTAGGTAGGACTGCTTCATCACGTCGAAGACCGGGTTCTCCGACCATTCCGGCGCGTTGAAGCGCTTGTCGCCCTTGGGAACCGGGGCGACCGGGGGCGGGCTCTCGCCGGCCGCGCGGGCCGAGGCGGTGCGCCACAGATCGACGTAGCGCTCGAACAGGTTGGTCTGGGCGCGAATCAGCTTGTCGGGGCTGGCGGCCAGATGGCCGATCACTTCGCCAAGCGCCGGACCGACGTGGAAGGGATCGGGATCGGCCGCGGCGCCTTCCACCTGGCGCAGCGCGGCGGCCGAGAAGGCCGTCTGCAGGGTCATCGCCGCCTTGGCCAGGTTCAGTGAGAGCTGCTCCATCGCGGCCTTCTGCTCTGGCGAGAGCAGGTCGAATCCGAGCGTCCCATCGGCGGACGCTGCCGCATCCGGACCCGGAGCGGCGCCGGTGTTTTCACGCGTCGGGCCCATACTTTTCACCCTGTTCTTTTCTCTGACGCCATCATCGCATAAGAGCCGTTGCGGGATGAACGCCCCGATCCAGACCCTTAGCACCCGATCCATGGCCAGCTTCGCCGGCCTTCTCCTGCTCGTGTCAACGCTTGCGGGCGTCGGCGGCTGCGCGGACGTGCATCGCGCGGTGACGCTTCCGCCCGTAAATCCCGAATCGCCGGTCGCGGCGGCGGTGACCGCAGCCTCCACGAAGACCTATGCGAGGCCCAGCCTCTACGACATTCCGCCGGCCCCGAAGAACATCCCCAGCGCACCGACGCTCAAGGCCGGCGTGTTCGAGATGGTGAGGTGCCGGCGCGCCATGTACGCCTACGCCGCCGCCCACCCGCCGCTGACGACGGGCACCGAGGCGTTCGGAGCCGAGCAGCGCCAGTACGCCCAGTTCAATGGGGACGAGCCGCCGGCGCAGGACGCCGAGGCGTCCCGCGAGGATCTGGCGGCCCGCCTGAAGG
>JBARAK010000211.1:0-2675 GCA_049791955.1 Caulobacteraceae bacterium
CCGCCGCCCCCTCCCCCGCCGCCGGCCTATGGCGACCCGCGCTACGGCGATCCGCGCTACGACTGGCGCTACCAGCAGGGCGGCTTCGGCTACGGCCACCGTCCGGGCGAGTGGATCCCGATCAGCCAGCGCGCCGACTGGCTGAACCGCGAGATCGATCGTCTGCAGCGCGACGGCCGCATCGACTTCCGCGACGCCCGCGACTACCGCCGTCAGCTCTACGACGTCCAGAATCGCGAGCGTGACCTGCTGAGCGTCGGCCGCCTCGGCCCGCGCCAGCGCGACGAACTCGACCACCGCTTCAACGACCTGACCGACGAGATCCGTCGCGACGCCCGCGAGGATTAGGACTGACGGCGTCACGGTGTCAGGCCCGCAGCGCCCACAAATGGAACCCCGCCGGAGCGATCCGGCGGGGTTTTTCGTGGCGATTCCCTGACGTCAGTCCGCTCCACCGTCACGCCGCGGGATCCACTCCGTCAACATCATACGGGGGCGCTCACGCGCGTTGTGCGCCGAGCCGTGCAGGATGGCCGGGTGCATGACGATCAGGTCGCCGGGCGCGCCGGTCATTTCCTCCAGCTGCACGGGATGGCCGCCGGCCTCCGCCTCCTCGTCCATCAGCGCCCGCAGTGCGCTGGTGGGCGCGGCGAATAGGCGGGCGAACCAGGGATGCTCGGCCTTGAGCCGGTCACGCACCTGCGCCGACTTCACCGGTCCGCCTTGGGCGCGCTCGGCCGCCATCGCCAGCCGATGCGAACCTGAGACGTACAGGGTCCCCCCGCCATGCGGCGGCGCGGGCTCCAGGAAGATGAACACCCGCAGGGTCGGCAGGGGATCGAGCCGCTCGCGACCGGCGAGGTCCAGGTGCCAGGGCGGGCGCGGCAGGACCGGCGCCCGCGTGGGGAAGGTCACCAGCGGTATGCCCCAGTTGGCGGGCCTGTCCCAGCTGCCCGCGCCGAGCAGGGCGTCGGCGAGGCCGAACAGCGCCGGCGAGCCCAGGGCGCGGAAGGCGCCGGAACGCTTGAGGGCCTGGAAATCGGTCGGGGCCACGACCGTCCAGCTCTCCGGCCGGTCGCGACGCAGGCGATAGCGCGTCTCGAGGTCCGTCCACAGGCGGTCCGCCATCACGTCGATGTCGGCTCGCGGATAGAACCCCGGCAGGCGCACCACGCCCCGGCGTTCGAATTCATCGTGTTGTTCGGGGGTGAGATCAAAAGTCCGGGTCACAGACGTCTCCTGAGTGAAGACGCCCCGCGGCGAATCTCCCGCCCAGGCCATCAGACCAAGACGTTCAATCCACCACGGTGGTACCGCGGCTCACCGCAAGGCGCGGTGAAAGATAGGCTTGATAGCGCGTCGGATCGGCCGCCGTCAATCAGACGCAGAACAGTCAAAAGACCTCTATCTCAGCCTTGGCCTGCAAGCGTTTCATGGCCAGCGCGCCCCTGAAGGCGACCACTGAGAAGTTCAACGTCACGCCGATGATGACGACATTGGATATGGAGAACTGGAAGAACATGCCGATCACTTCCAGCAGCACGTAGGCCAGGACCGCAAGAGCCTTCCAGGGCCCGGGTTTCGCCCATGCGCGCCAATAGAGGGCGCCCATGATCACAACCACCAGGACGTAGGGGCCGACTATGGCGAGCGTTAGCCGGGCGAAGGTATAGGTCAGGTAAAGCTGAACGAGAGACACCACCGCCAAAGCGGCAAACACCAGAGCGACCACGCCCGCGCCCTTGGCTGCTCGCCGCGCTTGTTTGTAGGTCACGAATGTCTGGAGCGGATTGGCCGAAAACGCTGGCGTCGTCGTCCGTGTAAACGTGCTCATCGCCCCCTCCCCAAGGATCAGTGAACGAGGAATAGACGCACGGACGCGGAAACAAAGCAAGAACGGCCGCCGGGTTTCCCCAGCGGCCGCTTGAAAGTCCAAGTTGGCGGCGACGCCTACTCGATGATCTTGGCGACGACGCCGGCGCCGACGGTGCGGCCGCCTTCACGGATGGCGAAGCGCAGCTTCTCTTCCATGGCGATCGGGGTGATCAGCTCCACGTCCAGCTCGGCGTTGTCGCCGGGCATGATCATCTCCACGCCTTCCTTCAGCTTGATGATCCCGGTCACGTCGGTGGTCCGGAAGTAGAACTGGGGACGGTAGTTGGTGAAGAACGGCGTGTGGCGCCCGCCTTCCTCCTTGGTCAGGATGTAGGCCTCGGCCACGAACTTCTTGTGCGGCTTGATCGAGCCGGGCTTGCACAGCACCTGGCCGCGCTCGACGTCTTCACGCTTGGTGCCGCGCAGCAGCACGCCCACGTTGTCGCCCGCCTGGCCCTGGTCCAGCAGCTTGCGGAACATCTCCACGCCCGTGCAGATGGTCTTCTGGTTGTCGCGAAGACCCACGATCTCCACTTCCTCGCCCACCTTCACCACGCCGCGCTCGATCCGGCCCGTCACCACCGTGCCGCGGCCCGAGATCGAGAACACGTCTTCCACCGGCATCAGGAACGGAAGGTCGATCGGACGCTCCGGCTGCGGGATGTAGGCGTCAACCTGCGTCATCAGCTCCAGGATCGCGTCCTCGCCGATGACCGGGTCACGCCCTTCCACCGCCGCCAGCGCCGAGCCCTTCACGATCGGGATGTCGTCGCCCGGGAAGTCGTACGACGACAGAAGCT
>JBARAK010000212.1:0-2098 GCA_049791955.1 Caulobacteraceae bacterium
CGTCTACACTCAGGAGAACTACGCCATCGCTCCCATCTTCCGTCAGTGGCTCGCGCCTCTCTCCGACCTCAACGCGTCCACCATCTCCTACCAAAACACCGGTGGCACCGATCACCTCTCCTTCGACGCCGTCGGCCTCCCCGGCTTCCAGTTCATCCAGGACCCCATGGACTACGAGACCCGCACCCACCACTCCGACATGGACACCTTCGATCGCCTGCACCAGTTCGACCTCGAACAGGCTGCCGTCATCGAAGCCATCTTCCTCTACAACACCAGCGAGCGTGAAGCCATGATGCCCCGCAAACCCTTCCCCCATCCCGAGACCGAGCGCAGGCAGACCGCCCCCATCGAGGGCATCTTCCCCAATGCCACAAAATAAGTATCCGTTTCCTGACCTTCAAAGCCCCGGCCAACAACCGGGGCTTTTCTCTGTCCTGAAAAATGTGTAGCAATAAAAGTTACATTACCGGCTTCGCCTACCTCGAAGGCATACCCGTTATCAGACCACCAATCAGGTAACAGCCACCCTGCAAACCCTTGCAAGCCGTCATATCTGCTGCAAAGCGTTCAGATACGCTTGATACAATTACCGGCACCATGGGAAAACTCAGGATGTCCCTTGTTCACTTCGGTGTTCTATTTGCGTTCATGCCTTTAATAGCCATGGCTGCGCCAGGCGATCAGACCCCCACCCCCGCCGCATCGCCGCAGATCACCATCGTCCGCAAAGCCGGCCAGGAAGACGGCGTCGCGCAGATGACGGTAAAGAACAAGATCCACAAGATCACCCCGCACGCCATGCAGGCCCTCACCGTAAGAGGCGGCGAGGGCGCGCTCATTATCGTGCTGAACAAAAAGAACCCCGCGCCAAAGCAGTATGAGCTGCGCTACTACGACCTCGACAGCGGCCGCCGCCGCATCCTCGGCACCGTTCCCTTCAGCTCCGCCACCATCCAGGAGTATCACCCCGCCTACGAGGGATGGGCCTTCGCGCTCAGCGGCAAAGACCTCACCACCAGCCAACCCGTAACCATCGTCGGAGGCGAGCAGGCGATCCCCGGCTTCATCCCCGGTGCCATCTCGCCCTCGTTCTCCGAAGACAGCCTCACCTGGGCAACCGCTCCAGGCGGTGAAAGACACACTGCCAAAGTCACCGACCTCCTCGGCACCAGCCTCAACGGCATCTACTCCCCGCCGCAAAGCTCCATCGCCGACCTCCAGTATCTCCAGCTCTTCCCCGATGCCAGCGCCATGACCGTCTCCAAAGACAACACCATCCATCAGGGACACTGGCAGACCGACGGCCACACCATCTCCCTCACCGCAGGCACCGCCAGCCTCACGATCCCACAGTCTGCACTTGATCCTGTTCAGGGTGTTCCCGCAGGCACGCGTTTCACTGTCCGCCTCCTCGATCCCCTCTCCTCTCGCATCGATCACGAAGGCATGACCATCCATGCCGTCTCCATCTCCCCCATCGTCGTCGGCGACTCCATCCTCATCCCCCAGGGCTCCGCCATCCAGGGAACCATCATCCAGGCCAACAACGTCGGCTGGGGCTTCAAACACGAGACCGCCTCACTCACCATCGCCTGGAATCAGGCGACCCTCCCCGACGGTCGCGTCGTCCCCATCACCGCCCGCGTCTTCGAGGTCGAAAACGCCCAGGAGAAGACCAAAGACGACGGAAAGATTCAGGGCATCCGCTCCACCGCCACCCCCGGCTACTCCGCCCAGAACGCCGTCCTCAGCCTCGCCGGTATCGACCCCATCGCCTACATCTTCGCCTCTGCCTCCGGCGTGGCCGTGCTTGGTTTCGCCGAGCCCGAAATCCTCTACAAAGCCGGCACCGAGCTTCTGCTCGAGTACACCCACCCCGTCATCACCTCGCAGATCTACCAGCCCTCCGTGCCCCCCTCCGCAGCCAACGCCGGCCAGCGCGAACAACTCCAGTCCTTCGTCCGCACCCTCCCCTTCCGCACCCGCACCAAAGGCTCGAATAAGGTCTCCGACCTCACCAATCTCGTCTTCATCGGCTCCCCGGATGCGCTCCAGCGCGCCTTCGCCGCCGCCGGCTGGCTTCACACCGACGACC
>JBARAK010000213.1:0-3746 GCA_049791955.1 Caulobacteraceae bacterium
ACACCGGCCTCAACCGCCTGGGCCTGCGGGTCGAGGAGGCGGCCGAGCTGGCCGGGGCGCGGGACCGGCTGGGCGGGATCGAGCTGGAGCTGATCATCAGCCATCTGGCCTGCGCCGACGATCCGGACAGCCCGATGAACCCGCGCCAGGCGGCGGCCTTCGCGGCGGCCTGTGAACATTTCCCCGGCGTCCGGCGCAGCCTGGCCAATTCGGCCGGCGTCGTGCTGGGCGGCGACTACCTGCACGACCTGGTGCGGCCCGGGATCGCGCTCTACGGCGGAGGGCCGTGTGGAAAAACCGACCCGGCTTTCCGGCCGACGGCCATGCTCGATGCGCCGATCCTGCAGGTGCGCAGCATAAGGCCCGGTGAAACCGTGGGTTATGGCGCGACCTATACTGCGACCTCGCCGCGACGGGCGGCGGTGATTGCGGCTGGCTACGCCGACGGCGTCTTGCGCGTGGGAAGCCCCCAAGGTTATGGGTGGCTGAACGGCGCAGCCTGCGCCTTCCTCGGCCGGATATCGATGGACCTTATCGCCTTGGACGTCACCGACTGCGAGGCGACGCCGGGAGACCGGGTTGAGCTGTTCGGTCCCAACCTCGCGCTGGACCGGGCCGCGACCGCCGCTGGCACGATCGCCTACGAACTGCTGACCCGTGTCGGGCCGCGCGCGGCCCGTCATTATCTGGGGCGCGACGCATGAGTCCTGTCCGCGCCATCGGGCGCTCGACCTTCGACCTGCTGCACAGCGCCGGCAAGCTGGCGCTGTTCGCCGCGCGGGGCCTGGCCGCGGCGGTGGCGCCGCCGTTCTTCGGGCGGCAGCTGTTCCGCCAGTTCTATTCCATCGGTTTCTTCTCGCTGCCGGTGGTGGGGCTGACCGCGATCTTCACCGGCGCCGCCCTGGCGCTGAACATCTACACCGGCGGCGCGCGCTTCAACGCCGAAGAGATCATGCCCCAGATCGTGGCGTTGGGGATCACCCGCGAGCTGGGGCCGGTGCTCGCCGCCCTGATGCTGGCGGGCCGGGTCTCCGCCGCCATCGCCGCCGAGATCGGGGCCATGCGCGCCACCGAGCAGATCGACGCGCTGCAGACCCTGTCGACCGACCCGTACCGCTACCTGATCGGGCCGCGCCTGACCGCGGGCATCATCACCATGCCGATCCTGACCTTGATAGGCGACATCATCGGGGTGGCCGGCGGTTGGCTGGTGGCGGTGGCGACGCTGCGCTTCAACGGCGACATCTACATCCGCAACACCTGGAGCTTCCTGCAGTCCTGGGACGTGGTCTCGGGCCTGATCAAGGGGGCGGTGTTCGGTTTCATCGTGGCCCTGATGGGCTGCTACCACGGCTTCACCAGCAGCGGCGGGGCGCGCGGGGTGGGGCGCTCCACCACCAATGCGGTGGTGTCCGCGGCGATCCTGATCTTCGCCTCGGATTACGTCATGACGAGCTTCATGCGGTGAGCGCGCCTCCTCCCATCCCCAAGCTGGCGCTGAAGAACGTCACCAAGACCTTCGACGGGCGCAAGGTGCTCGACGGCGTCGACATCGCCGTGGAGCGCGGGCGTTCGCTGGTGATCATCGGCGCGTCCGGCCAGGGCAAGTCGGTGACCCTGAAGATCGCCGTCGGTCTGCTGCGCCCGGACAAGGGCCAGGTGTTCATGGACGGCGAGGACATGACCGAGCTGCGCACCGCCGAGCGGTCGCGACTGCACGGCCGGCTGGGCATGCTGTTCCAGGGGGCCGCCCTGTTCGACAGCCTCAAGGTCTGGCAGAACGTCGGCTTCCGCCTGATCAACGCCGACAAGGTGCCGCGCAAGGAAGCCCGCGAGCGCGCGATCGAGGCCCTGGCCCGCGTCGGCCTGGCCCGCGACGTCGCCGACCGCTTCCCCAACGAGCTGTCCGGCGGCATGCAGAAGCGCGTCGGCCTGGCCCGCGCGGTGGTCGCCCACCCCGACATCCTGTTCTTCGACGAGCCCACCACCGGCCTCGACCCCATCACCTCCGACGTGATCAACGACCTGATCCTGGAAGAGGTGAAGCGCCTGGGCTGCACCGCGGTGTCGATCACCCACGACATGGCCTCGGCCCGCAAGATCGGCGACGAGATCGCCATGCTGCATGGGGGCAGGATCGTCTGGCGCGGCCCGGCCCGCGACATCGACGAGACCGACAACCCCTACGTCCAGCAGTTCATCAACGGCCGCGCCCACGGCCCGATCACCTGCGACCTGGACCACTGAGCGGCGCTTAATCCCCTTCTCCCCACGGGGAGAAGGCGTCTCCCCGAGTTGACAGGCCCTCCGTGCGGCGACCTCTGGCCCTGCGTCGGGACCTCACCTGGGCGCGCGCGGGGAATCGCGCTCAAATCATCTGTCGTTCCAAGGACCCCGCCATGCGCGCCAACCTTCGCCGCCTCGCCGTGACGCTCGCCGCCGCCGCGATGCTGGCCGCCTGCCACAAGGGAACTGGATCGGCGTCCTCAGACGACATGATCAATGCGCCGGAGATGACGCTGGGCAATCCCGCCGCCAAGGTGACCGTGGTCGAGTACGCCTCCGACACCTGCGCCCACTGCGCCCGGTTCGCCATGCAGGTGTTTCCCGCCTTCCGCGCCAAGTACATCGACACCGGCAAGGTGCGTTATGTGTTCCGCGAATTCCTGACCCCGCCCGAGCAGGTCTCGGCCGCCGGCTTCCTGCTGGCCCGCTGCGCCGGCAAGGACAAGTACTTCAGCGTGGTGGACGCCGAGTTCCGCGGCCAGCAGCAGATGTTCGAGTCCGGCGACGCCAAGGCCGTGCTGTTGAACATCGCCAAGGGCGCCGGGCTGAACGAAGCCCAGTTCAACGCCTGCATCACCAACGAGGCGGCGCTGAAGGCGCTGGGCGCGCGGGTGCAGCGGGCGATCGACGTCGACCACATCGACGGCACGCCCACCCTGATGGTCAACGGCAAGACACTTGGCATGGGCGAGGTGACGCTCGCCCAGCTCGACGCCGCCATCCAGCCGCTGCTGGCCAAGTAGGGCCGGGCGGGGATCGCAGGCGGGCCAGGTGCGCTTCCAGCGACTGAGGCTTTCGGGGTTCAAGTCCTTCGTCGAACCGACGGAGTTCCGCATCGAGCCCGGACTGACCGGGATCGTCGGGCCGAACGGCTGCGGCAAGTCGAACCTGCTGGAGGCCATGCGCTGGGTCATGGGCGCCAACTCCGCCAAGGCCATGCGGGCGGAGGGCATGGACGACGTGATTTTCGGCGGCTCGGACCGGCGGCCGTCCCGCAACCACGCCGAGGTCCTGCTCCAGATCGACAATGCCGAGCGCCGCGCGCCCGCCCGCTTCAACGACGCGGCGGTGATCGAGGTGGTGCGCCGGATCGACCGGGGCTCGGGCTCGACCTACCGCGTCAACGGAGTGGAGACCCGCGCCCGCGACGTGCAGATGCTGTTCGCCGACGCCTCCACCGGGGCCAATTCGCCCGCTCTGGTGCGGCAAGGCCAGATCAGCGAACTGATCGCGGCCAAGCCCTCCAACCGGCGGCGCATCCTGGAGGAGGCGGCGGGCGTCTCGGGCCTGCATTCGCGCCGGCATGAAGCGACGCTCAGGCTGAACGCGGCCGAGGCCAACCTCGCGCGCCTGGACGACGTCACCGGCGAGATCGAGAGCGCCCTGAACCGGCTGAAGCGCGAGGCGCGCAAGGCCGAAGCCTACAAGCGCCTGGCCGCCGAGATCCGCGCCCTGCAGGG
>JBARAK010000214.1:0-3354 GCA_049791955.1 Caulobacteraceae bacterium
GCCCGGGGCGCGCCGTGGCGCTTGGTCCGCGCCGGCTCACGGCGGCCTGCGGCCGCATCAGAGGCGAAGCCGAGGCGGCTTTCGAAGCAATCGTATGGGCGGATACGCATGAGCCTCATGGCGCCGCCGCTCCGACCGTCCTATCTTGAGCTTTCTAGTTTGAAGTCGTTTCCCGGCGCGCCGTCGGGCGAGGACAGGTCAGGACGAACATGAATTTGCGCAATCTGGCGATCTGGGGCGTGATCGTCGTGGTGCTGATCGCGCTCTACAGCGTGTTGAACCCCAGCGCCCGCACCAGCGCAGCAGGCGAGATCAGCTACTCGCAGCTGCTGCAGAAGGTCGACAGCGACCAGGTCAAGGACGTGGTGATCCGAGGCGAGACCGTGCAGGCGCACGATTCCGCCGGACGCCGCTTCCTGGCCACCACGCCGGGCACGCAGGATGATCTGCTGAAGCGGCTGGAAGCCCATAACGCCAATATCCAGGTGCAGTCGTCTCAGCCTTCAGCCTGGATGCAGATCCTGGGCAGCCTGCTGCCGATCCTGCTCCTGATCGGGGTCTGGGTGTTCTTCATGCGGCAGATGCAGGGGGGCGCGCGCGGGGCGATGGGCTTCGGCAAGTCCAAGGCCAAGCTGCTGACCGAGAACAAGACCCGCGTCACCTTCGATGATGTCGCCGGGGTGGACGAGGCCAAGGAAGAGCTGAACGAGATCGTCGACTTCCTGAAGGACCCCGGCAAGTTCCAGCGGCTGGGCGGCAAGATTCCCAAGGGCGCGCTGCTGGTCGGTCCTCCCGGCACCGGCAAGACCCTGCTGGCCCGCGCCATCGCCGGCGAGGCAGGCGTGCCGTTCTTCTCGATCTCCGGCTCGGACTTCGTGGAGATGTTCGTCGGCGTCGGCGCCAGCCGTGTGCGCGACATGTTCGAACAGGCCAAGAAGAACGCGCCCTGCATCATCTTCATTGACGAGATCGACGCGGTGGGCCGCCACCGCGGCGCCGGCCTCGGCGGCGGCAATGACGAGCGCGAGCAGACCCTGAACCAGCTGCTGGTCGAGATGGACGGCTTCGAGGCCAACGAAGGCATCATCCTGATCGCGGCCACCAACAGGCCGGACGTGCTCGACCCCGCCCTGCTGCGCCCGGGCCGCTTCGACCGCCAGGTCGTGGTCCCGAACCCCGACATCAACGGGCGGGAACGCATCCTGCGCGTCCACATGCGCAATGTGCCGCTGGCCGCCGACGTGGACGTCAAGGTCATCGCCCGTGGCACCCCCGGCTTCTCCGGCGCGGACCTGATGAACCTCGTGAACGAGGCCGCCCTGATGGCCGCGCGCAAGAACCGCCGCATGGTCACCCAGCGCGATTTCGAGGACGCCAAAGACAAGGTCATGATGGGCGCCGAGCGCAAGTCCATGGTCATGACCGAGGACGAGAAGCGCATGACCGCCTACCACGAGGGCGGCCACGCCATCGTGGCGCTGAATGTCCCCTCCACCGACCCGGTGCACAAGGCGACCATCATTCCGCGGGGCCGCGCGCTCGGCATGGTCATGCAGCTGCCCGAGCGGGACAAGCTGTCGATGTCCTTCGAGCAGATGACCTCGCGCCTGGCGATCCTGTTCGGCGGCCGGGTGGCCGAGGAGATCATCTTCGGCAAGGACAAGGTGACGTCCGGCGCATCCTCCGACATCAGCCAGGCCACCAAGCTGGCGCGCGCCATGGTCACCAAGTGGGGCTTCTCCGAGGAGCTCGGCGTGGTGGAATACGGCGACAACCAGGAAGAGGTGTTCCTGGGCATGTCCATGGGCAACCGCCAGAACATCTCGGAAGAGACTTCGAAGAAGATCGACGCCGAGGTGAAGCGCCTGACCCAGGCCGGCTTTGAAGAGGCGCGCCGCATCATCACCGAGCGGCTTGAGGATCTGCACACCCTGGCCAAGGCCATGCTGGAATACGAGACCCTGACCGGCCAGGAGATCACCGACGTGCTGAAGGGTATCCCACCCAAGCGCGACGAGATCGAAGAAGCGCCTCCCGGTCCGGCCGTTTCGGTGCCCCTGACCCATGTGGACGCCGAGCCCCAGCCGGCGTGAGCCTGATTCCTCCTGCGGCGTTTCTCGCCCGCGCGGACCGTCCCCTGGTGATGGGGGTGCTGAACGTCACCCCCGACTCTTTCTCCGACGGCGGACGCTTCGCGGCGCTGGAGGCGGCTTTGGTTCAGGCGCGCGCCCTGATCGCGGCCGGGGCGGACGCGCTCGACATCGGCGGGGAATCCACTCGCCCCGGAGCCGAGCCGGTGGCCGAAGCGGTGGAACTCGCTCGCGTGCTGCCGGTGATCGAGGCGATCCGCGGTTTCAGCGACGTCCTACTCTCGATCGACACGCGTAAGCCCGGCGTGGCGCGGGCGGCGGTTGCGGTGGGGGCTGCGATGTGGAACGACATCACCGCCCTGTCCGGCGCGCCGGACAGCCTTGAGGTGGCCGCCGAGCTCGGCCGGCCGGTGGTGCTGATGCACATGAAGGGCGAACCCCGCACCATGCAGGACGACCCGCGCTACGCCGATCCGGTGGGCGAGGTGTCGGCCTACCTGTTGGCGCGGGCGGACAAGGCCATGGCCGCCGGAGTGCGCCAAGAGGATATCTGGTTCGACCCGGGCATCGGCTTCGGCAAGCGGCTGGAGCACAACCTGGCCCTGCTCGCCAACCTGGATCGTCTGGCCACCTACGGCTTTCCTGTGCTGCTCGGGGTCAGCCGCAAGCGCACGGTGCTGCATATCGATCCCACAGCCGCGGACCCCAATGACCGGATCGGCGGTTCGCTGGCCATGGCCCTGCACGGCGCGGGCATGGGCGTGACGGCGCTGCGTGTCCACGACGTTCGCGAGACCGTCCAGGCGCTGGCGGTGCAGGCGGCGATCAGGGACTTTCCGCGTTCGGAAGCGCCGGCCGCCAGCGGTTGAGCTCGTCTTCCAGCGCGGCCGGATTCAGCGGCTTGGTCAGGAACCCGTTCATGCCGGCGTCCAGGCAAAGCTTGCGATCATCGTCGAAGGCGTTGGCGGTCAGGGCGACGATGGGGGTCGACAGGCCCGTCCGCCGGATGGCGCGGGCCGCGGTGGGCCCGTCCATGCCGGGCATGCGCATGTCGAGCAGGATCAGATCGTAAGGCGCGGCGCCCGCGGCCGCCACGGCCTCTTCCCCGGTGGAGACGTGTACGACCGAACATCCTGACCGGGCGAGCAGGGCGCGGGCGAGCAGGGCGTTGACCGGGTTGTCTTCCGCCAGGAGCGTGCGCAGTCCGCCCAGCCGCCGCGGTGCGGCCCGCTCGTCGTGGGCGTCGTCCCGTTCGGCCTGGGCC
>JBARAK010000215.1:0-2572 GCA_049791955.1 Caulobacteraceae bacterium
GGCCGGTTCGCCGAGGCGCTGCAGGTCACCACGCCCCTGGCCGGCCTGGCGGATGCAGGCGAAGATTTGCTGTCCGCCCACGCGGTAGCGCTGAAGGGTGTCGATCGCGCCGAGGAGGCGCTGGTCGTCTACCAGCGCGCTGTCGCCGCCTCGCCCCGCTCGGGCGTGGCTGAACACAACGTCGCCGCCACCGCCGGCGACCTGATGATGTACCCCGAGGCCGAAGCGGCTGCGCGTCGCGCCTTCGGCAAGGGGCTTGACGCGTCCGAGACCTGGCTAACGTTCGCCCGCGCCCTGCAGGGGCAGGACCGCTTCGACGAAGCGGAGCAGGCTTACCGCGAGGCGATCCGCCGCCGCCCGAACTACGCCGACGCCTATCGCAACCTCAGCCAGCTGATCTGGATGCGCAGCGAGGACTTGGCCGCCGCCGTGGAGCCTGTGGACGCCGCCATACGCGCGTTTCCGGGCGAAGCGGCGCTGCGTATGCTGAAGTCCAGCCTGTACGACTACGCCGGCGACGGCGCCGGCGCCTACGCTGTGCTGGCCGAAGCTTTGGGACCGGATGCGGATGCTGTCCTGCATACCGCCGCCAGCCGTGCGGCGATCCCCCTCGATCCGCTCAAGGGCGTCGCCCATGCAGAGGCCGCCCTGCGCCTAGCGCCGCAGGAGATGCGGGCGCACTTGATCCTGTGCGAGGCCCAACTCGCCGCTGGCCGCGCCGACGACGCCGAACGAACCGCCGAGGATCTGCGCCGGGCGCTTCCGCTGGACCAGCACGTGCTGGCCTATCTCGCCACCGCTTGGCGGCTGAAGGGCGATCCTCGCTACGTGGAGCTCTATGACTATGCCCGCTTCGTGCGCCCCTGGCGCATTGATCGGCCGGACGGCTGGTCGAGCCTTTCCGCCTATCTCGTGGACCTGAAGACGGCCTTGGAGCGGCTGCACAACCTGCGCACCCACCCGCTCGGACAGTCCCTGCGCCAGGGCACCCAGACGGGTCAGGGCCTTCGGCATAGCCAGGATCCGGCGATCCGCGCCTTCTTCCAGGCCGTCGACGCGCCGATCCGCGCCCATATCGCTGATCTCGGCAAGGGCAAGGACCCGCTTCGGGCCCGCAGCCTCGGCGGTTACACCATGAAGGGGATCTGGTCGGTGCGGCTGCGTCCCGGCGGCGGACACCACGTGGACCATATCCACCAGGAGGGCTGGTTGTCCTCGGCCTGCTACATCGACCTGCCGCCTGAAGTGGATGGCGAGGGTCGGCAAGGCTGGATCAAGTTCGGGGAGCCCGGCGCGCCGACCCAGCCGAAACTCGGCCCCGAGCACTTCGTCAAGCCCGAGCCGGGCCTGCTGGTGCTGTTCCCCTCCTATATGTGGCACGGGACCGTACCGTTCTCGGGTGAAGCGTCTCGCCTGACGGCGGCGTTCGACCTTCTTCCCGCTAGGCCGGGAGCGCTGCAATGACCAGCAAGCTCGTAGTGTTCGACGTGGACGGCACCCTGGTCGACAGCCGCGCGATCCTCATGCACACGGCTCAGACCGCCTTCGCGGAGCTCGGCCTGACGCCGCCCACCTACGATGAGCTGCGCCAGATCGTCGGGCTGAGCCTGTACGAAGGGCTGGCCCAGCTGGCTCCGGACCTGACCACCGAGCAGGTCGAGGCCCTGGTGGCGCTCTACAAGTCCATCTTCTCGAGCCTGCGCAGCCGGCCAGGCTTCATCGAGCCGCTGTACGAAGGCGCCGCAGTGCTGCTGGAGCGGCTCAAAGCGGAGGGGTGGCGCATGGCCCTGGCCACCGGCAAGTCCCGGCGAGGGGTGAACACCATTGTCGAGATGCACCGCTGGGCGGACCTGTTCCACAGCACCCATTGCGCCGACGACGGTCCAGGCAAGCCGCATCCGGCCATGCTGATCGAGGCCATGCGCGCCCTGAACGCTGCGCGCGAAGACACCATCATGATCGGCGATACGTCCCACGACATCCGCATGGCCCAGGCCGCAGGCGTGCGCGCGGTGGGGGTGAGCTGGGGTTTCCACACCCGTGAGGAGCTGGAGGCTTGCCGGCCCGACTACATCGCCGACACCTTCGCCGAACTGGACGCCGAACTGGACCGGTTCGGCGTTTTCCCGTCCTGGCGTGCGGAAGGTTAGAGCCTAGCTTATATTCCGGAGCTTAAAGCGCCTGCCCGCGCAATAGCTTGGGCGTGTCGCCGAGCAGGCCGCCGGCGTTCAGCATCATCGCGCGCTTCAGCGGCTTGCTGCGGTTCATGGCCGCCACCACTGCGGTTCGCACGGTCTTCAGCAGCGGGTTGTCAGAGCCATAGGCGTGAACGAAGCCGTCGGTCGCCACGGCGAAGGCGGCGCAATCGAAACGGCGCCAACGGGCGTAACGGTCCAACACCAAGCCCGAGCCGATGTCCTCGCCCAACCGCCGCGCCTCGACCACCACTTCGGCCAGCGCGGCGACGTCTTTGAACCCCAGGTTCAGTCCCTGGCCGGCGATAGGATGGACCGAATGCGCCGCGTCCCCGATCAGGGCGACCCGCGTTCCGACCATGGCGTCCGCCGATCTC
>JBARAK010000216.1:0-18141 GCA_049791955.1 Caulobacteraceae bacterium
GCCCTGGGCGCCCGGGCGCGGGCGCGGGCGGAGCTGGTGTTCGATCGGCGCGCCTGGCTGTCGCATGTGCGGGATATGCTCGGGCAGCCCGGGGCCGCACCCCGAAACTGATGTCGATGGTGGAGACGCTCCCTGACTCGGGGCCTATATAGGCGCGATGAGCGAACAACCGGCTGCGCCGGAGGCCTCACGCCCCATCGGCATGGCCCTGATCCAGGATGAAGTGAAGCGCCTGCCGGACGCTCCGGGCGTCTACCGCATGATCGGCGAAGACGCCGAGGTGCTCTATGTGGGCAAGGCTCGCTCGCTGAAGAAGCGGGTCGGCCACTACGCCCAGGGCCGCTTCCATAGTCAGCGCATCGCCCACATGGTCCACCTGACCCGCTCGATGGAATTCATCACCACCGGGACAGAAACCCAGGCGCTGCTGCTCGAAGCCAACCTGATCAAGCGCCTGAAGCCGCGCTTCAACGTGGTGCTCCGCGACGACAAGAGCTTCGCGGAAATCCTGCTCCGACGCGACCACCCGGCCCCTCAGGTGCGCAAGCACCGGGGCGCCCATACCATCCGGGGCGATTACTTCGGCCCTTTCGCCAGCACCTGGGCGGTGAACCGCACCGTCAATGTGCTGCAGAAGGCCTTCCTGCTGCGCTCCTGCTCCGACAGCGTCTATGACAGCCGCACGCGCCCCTGCATGCTGCATCAGATCAAGCGTTGCTCGGCTCCCTGCACGGGTCTGATCTCCCATCAGGACTACGGCGAGTTGGTCGAGGCGGCGCACCAGTTCCTCACCGGCCGTAGCCGCGCGGTGATGGAGCGGCTGTCCGGCGAGATGTCGGAGGCCGCCGAGGCCATGGAATTCGAGCGCGCCGCACGCCTGAGGGACCGCATCCGCGCCCTGTCGGCCATCTCCATGGAACAGTCGATCAACCCGGATACCGTGGACGAGGCGGATGTCTTCGCCCTCCACGTGGAAGGCGGTCAGGCCTGCGTGCAGGTGTTCTTCTTCCGCGCCGGCCAAAACTGGGGCAACCGCGCCTACTTCCCGCGCGTGAACACCATGATCGGCGAAGACGAGCCGGAAGCGGCGGACGGAACCGCAACGGACGAGGCGGGAGCCATCCTCGACGCCTTCCTGGGCCAGTTCTACGAGGATAAGCCGGTCCCGCGCCTGATCCTGCTGTCGACCGACGTACCCAACCGCGAACTGCTGGCGGAAGCCTTCTGCATCCAGACCGGGCACAAGGTGGAGATCGCCGTTCCGAGGCGGGGTGAAAAGCGCGAACTGGTGGCCCACGCACTGACCAACGCCCGCGAGGCGCTGGGCCGTCGCATGGCGGAAGGTTCCGCGCAGGCCAAGCTGCTGGCGGGCGTATGCGAGGCGTTCGGACTGGACGCGCCGCCGGAACGGGTCGAGGTCTACGACAACTCCCACATCATGGGGACCAACGCCGTCGGCGGCATGATCGTAGCCGGGCCGGAAGGCTTCCAGAAGAACGCCTACCGGAAATTCAACATCCGCGGCGAGGACCTCACACCGGGCGACGACTTCGGCATGATGCGCGAAGTGATGAAGCGCCGGTTCGGCCGTCTGGTGAAAGAGGAAGAGGCCGGCGAAACACCTCCCCGCCCGGACCTGGTGCTGGTCGACGGCGGCCAAGGACAACTGGATGCGGCCCTGACCATCCTGGAGGATCTCGGCCTCAGCGACATCCCGGTCGTGGGAGTGGCCAAGGGCCCCGATCGGGACGCCGGTCTGGAACGCTTCTTCGTACCGGGGCGGCCGGCGCCGTTCATGTTCGAGCCCAAGAGCCCGATCCTCTATTATCTCCAGCGCTTGCGCGACGAGGCGCACCGTTTCGCCATCGGGACGCACCGGACTAAGCGACGTCTGGACATGGCCAAGAATCCGCTGGACGAGGTCGAGGGGGTCGGCCCGGGGCGCAAGCGCGCCCTCTTGCACGCCTTCGGCTCCGCCCGGAGCGTATCACGTGCTTCCGTCGCCGACCTGGAGAAGGTCGAAGGTGTCAGTCACGCCCTGGCGGAGCGCATCTACGGCTTCTTCCACAAGACCACATGATGTTTCTATGCCAGCCGAAAAACTCCAGAGCGGGACCATCGAAAGTGGATGCCGGTTTAGTCTCGTCGGCATTCGACTCGACGGTGATCGCGCGCTGTTCTCCAGGAAACCTCCGGCGTGATTGATTCCCTTCGAACTCCTCGCGCTGCGGGTTGGACGGGGGCTTCCAATTCCACCGACCGCTCGGCAACGTACAAACGTCCCCCCCGGGGCCTGCTGATCCTGAGCGGCCTCGCCCTGCTCACGGCATTGTGGCTCGAGCTTTGGGTGCAGCGGACCGACGCCTTCTGGCTCGATGAGAGCTGGACCGGCGCCATCATCGGGCAGCGATCCTGGATCGACACCTTCCACCAGATCTACTGGGACGTGAATGCGCCGCTCTACTACCTGCTCATGCACCTGTGGCAGGGCCTGTTCGGGTTGTCCGACGTCGCCCTACGCGCGCCTAGCCTGATCTGCGCCACCCTCGCGCCCCTGGCCGTGGCCCTCGTCCCGATCGAAGGACTGCCCCGGGCCGAGCGGGTGACCTGGGGGGCGCTGACGGCCTTGTGGTTTCCGGGCCTCTGCTTCGCCCAGGAAGCCCGCTGCTATTCCCTGCTGCTGCTGGTCAGCAGCCTGCAGACGATCGCCTTCCTGCGCCTGCTGCACCGGCCGGACACCGGGCGCGCGGCCCTGTGGGCCGCCCTGGGCGCGACGGCGATCCTGACCCACTACGACGCCATCCTGCTAGGCGCTGCGCAGGGGATCATCTACCTCGCCGTTCACCGGGTGCGCGCGGTCAAGACCTGGCCGGCGGCGCTGCTGTTCGCGCCGGCGTTCGGCTGGCTGCTCTTCCACATGCCGCGCATCCAGGCGTTCACCCGGCCCGACATCGCCTGGTATTCGCCCTTGCACGCCTCTCAGCTTTGGGCGGTGGCGGGCTACATCGCCGGACGGGAACCACAGCTCTGGGCCCTGGGCTTCATCGCCACCGGGGCGCTGACCGTGCGTTTCGCATGGCCCGGCGGCGAACGAACGCCTTCCATTGGCTCCAATGCATGGATGGGGGTGCTGGCGGCGGCGGTTGGAGCCGGCACGCTGATCCTGGTCGGTTTCTTCCGGCCCAGTTTCACCTTTCGCTACCTGACCCCATTCGCACCTGGGCTGCTGCTGGGCTTCGTCCTGCTCGTGCGCACCCTGGGCGGACGTCGCGCGCCCGTAGCGCTCGCCGCCCTTATCATCGCGTTTGCGGCGCTGAGCGGCTGGGCGCTGCAGTACAAGCATTTCCGCATGGCCCCGCGCCGCTACAACTTCGAACGCGCGTCCCGCGAGCTCGCCCAGGCGCATCCGTCACGGCTGGTGTTCCTGTGGGACCATCCGGTGGACCCGGTGCTGCACCGCGAACAGCTCGCGGCCCTGGGAGGTTTCTTCCTGCACCGCAGCGGTTCGACCACGCCGGTTGACGCGGTGATCCTGAAACCGGGCGAGGATCCGAACATCCGCCTGCTGGCCGAAGCCGCTCCTGCGGGCGCGGCCATCCTGTGGCTCTCCGACAGCGTGGTCCAGGGCACCGCAGCCAACCGTTTTCCGCCTGACATCGCGCAGCGCGACCCGAGTTGGCGCTGCCGTCAGTACGGCTGGGGTCGGTTCGGCGTCGTGGGTTGCACCCGCCCTACCCCACCGGCCCGTTGACGTGCACAAGGGTGCAGGCCCCCTCCCGCAGCCTCGGCGTCAGGCTGTAGTCTTCCTTCAGCTCGCCAAGCGCTGCCGGATCGCAGGTCGCCACGTCGCTTCCATCCGGCAGGTCGGCGTCGGACCCACGGACGTCCACCTTCAATCCTCGTGACGCTTCGCGCAGGGCGTAGAACTTCAGGATCGGATTGTAGGCTCGGAATCCGGCGTCGTTGTAGAAGCCATCGTCCACCGCGATGATCGAGCGCGCGGGTCGGGCAGCCTCGATCCTGGCGAACAATCGGGCGTAATCGAACTGGGGACCGTCCAGGTCGCCATGGGTGGATGTCCGCGCGGTCTGGCTCGCCACCAGCGCGAAGCCTAGCGTCGCCGCCAAGACCGCACCGACCACGACACGGGCCGCGTCCCGCCCCCACGGCGGGCTCCGGCGTCCAATCCAAGCCAACAGGTCCGCCGTCCCCACCGCGGCGGCGACCGAGAACAGCGGAATCATCGGCGTGGCGTACCAGTCGAGCTTGCTCTTGGCCGCCGACAGCACCAGCAGCAGCGAGAGACCTGACAACAGGCACCCCAGAGCCAGGCTACGGCGTCGCGGGTCTCGTCCGAAAAAGGTCGCCACCACCGTCGCCAGCAGGGCGAGCCCCGGCTCGAAGCCGACCTCCAGGACGTTGAAATAGAAGTCCGGGCCGCCACGGTGGTTGTCGCTCACCGTGGTGAAACGCCCCCCGATCTCGTTGGCCAGCACAACCCGGATATAGCCAGGGTCGAAGTGCTCCCGGACCAGATAGTAGCCCGCGCAAAGGCTGACCGCCCCAATTGCGAGCAGCCACGCGCGCCCGTCCTTCAACACGGCCACAAGCGCCTTCCAACGGAAGAGGGCCAGGACGGCCAGCCCGGGCGCCGCGAGCAGGCCCGCCACCCCCTTGGTCATCACCGCCAGAACCGCGAAGCCAGCCGTGGCCGCCAGCCAGGAGACCCTGCGCCGCTCCCCTTCCAGCGCCGCCCAACCGCAGAGGACGTAACCGGTTACGAACAGGCTCTCCAGGGCGTCGAAATCTCCCGTACGCGCGGCGTGCGGGGCGACATAGGACAACGAGCCGAGCAACAGCGCCCCGGCAAGGATTGCGGCCGTCCGGTCCTTCAGGCCCAGACGCAGCGTCCCCCACAGCATTCCGAGCACGCCGAACGCGGCGATCCACGACGGCAGGCGTATCGCCACCAGCGGCGGCAAGCCGAGCTTGAAGCCCATCGCCATCAGCCAGATCAGCAACGGCGGCTTGGTGTTCCAATGATCGGGAAGGCCGCCGAAGGTGGGGGCGAGCCAATGTCCGCCAAGGGCGACTTCCAGCGCATTGTTGGCGTTGCGGCTTTCGTCCCACAGCTGCAGCGGCATGGCGTCGAAACGCCAGATCAGGATGGCCCAGGCGAACAGGACCAGCCCACCGAGGGAGAGCGCATCCCAACCCCAGCCCGACGCCGCGAACCGCCCCGCACGTATCCAGGTCGGCCGGCCGCCGGCGGGAAGGGCAAGGCTCATCGCAATCTCCGGGAGGCGCTCCGGGCTCGCCCGGGGCAGCGAGGGCGGAACCGTTCCCTGACGATCCCAACCGTCCGGGTCAAGACGCCGTGTCGCCGCCCGAAACGTCGGTCAACCGGCCGGAGGCAACTGGAAGGTGACCTCCTTGCGGCCGAAGTCCACCGCCACAAGGTCGAAGTGGCGCAGCACATCCATGCCCAGCAGCATCGCCGGCTGGTCGTTCAGATCGAACTCCCTGAACGTGTGCAGGTCGGCGAAGGCGATAGGCAGGTTGTGCAGGCTGAAACCACCGATCTTGATACGCGGTACGCTCGCGAACTGAGCAGGCGTGGTGCGTCCCGAGACGCTGATCACCTGGACCGGGAGACCATGCCTGTCGGGCTGCCGGTTGATGAAATCGCGCAGCGCGAAATTGCCGATGGTGTTCTGGGCCCCTGAATCGAGGATCACCAGGATCGGTTCTCCCCCAATGGAGGAGTCCACTAGAACGAGCTGGCCGAGGCGCCGGTGCGCCCGGATGACGATGACGTCGGCGGAGATATGTTCACGCTTGGACGCCTCGACGGTCATCCGCTTGGCGCGGAAGTCCATCACCATCCGTTGGTCGAACAGGCTGTCGATCCCCAGCATCCCCATGGCGCCGAGGTTCGAGGCCAGCAGCATCGGGGCGTCCACATCATGGATTTCACGCACGCCGACGGCCAGCTTGGGAATGATGGCGGTCGGCGTCAGATCAACGCCTCCAGTACCGTTCAGGACGACCGGATCGCCAGGCTTGAGCCCAAGCCTCGTCGCCAGTTCCGCCGAAATCACCGTGCGGTCGGCGCCCGTGTCGATGACAAAGGGAAATGGCCCCTGTCCATTGACCATGACCGGGACTGTCATGCGGTCAGCCGCATCGCGGGCGGCTGCGATGGTGTCGGCCTTCGACGCCGCTTGGGGGATGCGGCTGATGGGGCCGGTGACGATTGGCGGCATGGCGTGGCCCTGGCCAGAGGCCGCCAGGAACAAGACGGAGAGCCCCAAGCATAGTCTGCCTGCAAATCTCATCTTCGCCTCCCTTGTTCGTTGTTTCCTTTAGGACCGATGATACGTCCGGCGGCCGATTTTCCCTAGAGCACGCTTGGGGCGGATCGAAAATGCTTCAAAGTCACCGATAGATAGAACGACTCACTTCTGAACGTCTGGACCTAAGGGAACACCACGGTCCGCCCGCCATTGATCAGGATGCGGCGCTCCGCATGCCATTTGACCGCGCGCGCGAGCACGACCGCCTCCACGTCGCGGCCCACTGCGGTGAAGTCGTCGATCGTGAGGCTGTGCTGCACGCGCTCCACCGCCTGCTCGATGATCGGTCCCTCGTCCAGGTCGCCAGTGACATAGTGGGCGGTGGCGCCGATCAGCTTCACGCCGAGGGCGTGGGCGCGGTGATATGGTTTCGCCCCCTTGAAGCTCGGAAGGAAGGAATGGTGGATGTTGATCACCCGTCCGCTCCAGCGTTCGCAAAGTCCGGGCGACAGCACCTGCATGTAACGGGCGAGCACGATCAGTTCGGCGCCTACGCTTTCGACCGCCTCGACCAGACGCGCTTCCTGAACCGCCTTGCCCTGTTCCATGGGGAGGTGGTGGAAGACCACGCCTGCCGCCTCGGCGAGGTCCCGCAACGCCTCGTGGTTGGAGATCACCGCGCGGATATCGATTGGAACAGCGCCGATGCGGGTGCGGAACAGCAGGTCGTTCAGGCAGTGGCCCAACTTTGAGACCATGACGACAGTCGGCGTGGGCGTGGCCTGATCATGGAAGCGGACGTCCATGCCGTAACGCGCGGCCACCGGGGCGAAGGCGTTTCGCAGAGCGTCGAGGGTCAAGGGGTTCGGAGCCTCGACCACAGAGCGCATGAAGAAACGCCCCTGGACGCCATCTCCGAACTGCGCGCTTTCCAGGATGTTGCAGCCCTGGCCCGCCAAGCAACCCGCCACGTCAGCGACGATGCCGATCCGATCTGGACAGATCAAGGTGACGATGTAGGTCCGACGCACGCTCGACCTCGTGGAAGACATATCTCCCACTAGAACATGATCACAGAATTCCGACGATGGTTTCGGCCGCTGCCGAACTGTCGCGCCCCAGCTTTTGGCCGAGACCTTTTGGTCCGGACCTACCGGTCGTAGCGGCTCATCACCAGTGAACCGTTTGTACCGCCGAAGCCGAAGCTGTTGGACATCACGGTGTGGAGTTGCGCCCCGTCCCTACGCTCGCGGACAATCGGGACGCCTGCGAAGGCCTCGTCCAGATTGTCGATGTGCGCACTTTCGGCGACGAAACCATGCTGCATCATCAGCAGGCAATAGATGGCCTCCTGAGCCCCGGCGGCGCCCAGGCTATGGCCGGTCAGCGATTTGGTGGACGAAATCAGCGGAAGCTGCTCGCCGAACACTTCCTGAATAGCCTGAATCTCCTTCAGGTCGCCGATCGGAGTGCCGGTCCCGTGAGGGTTGAGGTAGTCTATGGGAGCCTTCACGTCTTGAAGGGCCAGCCGCATGCAACGCGCAGCGCCCTCGCCAGAGGGGGCCACCATGTCATGGGCGTCGGCGTTGGCCGCATAGCCGACGATCTCGGCATAGATCTTGGCGCCGCGCGCAAGCGCCCGCTCGAGGTCTTCCACCACCACCACGCCGGCGCCGCCGGCGATGACGAAGCCGTCGCGGTCACGGTCGTAAGCTCGCGACGCCACCGCGGGGCGGTCGTTGAAGTCCACCGACATGGCTCCCATGGCGTCGAACATCACCGACAGGGTCCAGTCCAGCTCCTCGCAGCCGCCAGCGAACACGACGTCCTGCTTGCCGAGCAGGATCTGCTCGTAAGCCGCGCCGATGCAGTGGGTAGAGGTCGCGCAGGCCGAGGAGATCGAATAGTTGATCCCACGCGTCTTGAACCAGGTGGACAGCACCGCCGAAGGGCCAGAACACATGGCCTTGGGCACCGCGAAGGGACCGACGCGCTTGGGCCCCTTGGCGCGGGTGGTTTCCGCCACCTGCACGATGGTGCGCGTGGAGGGCCCGCCGGCGCCGACGATCATGCCGGTGCGCTCGTGCGCGATCTCCGCAGCCTCCAGGCCGGAATCGGCGATGGCCTGTTCCATCGCGACATGGGCGTAGCCAAGGCCGGGACTCAGGAAACGCGCCGCCCGGCGATCCACCAGCGGCTCCCAGTCGATCGTCTCGCCGTTCACCTGAGGTGGCGCATGCACTCGGCAACGGAACCCGAGTTCGGCATATTCCGGCGCCGCAACGACACCTGAACGGGCGTCGCGCAGCGACGTGGCGACCTCGTCGGCCGAACAGCCGATCGAGGAAACGATGCCAATGCCGGTTATCGCGACGCGGCGCATACCCTTTTCGCCCCTTGCCTCGCTATGGCCCTGGTCAGGCCAGGTCCTTGGCGTCGAACAGGCCGACACGGAGATCCTGTGCGGTGTAGATCGGTTTGCCGTCCGCCTCCATCACGCCGTCGGCGACCCCCATCACCAGTTTGCGGATGATCACCCGCTTGAAATCGATCTTGTAGACGACCTTTTTCACAGCGGGAGTCACCTGCCCGGTGAATTTCACTTCACCGACCCCCAGCGCACGGCCGCGCCCCGGCGCACCAGACCAGCCGAGAAAGAAGCCCACGAGCTGCCACATGGCGTCCAGGCCCAGGCAGCCCGGCATGACCGGATCCCCATGGAAGTGGCACAGGAAGAACCACTGCTCGGGCGTGATATCGAGTTCGGCACGGATGAAACCCTTGCCGAACAGGCCGCCTTCCTTGGAAATCTCTGGGATCCGGTCGACCATCAGCATGGGGGGAGCCGGAAGCTGGGCGTTGCCCGGGCCAAACATCTCCCCACGGGCGCAGGCCAGCAGGTCTTCGGTATCGAAACTGGTCTTGGCGGCGGCCGTCATTCGGGGGTCTTAAATCCTTAAAGCGGAGCCGCAGGGTGGGATCTGAGGCGCGAGCCGCCCCGGTTACACGAGCCGGTGCGTCGCCTCAACCGCAGCGGTGAAGCAGGCGCCAGACGTCAATGACATTGCGGCGCATCGGCGGCGCCCCAAAGCGCTCCGGCGGGAGCCCAGCCTTTGGCGTGCCCTACGGAGATCTGGCACCAGCCGTCCTTGCAGGCTTTCAAAGCGGCGATCGAATGGCCGACCAGGGTGGCGGTGGCGCCGGCGGCGTCGCTCGGCCGCCCCCGAAGCGGGATATCCTGGGCCTGGGTGCTCAGCACCGTCCGCTGGGCGTCGGTCGTGCGACGATGGATCCAGGACATGGCGCCGGTATAATCGCACACCCGCCGCCACTCTTCCGTCTCGGCCACCACCTGAAGCGGGAGGCCCTTCACGTTGTAGACCCACAGCAGCTTGTAATCGTCCCCCGGACCACTGCGGGCGTTCACCTTGTCGAACTTCAGCGAGATGTAACGGGGCACCGGCAGGCCGGACGGCGTCTGGCGCCCCGCCTGGGGCGCCGAGGGGTCTGAATGACGCGAACAGCCCCCAACGCACGCCGCCACGGCGATCGCCAGCATCAGCGCCCATTGGCCCCCACCGGCCGCTTTGCTACAGACCTTGGTCCCGAGCGTGTCCACGCGCTCTATTCATGCGCCCTTATGGTCGACCGCAAGCTCAAAGTCATCGTCACGCGCAAACTCCCCGAAACGGTGGAGGCGCGGATGCGCGAGTTGTTCGACGTCGAGCTGAACCCGCAGGACCAGCCGTTCGACGCCGCGGCCCTGGCGGCGGCCCTGGCGCGCGCGGACGTGTTGGCGCCCACCGTCACCGACAGGATTGACGCGGACGCGCTCGCCCATGCCGGACCGAACCTGAAGCTGATCGCCAATTTCGGCGCAGGCTTCGACCATATCGACGTGGCCGACGCCGCAATGCGCGGGATCGCAGTGACCAACACCCCCGGCGTCCTGACCGAAGACACCGCCGACATGGCCATGGCCCTGATCCTGGCCAGCCTGCGCCGGATGGTCGAGGGCGTACGCGCCCTGGAACAGGGGCGCTTCGTCGGCTGGACTCCGACCTGGATGCTAGGCCGCCGGGTGCGCGGCAAGCAGCTCGGCATCGTCGGCATGGGGCGCATCGGCCAGGCCCTCGCCCGCCGCGCCCGGGCATTCGGCATCTCGATCCACTACCACAACCGCAAACCGGTCCCGGCCCGCATCGCCCAGGAACTCGACGCCACCTACTGGGAGAGCCTGGACCAGATGCTGGCGCGCATGGACGTCATCTCGGTCAACTGCCCCCACACGCCAGGGACCTATCATCTGCTGTCGGCGAGACGTCTCAAGCTGATGCCGCCGCATGCCATCCTGGTGAACACCGCTCGGGGCGAAATCGTCGACGAGACCGCGCTCGCCAACCTGCTCTCGGAAGGGGCGCTGGCCGGGGCGGGGCTGGACGTGTTCGAACATGAGCCCGCGGTGAATCCGCGGCTGCTCAAGCTGCCCAATGTCGTGCTGTTGCCGCACATGGGTTCAGCCACCGCCGAAGCCCGCGCCGATATGGGCGAGAAGGTGATCATCAACATCAAGGCCTTCCAGGATGGTCACAGGCCACCCGACCGGGTGCTGCCATCAATGCTCTGATCCCGGATCACGCGCTCCAAGCGCGTCCTCGCCCGATCTAAGAGCCGGAGCTGAAGTCTAGACCGGCGAACCCAGCAGGCGGCGTGAGGCGCGTATCATGGGGATTCCTGCGCTTTTGGAGCTGCTTTCAAAGACGAGGGCGTCCTCTTCTTCGCAGACCTCGAAAATGTGCAGGGCGTCCGGGGCCTTGCACGACCAGACCTTGCGATCGACGTCGAGCTGGGCGGCCCGCTTGGTCCCGCAGGCTAGATTGGCTGCGCGGGCCTCCGCGGCCTCCCTGGACGCCGCTTTCGCGACAGTCCTGACCAGATCCGGTTGATCGGTCGGATCCGCCCCCGCAAGCCATGTACGCCGGACTACGAAATACATTCCACCGTCGTCCCCACGATCCCTCGTGCCAGGGTGTTAAGGCGTTTCGTGGAGGAAATGTTCAACGCAATTCAATTTTATATGTCGGAAACTCGACAAAAAGAATCAACTGTGTCGCGCGCGACACGCCCCGGTTGAGAGGCCGCGCGGGGCGGGCACGCCCTCAAAATGAAATCGCCGAGACCAGATGCTCCGGCCTCGGCGATCAATTACTGGAATGAGATCCGCAACGGCGGCGTCAGGCCTGCGAGGAGGTCTCGTCCTTGGTGACCGACATCTGACGCTCGGCGATACGGGCCGACTTACCGCGGCGATCGCGCAGATAGTACAGCTTGGCGCGCCGGACGACGCCACGACGCTTCACTTCGATGCTTTCGATATTGGGCGACATCACGGGGAACACCCGCTCCACGCCCTCGCCGAAGCTGATCTTGCGGACGGTGAAGTTCTCTTGCACGCCTTGGCCGGCGCGGGCGATGCAAACGCCTTCGAAAGCCTGCACGCGCTCGCGCTCGCCTTCCTTGATACGGACGTTGACGCGCAGGGTGTCGCCGGCCTGGAAGTCCGGGGTCTTGCGGCGCTCGCCGAGGCGCTTGGCTTCTTCAGCTTCAAGCTGCTGGATGATGTTCATCGTAGTCGATCCTTCGCTGACTATGACTGGGCTTCAGCCGCCCTTTGCCTGTTGATTGGCGAGATAGGCCGACCAGAGATCCGGCCGCCGCTCCCGCGTCGCGTCTTCCCGCTCCGCCCGCCGCCACTTGGCGATCGCCGCGTGGTTGCCGGAAAGCAGGACTTCGGGGATGTCCCGTTCCTCGAACGTCCGCGGCCTTGTGAACTGCGGATGCTCGAGAAGACCATCCTCGAAGCTTTCTTCACTAAGCGAGCCTGCCTGCCCAAGAACGCCGGGCACCAACCGCACGCACGCTTCGATCGCCACCATCGCCGCCGCCTCGCCACCGGCCAGGACAGCGTCGCCAACGGCGACCTCTTCGAACCCGCGGCTGTCGAGCACCCGCTGGTCCACACCCTCGAAGCGGCCGCAGAGCACGATGACACCGGGGCCCGCCGCCCACGCGCGCACGCGCGCCTGGGTCAGCGGAAATCCCCGCGCGCTCATGTACAAAAGCGGCCGTCCCGCCCGCTCGACAGAATCGAGCGCGGCTGCAATGACGTCCGCCTTCAGCACCTGGCCCGCGCCGCCACCCGCAGGGGTGTCGTCGAGGAAGCCGCGCTTATCCTTGGAAAAAGTGCGGATGTCCACCGTTTCCAGCGTCCACAGGCCCGATTCCCGCCACGCTGAGCCGATCAAACTGACGCCGAGGGCGCCTGGGAAGGCGTCCGGGAACATGGTCAGCACCGTAGCGGCGAATGGGGGGGCGAATGACATCAGGTCAGCAATGGCGCATGCGCGGGCGATCGCCAACAGGCGGCCCCCTTTCCGCGTTGATCCCTAGCCCGAGCCGGTTCATACGGCGCCCATGACTGTACACGTCGCCGCCCCCGAGCCGCTGTCTGCAGACGCCCCTGAGTGGAGCCTGACGGACCTTTACCAAGGCGTGGCCGACCCGGCCATCGAAGCTGACCTGAAGGCCGCCCGCGCGGCGGTGGATGAATTGGTCAAGCTCAGGGGCGCCTTCGTGGCCGCCCGCGCCAACGCCGAGCGGCTGGGCCTTCTGATCAATCAGGCGATGACGCTGACGGAACGCTTCACCGACCTGCTATGCGCGCCAGCCGCCTACGCCGGACTGGCCGCCTCGACCGCACGCGACGATCCGGCCTGGGCCAAGTTCGAAAGCGACCTGCGCGCCCGCCAGGCCGCCATCTCCGCCGACACCGTCTTCCTGACGCTCGAGCTGAACCAGCTCGAGGACTGGGAGATCGAAAGCGCCCTCAAGGCCAATCCCGCCGCCGCCAAATGGCGTCCATGGATTCGCCGGGTCCGCTTGGTGCGCGAACATGAACTGAGCTCCGATCTGGAGCGGTTGCTCGTGGATCGCAGCCCGGCGGTGGCGAACTGGACCCGCCTTTACGACGAGACCCTGGCCCGCCTGGCGACCACCGTCGAAGGCGAGACCCTGACCCTGGCCGAGACGCTGAACCGGCTGTCCGATCCGCTGCCGACCCGACGCCGTTCCGCCGCCGAGGGCCTGGCGGCTTCGCTGGCGGCGATCGCGCCGGTGCAGAGCCTTTGCCTCAACACCGTCGCCTTCGAGAAGCAGGTCGAGGATCGCTGGCGCAAGTTCTCCGATCCGGCCCAGCCCCGCCACCTGGCCAACGAGGTGGACGCCGATGCGGTGGACGCCCTGGAGGCGGCGGTCGTGGACGCCTATCCGCGCGTGTCGCATCGCTACTACGCGCTCAAGGCCAAGGCGCTTGGCAAGGAGACGCTGGACTACTGGGATCGTAACGCGCCGCTCGGCGAGGGCCCGCAGCGTCGCTATAGCTGGAGTGAGGCCCAGACGATCGTGCTGGAAGCGTTCCGCGACTTGGCGCCCGCCTTCGCGGACAAGGCCCAACGGTTCTTCGACAATCCCTGGATCGACGCACGCCCGCGGCCCGGCAAGGCGTCAGGCGCCTATTCGCATCCGGTCTGCTCGGAAAAGCACCCCTATGTGTTCATGAACTTCATGGGCGAGCGCCGGGACGTGCTGACCCTGGCGCACGAACTCGGCCACGCGGTGCACCAGACCCTCGCCGCCCCGCTGGGCACCCTGCTCTCGGACACGCCCCTGACCATGGCGGAGACCGCCTCCATCTTCGGCGAGGGACTGGTGTTCGAACGCCTGCTCGGCGAAGCCACGCGGGAAGAGCGGCGCGCCTTGCTGGCTGGCCGGATCGAGGACGGGCTCAACACCGTCTTCCGGCAGATCGCTTTCCACCGCTTCGAGACCCGCTTCCACGCCGAGCGCGTTCAGGGCGAGCTGTCAGCGGAACAGATCGGCGCCCTGTGGCTCGACGTCATGGGCGAGAGCCTGGGTCCGGCGGTGAAGCTCAACGCTGGTTACGAGCAGTACTGGACCTACGTCAGCCACTTCGTACACGCGCCGTTCTACGTCTACGCCTACGCCTTCGGAGACCTGCTGGTGTCGGCGCTGATGGAGAGGCGTCGGAGCGATCCGAAAGCCTTCGCCCCGCTTTATGAGGCCCTGCTCGCCGCCGGGGGCACCAAGACCTACGTGGAGGCGCTTGCGCCCTTCCACATGGATCCCCGTCAGAAGTCGTTCTGGGCGGAAGGCTGCGCACGGCTGGAACGGCTGGTCGACGAGTTCGAAGCCCTCGCCTGAACGGATCTGACCTTCAGACCGAAACCCGGTAGCCGTTCCCGGCGGTCATTCAACGAAAACAGCCGGCCCCGTCTCCAGGGCCGGCTGCGATTTCACGGCGTGAACCGGCTTAGCGGTATTGTTGTATGCGCGTCGTCCGCAGGCCCGCTAGGCCATGACGGTCGATCGCCTGCTGCCACCCGGCGAATTCCTCGCTGGTAAGCTTGTAGCGTTCGCACGCGTCTTCCAGCGAAAGCAACCCGCCCCGCACAGCGGCGACCACTTCCGCCTTGCGGCGGATGACCCAACGCTGCGTATCCGCCGGGGGCAAGTCCTCCAGCGTCAGACGCGTGCCAGTGGGGCCGATGACGTAACGTTCGCCCTGCTTGTCCAGCTTCTGCGCTTGTAGCATCACTTGCGCCCTTCCGATCACTTACGGCAGGGACGATAGCGCGCGTGGCATAACGTCCGCTTAATACCATTAGTAAACAAGAGCATAATTTCGATGTCTCTTTCTGGCACAGATTCGTTAATATTGGGCTTGCGCCAGGAAACTCGTTAATACCCTCACTCACTGCTGTATGTTTATCAGCGCCTGTAGCATCTGATCTGCGGTCGTCAGGATCTTTGCTGACGCAGAGTACGCCTGCTGCGTCGTAATCAGGCCGGCGAACTGCTGGCTGAGATCGACGGTGGAGGCTTCCAGGGTCTGGGATTGCAGCGATCCCGCGCCCCCGTCTCCGGGCTCCTTGAGGTTGAAGGTGCCGCTAGCGGTCGACACTTGGTAGGCGTCGCCGGACACCGACGTCAGGCCATCCGCATTCGGGAAGGTGGCGATGGCCACCTGCGCGATGTTGCGCGTGACGCCATTGTCGTAGGTGGCGGTGACGAAGCCGCTCGCGCTGATGGTGACCCCGGTGAGGTTGCCGAACTGGGTGCCGTTGGTGTTCACCGACTCGGTCTGTGATTCCCCGGCCAACTGAGTGATCCCTCCGGGCGGCGTATTCACGCTCAAAGCTATGCTCTGCGCTCCGATGCCAAGGTTGCTGGCCCAGGAGACTTGGTTCGCGCCTGGCGTGGTGGAGGAGGCCCCGATGCTGATGGTCGGGGACGTGGCGCCCGCGGGGGTGATGCTTTTGAACAACGTCGAGGTGCCCATGTCGATGCTGCCGTCGGAGTTGAACGTCACGGTGCCGGTGGCGATCTGGCCATCCACCAGACCCGAACCCTCCTGGACATCGCTCGCGGGCACCGCCACCAGCTCGCCGTACCAGGTGTTGGCGGTGGAGCTCTTCAGCAGGTCGAGCTGCAGCGTGTGCTGACCGCCCTGGCTGTCCGAAATGGGGATCTGGATGGTCAGGTCGGGCTGTACGCCAGTCCCTGTGGTCGCGTCGAAGGACGCCATGTTGTTGGTGGCGGCATTGTAAGCGACGGGCGGGGTGGGAGGATTGGCCTCGCCCACCGCGGCAGCCGCCGCGGAGACGGTTCCCTGGGCGTTGAGGTTGGCGTTCAGCTGCACCTGGGTGGTGGGCGCCACCGCGCCGCCGACATTGCCGACGTTGATGGTCTGGAGCGAGTTGAGGTCGGATGGGTTGACCGTCACCGAACCGTCCGGATTCACCGGCCAGCCTTGAAGGAACAGGCCCGCTGCGTTTTCGAGGTTGCCGTTGGCGTCCACGGTGAACGACCCGGCGCGCGTAAAGTCCCGGGGATCGGTCAGGGTGGGGTCGGGGGTGCCCGTGACCACGAAGAAACCCTGCCCAACGATACTCAGGTCGGTGCTGGAGGTCGTCTGCTCGGTCTGACCCTGCTGGGTGACGAGCTGCTGTGTCTGCGCCTGCACGCCTCCGGCGTCAAAGTCGCCGGTGACTCCGGAATTGGCGACGATGTCGGAGAAGTTGGTGTCGAGCGTCTTGTATCCGACGGTGTTGGCGTTCGCGATGTTGTTCGAGATCGCCGCCAGGGCGGAAGAATTGGCGACCAGGCCGGACACGCCTGCAAGAAGGGCGCTGTTGATGCTCATGGTTCAGTCCCTTTGAAACAATCCCCGGAGTGGGGGTCGATATGCCGGTTCATGATCCGGACGTGTTGTCGGAAGTGCCGGAGCTGCCGGAGCTGGCAGGATCGGTGACGTTGGTGATGGAACTGACCGGCACCGCGGTGTTGCCGATGGTGATCAGGTCCGAACCGTTCAGGGTCTGGACCGACGTCGCAACGCCAGTGACGGAGATGAGCGTCTTCAGAGAGGCGCCGGTCGAATCCTCGGCCGAGACCGCGAGGGTGTAGACCCCGTCCGGCTGCTGCACGCCGCTGCTGTCCTTGCCGTTCCAGGTGAAGGTGTTGTCGCCGGAGGTCAGGCTCGGCGCTGGACCGTTGAACACGACCTGACCCGTGGAATTGGTCACCGTCACTTCCGCCGACGCCGCCGCCGACGGCAGGCCGTAGTGCCAGACCGCGCTGCCGTCGGTCAGGTTGGCTGCTGTACTGTCCGCCGTGACTGTCTTGCCGATCAGATTCACCGAATTGGAGACGTTGTTGGTGAGCTGCTGCAGAAGCTGATTGGTAAGCAACTGCTGCTGCACCCCCGTCATCTCCACCAGTTCGGAGGTGAAGGCGTTGGGATCCATCGGCGTAGTCGGGTCCTGGTTCTGAAGCTGCGTCGTCAGCAGGGTCAGAAAGGTCTGATAGGACGTGCTCAGGTTCGAGGCGCCGGTCGCCAGATCTCCAGCCGTGCCCGAGGCATTGCTGCCCGTCGTGGCGACCTGCGACTGCGGAGCCTGCTCGTTACTGACGAAATTGGAGACACTGTTGGTCATCAATGACTCCTCAGATTCGGATATCGAGCCGGGAATCGGCTCCGCCCTGGCCCCACGCACGGGGCGTCACGGGGTCCTGGAGATTGTCGCTGGAAACGAACGCCCCGCGCGCAAGGCGCATGGGGACGTTGCCTCCCCGGCTTGATTCGGATGAATCGCCGAAATTCTGACCGCCGGGCGTGAACCCTCCGGAGGTCTGGCCGCCGGAACGATCGGCCGACTGCGGCGTGGAATCGGCGTGGTGGACCGTGAAGGTGAAGCCGCCGCTTCCGACGGTGAAGCCCGACTGCTCCAGGGCCTTTTGCAGCTCTCCGGAGTGGGCGCTGAGCGCGCTGGCGGACTCGGGGTGATCGAAGGCGAGCGATGCGGTCAGCTGACGGTCGGCGCCGATCTGGACCGTCACCGTCACCTGGCCAAGCCCATTCGGATTCAGCTGGAGCTGGAACGAACTGCTCCCCGACGAAACCCGTGACGCCATCTGGGAGCCAAGGTCGGCCGCGGTGGCGCTTGTCGACGTCGCGTCGGGGGTGGAGGCGTCCGGATCCGTGGCGAAGCCAAGAGGGACCGGGGCGAAACCGAAGATCTGTGCATCCCCGCCGCCGGAAGACGCGGAAGATGAAGACGCGGAAGATGAAGCGCCCGCCCCGCCATCCCCGGTATTTGAATTGTCAGGCGCGTCGTCGCCGCCGTCCGAACCCGAACGGCCCGAGACGTTCGCCTGGGCGACGGCCTGCACGCCCGCTTCACTCTCCGAAGCGTCTGATACAGAG